>PMST01000182.1 GCA_003168295.1 Actinomycetota bacterium
ATCAGGGTCAAGGTCGGTCCGGTGTCGCTGACCTACCGCGGGACCGCGAAGTTCACCGAGCGCGACCCGGACACCAGGGTGGTGGTCGTGGACGCCTCAGGTAAGGAGACCCGCGGCGCGGGTACCGCCTCCGCGGCCGTCCGGGCGTCGCTGGTGCCCTCCGGGGAGGGCACCGAGGTCTCCATCCACACGACGATGAACGTGACCGGCAGGCCGGCCCAGTTCGGCCGCGGCGTGATCGCCGAAGTCGGCGGCAAGCTGGTAGAAAAGTTCGCGGAGAACCTGGCCCAGATGATCTCCGATGGCGGGGTCGGACCGGACCGCGCCGATGGCGCGGCCGATGCCGCCGTGGCCGATGCCGCCGTAATTGATGCGGGCCCGGCAGGTGCGGGGCCGGCAGGTGCGGGCCCAGCCGATGCGGGCCCGGCCGATGCGGGCCCGGCTGATGCCGGTCCGGCCAGCTCAGCCAGCTCGGGCGCGGCCAGCTTGAGCACGGCGACAAGCAGTGCGGAAAACGCCGGAGATGGCAGCGCGGCGACCGGTTCCGCGGTGGCCACTGACGCTGGGCCGGCCCCGGCAGGATCGGAATCGGCCGCCGCCCCGCCGCCGGTACGGACGGCGACGGTGCCGCCTGCGGCGCAGAACCAGGACTCCATCAACCTGGTCAGGCTGGTCGGTCCTGCGGTACTGAAGCGGGTCCTTCCGGTCGCCGCCGGGATCGCGGCGCTGGCGCTGCTCGGTCGGCGTTTGTGGCATCGTCTGCACCGTGGTGACAGCGGCAAGAAGACCTGACCGGCCATGGACTTCACCGACGTCGTGCGGCGCAGGCACATGGTGCGCCAGTTCAGCGACGAGCCGATCGCGCAGGAAAGCCTCGACCGGATCCTGCGCAACGCGGTGCGGGGACCGTCAGCCGGGTTCTCGCAGGGCCAGGCCTTCCTCGTGCTCACCGGGCCGGACCTGAAGCGCTTCTGGGAGGTGGCCGACGCGGCGGCGGCCCCGTCGGTGAAAACCGCGCCCCTGGTCATCGTGCCGATGTCAGCGAAGCGGGTCTACCTGGACCGGTACGCCCGGCCGGACAAGGGCTGGGCGGACCGGGACGAAGCGCGCTGGCCAGTGCCGTTCTGGCATATAGACACGGGCATGGCGGCGTTGCTGATCCTGCTCACCGTGGTGGACGAGGGCCTGGGCGCGCTGTACTTCGGTATCGTGCCCGAAGCCGTCGGACCGTTCCGCGAGGCGTTCGGCGTGCCGGATGACCACGAGCCCATCGGCGCCATCGCCATCGNNCCCGCGCGCCCCGGCGTTAACCGCCGGGGCGCGCGGATCCGGCTCCTCGCGGGCCGACCGGAAACGTCAGTAGAGGGTCAGGGTCGGCCCGGTCTTAACAATGGTCCCGCCACTACCGCCGATGAACGCGTGAACCTTCAGGTGGGCGGTGTAGAAGAGGAAGGTTATCGAGACGCACTCGTCGTCGCCTTTTCCGGTCAGGTCGACCGCGCCGACATTCTTGTCGGCTCCGCTGCTGTTGTAGGCGTACGCCACCGCCCCCACCGAGAACGCGCTTCCGGTCTGCTTGGCACAGATGGACACCTTGACCCTCGCGGTGCCAATCTTCTCGTACGAACCGCTGGCGCTGACGATGTTGTCACCGGAGATCGCGGGCACCGTGAAGTCGACGGTCGACCCGGAACTCCCCGTCGGGGGGGTACTCACCGGGGGCGCAGAGGCCGTGGAGTGCGGAGGGGTGTTGGAGGTAACGGGGACAGCCGTATGCGTGGCCGCGTGGGTGGCGGCCGCCGAAGTCGCTGGCGTCGAAGCAGGCGCGGACGCCGGGGATGAGCCGGCTACGGTAGCCACAGCCGCTTGCGAACCGCCTGCGGCCGGCGCGGACGCAGCGGTGGATGAAGTCGTCCCAGCCCCCCCGCATGCGCTCAGGCCAACGCTGCCGATAACGGCGGCGGCAATGATCACAACCGGAAACCGGCGCATCCTCATGCTCTTACCCTTCAGAGAGTAACCAGATGTTACAGCAGGTCACAATGGTGGTTTCGTCGTTACGATAGAGGCTGGCCGTCAGCGCGGGAGACGACTTAACCAGAAAAAGAGCACTTTCGTCGCCGGTCAGCGCGGGCCAGAACACGGACCTGCGCCATGTTCGGCTTCGAAGCCATCGACGTTGGCGATGGAGGCAGCGTAGTGGTCCGGACCGCCGGCCCAAGGGCAAATCCGGGGACGGCGGCGTCCAGTAGACCGCAAATTTGTTCGCCCGATTTGGCGTGTCAGGCCCGGTGCACTCCCGGAATGTCAGAGTCGGCCGGTATGATCGAACAAGAAGATGAAAAGAACGACCACGCTTCGATGATCATCAGGCCAGGTACTGGGAGTTAGCCCGGTCCCGCCGTCGGCGAGAGCGCAATCAGGCGCCAGCACCACCCGCGAAAGCGGCCGCCCGCGAGCATCTGGATGGGGGTGTGGATCACGTGAGTACTGCCTCGGCACCGGCCAGCGAGACCGACGCGCTGCAGATGCTGGACTCGGCGCTGGGCTACCTGACCGCCGCGGACCCGGCCGGCATGCCGGCCGTGATCCAGGCCCGGTGCCTGATCGCGCTGGAACGGGCCGACGCGAGGGTCACCGCGGCGCGGGCCCCGATCCTGGCCGCGTTCAACGCCGCCCGGGGCTACCGCGACGACGGGGACTACAGTGCCCGGTCCTGGCTGATCCATAAGACCCGGGTGACCAAGGGCACTGCGGTCGAGCACACGGGCTGGTCCCGCCGGACCGGGACCCATCCCCGGGTCATGGCGGCGCTGGCCGCCGGGGACGACCTCACGAAGTCTTACGCCCGGACCATCTGCGGCTGGACTGACCGGCTGCCGGAGGACTGCCGGGACAGCGCGGACGCGATCCTGGTCAGCGCCGCGCTGATGGGGATGGAGCTGCCGGACCTGGCCGCGCTGGCGGCGGAGATCGAGGCCCGGTCCCGGCCCGATGTCCCCGATCAGGACGGCCCCCGGTTCGAGGACCGGGCCGTGCGGCTGGAGACCACGTTCGGCGGCGCCGGGGTGCTGACCGGTGACCTGACCCCGGAGTGCGCCGCTGTCGTGACCGCGGTGCTGGATGCGCTGTCGGTACCGCGGGGCGCCGAAGATGACCGTACTCACGAGCAGCGTTACCATGACGCGCTGGAGGAGGCGTGCCGGCGGCTGGTCGCGGCGGGGCTGCTGCCCGAGCGGGCCGGGCAGCCGGTCAGGGTCACCGCGCATATTGATCTGGCGGACCTGACCGACCTGGACATCGGCTCCCGGCTCCAGCAGGAGTGGACCGAGCGGGTGCGGGGCCGGTGGGCCGCGGCCCGCGCCGCAGCGTCGGCGGGCGGCAGTGACGGGGCGGCGTGGCTGGACGGCGACGGCGCGGAGGGGTTCGCGTGCGACGCGTCAGTGACGCCGGTGGTGCTGGGCGCCGTCAACCCCGGCGTTCTCGAGGAGCTGGTCCGACTCTGCCTTCAGCTAGCCGGGCACGGCCCCGGCCGCTGCACCCCCAACCCCAGCCCGGACCACACTGACCCCGACCACAACAACCCCGATCACAGCGACCCGGACCACGCCGCCTCGGACCCGGCCCGCCCGGGTGAGCCGGTGCCGGGTCCCCAGCCGCTGCCGCCGGGCCTGAGCCGCGAGTCACTCGAGCAAGCCATCATCGGCAAGGCCGTGGAGCTGCTGTCGGGCCGGGACGGGCTCGCTTCGTTCCTGCGCCGCCGCGAGCTCGGTGCCCGGCTCGGCGGTCCCAGCCAGCCCCTGGACATCGGGTTCAGCGACACGATCCCGGCCGGGATCCGCAACGCCGTCAAGGCCCGCGACCGCCGGTGCCAGTGGGCCGGGGGCTGCGATCAGCCCGCGTCGGCCTGTGAGGTGCACCACCTCATGCACAAGAGCAACGGCGGCGAAACTAGTCTCGATAATTGCCTGTTGATCTGCTTCTTCCATCATCAGGTCATGATCCACCGGATGGGCTGGACCCTGGTCCGCCACCCGGACGGGACCACCACCGCGTGGAACCGCGACCGGACCAAAGTCCTGCACAGCCACAGCCACAGCCACAGCCCGCCCGCCCGAGCCGGGTAACCCACCCGGTCCCCGCTGGCCGACCACCGCGGGAGCGCGTTAGCGGACGACGACTTCGGTAACGGGTAGGGAGGAGTCGGCGGGCAGGTCCAGCGGGGAGGGCGCGATGCCGCGGGACACGATCTCGGCGCCGAGAGCCGCGACCATGGCGCCGTTGTCGGTGCACAGGCCCGGTCTCGGCACCCGCAGCTTGATGCCGACCGCCTCGCACCGCTCCGCGGCGAGGGATCGGAGCCTGGAGTTGGCCGCGACGCCGCCCCCGACGATCAAGTCGGTGACGCCGTGCCGCTGGCAGGCCTGCACCGCCTTGCGGGTGAGCACGTCCGCGACGGCCTCTTGGAAAGACGCGGCCACGTCGGCGGCCGGGACCGGCTCCCCGGCAGCCTGCCGCGCCTCCACCCAGCGGGCCACGGCCGTCTTCAGGCCCGCGAAGGAGAAGTCGAGCGAGCCGTCGTGGTACTTGCCGCGGGGGAAGCTGATCGCGCCCGGGTCACCTTCGCGGGCAGCCTTGTCGATGGGCGGTCCGCCGGGAAAGGGCATGCCGAGCACCCGTGCCACCTTGTCGTAAGCCTCGCCGGCCGCGTCGTCGATGGTGGCGCCGAGCGGAATGACCTCCTGGGCCACGTCCGGCACGAGTAGCAGCGAGGAATGACCGCCGGACACCAGCAGGGCGACCGCCGGCGACGGTAGCGTGCCGTGTTCCAGCTGGTCGACTGCGATATGCGCGGCCAGGTGGTTGACTCCGTAGAGCGGCTTGCCGAGCGCGAACGCATACGCCTTGGCCGCCGCTACCCCCACCAGCAGGGCACCGGCGAGCCCGGGACCCGCGGTGACCGCCACGGCGTCGATCTCGCTCGGACGGACGCCGGCGGTCGCGATCGCGCGGTCGAACGTGGGGATCATCGCCTCCAGGTGTGCGCGGCTGGCGACCTCGGGCACGACGCCGCCGAACCGCGCGTGCTCCTCCACGCTCGAGGCCACGCTGTCGGCGAGCAGGTCGTGACCGCGGACCAGGCCGATACCGGTCTCGTCGCAGGATGTCTCGATGCCGAGCACCAGCGGGGACGTCATCAGGCCAGTCCTTTCCGCATCACCACGGCGTCGACGCCGGACGGCTGGTAGTAGCCACGCCGGATCCCGACCTCGGTAAAGCCGCGCCGCGAGTAGAGCTGCCTGGCCCTGGGATTGTCCTCACGCACCTCGAGCAAGACCTCCGCACAGCCGCGGTTCCTCGCCTCGTCCAGCAGCGCGGTGAGCAGCGCCGTGCCGGCTCCGTGGCCCCAGTGGGCCGGATCCACCGCCAGCGTCACCACATCGGCCTGCGGTCCGCCGGTAAACATCATCCCCGCGTACCCGATCAGCGCGTTCTCCTCCTCGGCCACCAGATAGAGCCGGCGCGAGGCCGGCTGCGCGAACTCGGCCGCGAACATCTCAGGCGTCCACGCGTCGTCGGGGAAGAGCTCCCGTTCCAGAGCCATGACCCCAGGCATGTCACGCTTGCTCATCCCCCGCAACCGCACTCCGCGGGTATCACGTCGCCGGGCCTTCACGATGGCGTTACCCGCTTCGGCGGTCCCGGCTCCCGGGCATCAGGCCGCCGCAGGTATAGCGGATCCGCGGCCAGCAGCAGCGGCTGCGCCGCTCCCGGGCCACGCGGCTCGCTAGATCGTCCCGCGCTGCCGGACTCGCTGACTCGTCCCGCGCTGCCTGGCTCGCTGAGCTGTCCCGCCACGATCGCGCACAGCGTCCGGGCATCCGGGTAGGCAGGCCCGATCAGCTCGCCGAACGCCTCCGGGTAAAGCTGGCCCCCGGTCCCGGCCACCGCGAGCCCTAGCGCCCCCGGGATGGAGCTGGCGGCGCCGACCAGGGGACCTTCGAGCCGTCGCCCGTCGGCGTCGTACCGCGCCCAGTAGACCTCCTTGCGGCGCGCGTCGGTTGCCACCAGAAACTCCGCTCCCCCCGCGGCCGCCGCCGCGATCACATCCAGGGTGCACACGCCGTGTACGGGAATCCCCAGCACGGCTCCGAGGACCCTGGCGGTCACCACGCCAACCCGCAGGCCGGTGTAAGGCCCGGGCCCTACCCCTACCGCCACCGCGGTCAGATCCGCGCGCGACGCACCCGCTTCGGCCATGACCTCCGCGATCATGGGCATGAGCAGTTCGCCGTGTCGCCGGGCATCGACAGTGAACGCCTCGCCGACGACCCGTTCCCCGTCGTGGATAGCCACGCTCACCGCGGGAGTCCCCGTATCAAAACCCACCACAAGCACGCCGACCAGCCTAGTCGGCGCGCGGCGTCGCTGAGCCCAACCGCGAATCCCACCAGAGCCGCCGGTACCGGCGGAATCAGTGCAGGGATGCCTCGGCGGCGCGGGCGAAGGCCAGGGCGGCTGCCGACAACGCGGACTCCGATACCGGCCCGTAAGACCCGCGGTTGGAGTGCTCAAGTCCATCCAGTGTGACCGTTACGACCACGTTGTGATAGCGCACGAGGACGGTCGCCACGTCGGTGATCGCGCCGCCGGCATGGAACACCTGCAGGGCGCTGTCCGCCTGGTTGCCGAGTCCAGACAGCGGGGTCACCGTGGCCCGGGGGTCAGGCGAGTGCTTGGGCGGGTTACTGATGGCCTGCAGCGCCGAATCGTACCCGTCGATCGCGGCGAAGGTAGCACTGCCATCGCCGCTGGCCAGGCCGTTCGGTGCGTACGCGAGCAGGTTGAGTTCCATCAGCCGGTAGACGGGCGGTGAGTCGACGGTCCAGTTACACGCGGATTCGGCCGTGCCGTTGACCGGCAGCGGAGAGGCCTGGCTGACCTTCCCTGGCAGGTACTGCCGCACGGTGGCGGCGGGGACGACGCCGCACGCGGCTGGCACCTGGCGGAGTTCTCCCGGCTGGAACGTCGTGATGAGCGTGCCCGGAGTGACGGCCGCTGGTCCGGGGCCGCTTGGCAGCAGCAACACCACCGCGATCACGACTCCGGCCACTATCACCAGACCGCCCGCCAGGACGAGCCACCGCCGCCGCTTGCGGGCCGCCGCCCGCATGGCGCGGCCGCCCCGGCGCCCAGGCCGGGGCACCTCCTCGTTCTCGTCAGCCTCGGGTACAGCCCATTGCGGCACGAAGTCGTCCTCGGGCGGACTGCCGGCGCCCGCGGGCGGAATGGGACCCTCGGCATCCCGGCGGCCGCCGTGACCCGCGGGACCAGCGTGACCCGCGGGCATCACGGGGATCGCGGGCCTTGCGGGCGTTGCGGGACGAACCGGGGGCAGGTCAGCCCACGGCGACGGGTCATCCTCGTCGCGGTCAGGGCGGTAGGGCCCGGCCGGGTCGCCGGGTCGGCGGGGCGGCAGGTATTCCTGCTCGGGCACGGCGCGCCTCCGAATCGGGGAACGGCGGAATCGGGAAACGGTACGTAACGGGCGCGATACGCAAACGGGGATCAATACAGCGGAACTATAAACGATCTACGGCGTCCATGAGCGCATCATTCCATCGGGCGCCGTGACCATTTAGCTGGACAGTTCGCACGTCGGAGTCCGCGTCGGGCTCGATCAGGATCTCGAGCCGGTCCTGGGCCAGGCCTTCGGCCAGACCTGCACCCCACTCCACCACCGTGACCGCGGCCGCCGCGTCGGTGTCCAGGTCCAGATCGTCCACCTCGCTGATGCTGCCCAGACGGTAAGCGTCCGCGTGGACCAGCGCCGGGCCGGACCCGGAAAGCACGGGATGCACCCGGGCGATGACGAAGGTCGGGGAGGTGACGGGCCCGCGCACCCCGAGCCCGGCGCCGATGCCCTGCACCAGCGTGGTCTTGCCCGCTCCCAGCGGCCCGGTCAGGATCACCAGGTCCCCAGCCCGGAGCAGCCCGGCCAGCTGCCGTCCAAGGTCCCGCATGGCCACGTCGGTCGCGATCCGGGTGACCGTGGGCAGGCGGCCAGGGCCGTTCCGAAAAATCATCAAAGATCCCCTGGGTAGATTTTCGGTACCCGGGCGCCGATACCCGTGGCCAGATCGTAGGAGATGGTGCCCAGGGCCTCACCCCATTCCTGCGCGGTGGGCTCGCCGTCATCTCCGGGGCCGAACAGCACTACCTCATCGCCCGCGGCGACCGGCTCGTCACCGAAATCGACGACGAACTGGTCCATGCACACCGTGCCAGCGATTGGCCAGCGGCGGCCGCGCGCGCTGACCAGGGACAGGCCGGCCGCGCCGCGCGGCACCCCATCGGCGTAGCCGAGCGGCACCAGGCCGAGGGTGGTCTCCCGGGCCGTGACGTAGCGGTGGCCGTAAGAGACGCCGGTGCCCGAAGGGACCCGCTTGACCATGGCCAGCCGGGCGCGCAAGCTCATCGCGGGCCGCAGCCAGGACGGCGCGCCGCCCGGCAACGTGGACAGGCCGTAGCTGGCCCCGCCGAACCGCACCAGGTCCAGCCGGGATTCCGGCACGGTCAGGCCGGCGGCGGTGTTGGCGATGTGCCTGACCTCGGGGGTGACGCCGGCTTTCTCCGCGACCGCGACCGCGTCGGTGAACGCGGCCAGCTGAGCCCTGATCGACGGATGCCCGGGCAGGTCGGCGCAGGCGAAATGCGAGAACAGGCCGACCACCCGCAGCAACCCGCGCGCCTGGGCCGCCAGCGCGGCGTCGACCAGACGCGGCCAGTCCTGCGGGGTGGCTCCGCCCCGGCTCAGGCCGGTGTCGGCCTTCAGGTGCAGCCGGGCCGGACGGCCGACCCGGCCCGCCGCGGCCGCGACCACCTCGACGAACGCGACCGAACCTGCGGACAGGTCAATGTCCTGCGCGATCGCCTCTGACGGCGCACCGAAGGCCATCAGGCAGAGCACCGGGGCGGTGATCCCGGCCTGCCGGAGCGCGAGGGCCTCGGCGGTGTCGACGACACCCAGCCAGCTCGCCCCGCCGGCCAGCGCCGCCCGGGCCGCCCGGACCATGCCGTGGCCGTACCCGTCCGCCTTGACCACGGCCATCACCTGGCTGCCGCGGACCCACTCGGAAAGCGCCGCGACGTTGCCGGTGATCGCGCCGAGGTCGATGAACGCCTGCCGGTCCATGACGCTTACAGGCTCCGGAACGCCGCGGGCAGCGCCCGGACCAGGTCGGAGGCCCCGATCGGGGCCTCGCCCGAGTCCGGGTCCGGGGCGGCGGCGAGCCGCCCGGCCAGGCCGTGCAGGTACGCGGCGGCCAGGCCGGCCTGAGCAGGCTCAAGGCCCTGCGCGAGCAGCGCGCCGGCCAGCCCGGACAGCACGTCACCGCTGCCCGCGGTGGCCAGCCATGGCGTACCTGTGGGGTTGACCAGGACCGGCTGGGACTCCGCCGGCGACGCGATGACGGTCGTGGATCCCTTCAGCAGCACGGTGACGCCGAGCTGGTCGGCGGCCCGTTGGGCGTGCTCGAGCCGCTGCGCCTCGACGCTGGAGGGGTCGGTGTCAAGCAGCCGGGACAGCTCGCCGGCGTGCGGCGTGATAAGCGTCGGCGCCGCGCGCGGCAGCAGCTCCTTGACCTGGCTCAGGATCGTCAGCCCGTCCGCGTCCACCAGGACCGGCAGATCGGTGCCGAGAATCGCGGTCAGCCGCGCCACCGCGTCCGGGCCGGTGCCCATGCCGGGACCGGCCACCCACGCCTGCACCCGGCCCACCGAGCCGATCAGGTCCCAGTAAGGGTCGTCGGGATGCACCGTGAGCACGGTCTCGGGCCACACCTGCCGGACCAGCGCGGCGGCGGCGTGTGCCGTCACCACCCGGACCATGCCGGCCCCGCCGTGCACCGCCCCGCCGGTGGAGAGCAGCGCGGCTCCGGTAAAACGGTCGCTGCCCGCGAGCAGGCCGAGGACGCCCCGGCGGTATTTATCTGACTCCGGCCCGGGCCGGGGCAGCAGTTCGCTGATGTCGTGACGCTGCGGCGAGGCGGCCGCGGGTCCGTCCTTCAGGTAGGGCTCCAGGCCGATATCCACCAGCTCCACGGCTCCGGCGTGCCCGGCACCCGGGTCTATCAGCAGCCCGGGCTTGATCGCGCCGAAGGTCACGGTGACGTCGGCCCGGACCGCCGGACCGTCGACGGCTCCGGTGTCGGCGTCGATGCCGCTGGGCAGGTCGACAGCCACCACCGTCGCACCGGCCTGACGGGCCTGCTCGGCCCGCTGGGCCAGGCCGGCGAAGGGCTCCCGCAGGCCGCCCCGCCCGCCGATGCCGAGCAGGCCGTCAATGATCAGGTCAGCGCGGTCGATCGCGCTGCCTTGGATGGCCTGGCCGGGCGTTCGCCCGCCCGCGGCGCGGAGCGCGGTGGTTCCGCCCGGATGGGCACCGGACCCTGGCGTGATCGCGGTGACGGAGGCGCCGCGACGGGCCAGCAGGGCGCCCGCGTACAGGGCGTCGCCGCCGTTGTCCCCGCTGCCTGCCAGCACGACGACCCGGGTCCCGTACACGTACCCGGGGTGCTGGCCGAGCAGGGACGCGCACACCGACGCGAGTCCCGCGGCGGCCCGCCCCATCAGCGCCCCGTCCGGGACGAGCTCCATCAGCGCGCGTTCGGCCGCCCGCACGGCAGCCACGTCGTAAGCCTCTCGCATGGGGTTTCTAATGCCCCGCGAGGGCCAGCCGAACCTCGTCCGCGAGCTGGCCGACGACCCGCTCGGCCAGGCTCGCATCTTCCGCCTGGACCATCAGCCGGATCGCGGGCTCGGTACCGCTCGGCCGGACCAGCACCCGCCCTTTCCCGCCCAGCTGTTCCCGCGCCCTGGCCACCGCCGCGGCCACCTCCGGTCCGAGCTGCGACGCATCGCCGGGCACGTTGACCAGCACCTGAGGGTACTTAGGCATCATCTTCGCCGCCGCCGCCAGCGACACCCCGCGCCGGTTCACCGCGGCCAGCAGCTGCAGGCTCGTCAGCACGCCGTCGCCCGTCGTCGCGTACTCACCCATGATGATGTGCCCGGACTGCTCCCCGCCGAGCACGTAACCCCGGTCGCGCATGATCTCGGAGACGTGCTTGTCGCCGACCGGCGTCTCGATCACCGTGATGCCTGCCTCCCCCATCGCCACGTGGAAGCCCTGGTTGGACATCACGGTGACCACGACCGTGTCGCCGGTCAGCCGGCCCGCCTCTTTCAGCCCGGTCGCGAGCACGGTGAGGATCTGGTCGCCGTCCAGCGGCTGCCCGTCCGCGTCCACCGCCAGGCACCGGTCCGCGTCGCCGTCGTAGGCGATGCCCGCGTCCGCGCCGTACTCGCGAACCGCCGCGACCAGGGCACCGAGGGACGTCGAACCGCATCCGTCGTTGATGTTGAGCCCGTCGGGTTCGGCTCCGATGGTGACGACCTCCGCGCCGGCCCGGCGCAGCGCCTCGGGCGCCATCTGGTACGCCGCCCCGTGCGCGCAGTCGGCCACGATCCGCAGGCCGGCCAGCGCCGACGGGTCTGGCAGCGTGGACAGCAGGTGGTCCAGGTACCGCTCCGGCTCGACGGTGGCGTCGCGGACCCGGCCGAATCCGGTGGCGGCCGGGTCCAGGGTCCTCTGTTCCGGAATCTTCGGCTCGAGTGTCCCCCGTTCCGGTGTCCTGAACCGGGCCTCGATCTGGTCTTCCACCGCGTCCGGCAGCTTGATGCCGCCACGCCCGAAGAACTTGATCCCGTTGTCCCTGGCCGGGTTGTGGCTCGCGGAGATGACGACGCCGAAGGCGGCGTCCAGGGCTCCGGTCAGGTAGGCCACGGCCGGCGTGGGAATGACCCCGAGCCGCAGCACGTCGACGCCCGCGCCGGTCACGCCCGCGACCACGGCGGCCTCCAGGAACTCACCCGAGGCGCGTGGGTCGCGGCCGATGACGGCCAGCGGGCGCCCGGTACGGCCGACCCCGGTACGCCCGGCCCCGCCNNCGCCCAGGACGGCGGCGGCCGCCGCGCTGAGATCCGTGGCCAGACGCGCGGTCAGATCACGACCAGCGACGCCCCGGACACCGTCCGTACCGAAGAGGCGGTTGAGCTCACCCCCCGATGCACCCATGTCACTCCCGCTCGTTGCTCCGCTCTGATGAACTCGGCCCTATGAACTCGGCCCCGATGAGTTCAGCTCATATGCGTTGACGCGCGCGCTCTACAGGCTCGCCCCGAGCGGCACCTTACCGCTTCGAGTACTGCGGCGCCTTACGGGCCTTCTTGAGTCCGTACTTCTTGCGCTCCTTGACCCGGGCGTCCCGGGTGACGAAGCCAGCCTTCTTCAGCGCCGGGCGGTTCTCCGGGTCGAGCAGGATGAGCGACCGGGTCACGCCGAGGCGCAGCGCGCCCGCCTGCCCCGTCACGCCGCCACCAGAGATCCGGGCCACCACGTCGAACTGGTTCTCCGCGCCGAGGGTGACAAACGGCTCGTTGACCAGCTGCTGATGCACCTTGTTCGGGAAGTACACATCGAGCGACCGGCCGTTGATCGTCCACTGGCCGGAGCCGGGGAGGATGCGGACCCTGGCGATCGCCTCCTTGCGGCGGCCGGTGCCGGCGGCGTGACCGGTCACGATCGGGCGCCGCGCGGCGGCACGCGCCGGGGCGTCCTGCGCGGTTTCCGTCGTGTACTCCGACGGGACCTCCGCGCCGTACTCGTCGTCAGTAAACTCGGCGCCGTCCTCGACGCTCGGAGTGGTTACGCCAGTGGGCTCAGCCACGGTTCTCTTCCTCGTACTTCCTGCTTGTTTACTGCTCGATCTGCGTGATCTCGTACGGCTGAGGCCGCTGAGCCTGATGCGGATGGTCCGGGCCGGCGTACACCTTGAGCTTGCTCAGCGTCTTGCGGCCGAGCGTGTTCTTCGGCAGCATGCCACGGACGGCCTTCTCCACAGCGCGCTCGGGGTTGCTGGCCATCAGGTCAGCGTACGAGACCGCCCGCAGGCCGCCCGGGTATCCGGAATGCCGGTAGGCCATCTTCTGCTCCAGCTTGTTGCCGCTGAGCGCTACCTTCGCCGCGTTGATCACGATCACGAAATCGCCCGTGTCCACGTGCGGTGCGAAGATCGGCTTGTGCTTGCCCCGGAGCAACACAGCCACGTGGCTGGCCAGGCGGCCGAGCACCACGTCTGAAGCATCGACGACATGCCACTGCCGCGTAATGTCACTGTCCTTGGGGCTGAAAGTGCGCACAGTCCTAAGCCTTCGCGTATGTCTCGTGATCTTCTCCGGCCAGCACCTGGTGGTGCCGACCGCCCTGGGCGCTCCGCCGGCGCGCCGCGCCGCAACGCGCGAAAGTGCGCGCACGAAAGGCCCACCGCGTCCATGCCCGTAGCGCATGACGCCAACGCAGCATACTCCGCTTCACGCAGTGATGCCAAAGCGATGATGCCAAAGCGAAACGAGCCCACCTGTCTGGGCCGCCCACGCATCGCCTATCGCCCACGTACGACCTGAGTCGGAAAGTTCTATGACCACCTTACCCGGACAGATCCGGACGATACCCTCAACGTTATGGATCACCAGGGCCCGGGACGGGGCCGTCCGGCCGCGGACTCGGACCGCCAGGCCTCCTGGCCGTGGCCGGAAAGCAATCCGGGCCAGGACTCCGGGCGTTCGGCCGACAGCGGCCCGCAGGCCGTGCTGAGAGCCCCCAGCGGACCCCAGCGGACCCTTGGGCCTGCTACCGGACCTCAGCGGGCCGCCGGGCCTGGTACGGGACCTCTGCCTGTTACCGGACCTCAGCGGACCTCGGGCGCGGGTACTGGTGCGCAGCGGCTCATCGGAGCCGGAACCGGGGCACAACCGGTCCTGGGTCACGGAAGCGGCAGATACCCGACGCCGGGCTCGCCGGGGTCGGGCGGACGGACGCCGGCAGGGGGCTTCCCGCCTGGGCAGGAGCAGTCCCCGGACGGGTTCTGGTACCCGCCGCGAGAGCCGCTCACGGGCGAGGTCCCGGGTTCGCCAGAGGACGCGGATCCCATCACCCGGGTCGACCCGCGGCCGGCACATACGATCGCGGTGCCGGCGGGCGGACGGCGCAGCGCGAAGGCGAAGCCGAAGCGGCGCCTGCAATCCCGGCCGGGGCTACTGGCCCTGGTCGCCGTCGTGGTCCTGGCGGCCGGATTCGGCGGGTACAAGTTCTTTTACGAGCCGCGCGTCAACGCGCCGGTGCCGCCGTCGCTGCGACTGCCCACGACCGCTCCGGGGTCGCCGGACTTCGATCAGTCTCTGGGCAAGTGGCAGCACATCGGATCCAGGACCCAGGATCCCGCCCCGCTGACCGTCGAAGGGCTGTTCCCGCCGCAGTTCGTGCTTAACGGCAGCTCGTACGTCAGGACGGCCGCCAGCGTAACCAAGAACTGCTCCCAGTCGGTGTACGGCGCGCAACTGCAGGCGGCGCTGACATCGGGGCACTGCAGCCAGGTGGCGCGGGCGAGCTATATATCAGGCAACGGCCAGCTGATGGGCACCGTCGGCGTGGTGAACCTGGAAACCTCGGCCGCGGCGCAAAAGGCCGGGCAGGCCACCGGGCCGAAGGAGGTCATCGCGCCGCTCCCCGCGAAAAAGGGCGCCACCAAGAAGCTAGGCGACGGGACCGGGGTCGTGCAGGCAGAGGTCAAGGGGCATTATCTGATCTTGATGTGGGCCCAGCTCGCCGACCTGAAGTCACCCTCGACCTCGGCCGCCAAGCAGCTCCTCGAGCAGTTCGCCACCAACCTGGTGACCGGCAGCGCCAACATCAACCTGAGCACCCGGATGCTGGGCGGAAAGGCCTAGGGCCGCCGAGCCCGGTGATACGTAGTGCATGGTTGCCGCAACGTACACACAAGGGTGTATACGTTGCCACAACCATACGAACCGGACTGATGCGTACGGGTCGGATGAAATTGATGGTGCAGGCGGTGCGCGCAGCGGGACCGCGCGCCACAAGACCTGAGCCAGCCAAAGGGGCGCCGCGCTGCCTGGACTGAGGNNGGAGCGAGGAACGAGCGACGAGGGAAGGCGGCGCATCAAAGGCGCCCCGGAGGCGAGGGGCAAGTCGCGCGCCCCGGAGGCGAGAAGTCAGCAGAGCGCAGCCTGCGCGCGTCGGCGGCCCGGGCGGCCAGCGCGCCCGCCGGGGGATAGCCCACTTCCTCGAGGCACAGGCCGTGCGGTGCCATGACCCGGACCGCGGGATCGCGGACCGCGGCCGCGAGCACCTCGGCCGGCCAGTGGCCGGGCCTGCGGCCCTCGCCGACGGCGATGAGCGCACCGACCAGTGAACGCACCATGTTGTGGCAGAACGCATCCGCCACCACGGTTGCGATCGCGATGCCGTCATGGTCGCGATGCCAGTCCAGGGTGCGCAGCGACCGGATGGTGGTCGCCCCTTCCCGGCGGCGGCAGAAGGCGGCGAAGTCATGCTCACCGAGGCAGAAAAGCGCCGCCTCGTTCATGGCGTCGACATCAAGCCGCCGGAAGTACCACAGCGTTTCGTGCCGGCGCAGCGGGTCCGCGGCGGCCGGATCGTCGCAGACGCGATAGGAGTAACGGCGCCACAGCGCGGAGAACCGCGCGTCGAACCCGTCAGGTGCCCGGTCCGCGGCCCGGACGCGGATGTCGGCGGGGAGCACCCCGGCCAGCCTGGCCACCGCCCGGCCGGCCGCCGCGGCCCAGGCGATAGCGGGTACATCCGCGTGGATGACCTGCCCGCGGGCGTGCACTCCGGCGTCCGTGCGCCCGGCCACCGTCAGCTTCGGCGGTCCGGGGAGCCGCAGCACCCGCCCGAGCGCCTCGGCCAGTTCAGCCTCGACCGTGCGCCGACCCGGCTGGGCGGCCCAACCGGAAAACCCCGACCCGTCGTAGGAAAGATCAACCCGAAGCCGAACGGTCCGTGGTTCTTCTTCCAAGCCAACCTCACGCGGGTCCGGGGTCTCCGGGGTTTCCGTGGTCTCCAGGTTCAGCCGGTCAAGGCCTTACCCGGCTTGCTAGCCCTGCCGGTCAAGTAGTGCGAACCTGCCCAGCACCACGGTGGTCACAGAGACCACGCAAGCAGCAAAAAATCGAAAATCGTTCCGGTTATCGTGGTGGATCCGGGCTCCGTGGTGGATCCGGTGCAACATGATCCTCCCGATCCACCGCCAAGCCCAGATCCACCACCAAAATCCGCCAGTGAAATCTGATAAACCCGACAAAAGGGATGCTCGGAGGGCTGTAATCGGCGGACGCGGCGGACCGGGCTACTTGACCGGTGCCCTAGGCGTCCTCGTCAGCGTCGTCCTCGTCGGCGTCAGCGTCCTCATCAGTGTCCGCGACATCCGTGTCGTCGTCGACATCCGCGTTGTCGTCGACATCCCCGGCCTCGTCGACATCCGCGGCCTCATCGGCTACAGGTGCCTCGTCGGCGACGGGCGCCTCAGCCACGGCGGTAGCCGTCGCCGGCGCCTCCGCAGCCTTGGGCTCGGCGCGGCGGGCCCGGCGGCGGGGCTTGGCTGCGACTGGCTCGCCGCGGACCAGCTCGATGACCGCCATCGCCGCGTTGTCACCCTTGCGGGGGCCGATCTTGGTGATGCGGGTGTAGCCGCCGTCTCGCTCGGAGAACTCCGGGGCGATCTCGGTGAACAGCTGGTGCACCACGCCCTTGTCCGTAACCACGGTCAGCACGTGGCGGCGGGCATGCATGTCGCCGCGCTTGGCGAAGGTGATCAGCCGCTCGGCTACCGGCCGCAGCCTGCGGGCCTTCGCCTCGGTGGTGGTAATCCGGCCATGCTGGAACAGCGCGGTGGCCAGGTTCGCCAGGATGTGCCGCTCGTGGGCCGGGCTGCCGCCCAGGCGGTGGCCCTTGGTGGGCGTGGGCATACGGACCTCTCCTCGGTGTGCGTGGCCCCGGGGCACGGGGCCCCGGGGCATGTGGCCCCGTAGGGGGCCACGTTAGTACTGCTCGGTCTCCACGTAGCTGTCGTCGTCGTCGCTGTAGGCGCCGACCGCGCTGCTCGGGTCGAACCCGGGCGGCGAGTCCTTGAGCGCGAGACCCATGTCAACGAGCTTCTGCTTGACTTCCTCGATCGACTTGGCGCCGAAGTTCCTGATGTCGAGTAGATCCTGCTCGCTACGGCCGACAAGCTCGCCGACCGTGTGAATGCCCTCACGCTTCAGGCAGTTGTAGGAACGGACGGTGAGGTTGAGGTCCTCGATCGGCAGGGCCAGATCCGCCGCCAGCGCGGCGTCGGNNCGATGTCGATGCCCTCGGCGTCAACGTTGAGCTCCCGGGCCAGCCCGAACAGCTCGACCAGGGTCTTGCCCGCGCTGGCCACCGCGTCCCTGGGGCGCATGCACGGCTTGGTCTCGACGTCAAGGATGAGCCGGTCGAAGTCGGTCCGCTGCTCGACACGGGTGGCTTCCACCTTGTACGTCACCCGCAGCACGGGTGAGTAGATGGAGTCGATCGGCACCCGGCCGATCTCCTGACCTGGCTGCTTGTTCTGCGTCGCCGAGACGTAGCCACGGCCGCGCTCGACGGTCAGCTCCATCTCGAGCTTGCCCTTGGCGTTCAAGGTGGCGACGTGCAGCTCGGGATTGTGCACCTCGACGCCGGCCGGCGGCGCGATGTCAGCCGCGGTCACCTCGCCGGGTCCCTGCTTACGCAGATACATCACGACCGGCTCGTCGTGCTCGGAGGACACCACCAGTTCCTTCAGGTTCAGGATGATGTCGGTGACATCTTCCTTCACGCCCGGAACCGTGGAGAACTCGTGCAGGACGCCTTCGATCCTGATGCTCGTGACGGCTGCCCCCGGGATCGAGGACAGCAGGGTCCGCCGGAGCGAGTTGCCGATGGTGTAACCGAAACCCGGCTCGAGCGGCTCGATCACGAACCGGGACCGGAATTCGTCTACCTGCTCCTCGGCGAGCGAGGGGCGCTGAGCAATGAGCATGAAACTTCCTTTCCGCGACGCCCGCTATATGACGTCGGTGTTGGCCCCCGGGGGCTCTGCCCCCCGGGGACCCCCCGGTTTAGGGGGGCTCCGCCCCCCTAACACCCCCTGGGGGGACCCTCTGGGTCCCCGGAGGTGGGTGGTGGTTGGGGCGGGTGATGCAGGTTACTTCTTACCGCGGTACTTCTTACTGCAGGTGACTTCGTACTACCTGGATTACTTCGAGTAGTACTCGACGATTAGCTGTTCTTGGACTTGGGTGTCGATCTGGGCCCGGACGGGGAGCGAGTGGACCAGGATGCGCATCTTGTCTGGGACCACTTCGAGCCAGGCGGGTACGATGCGCTCGCCAGCCTCGGCCCGGGCGACGACGAACGGGGTCATCTCGAGGAACTTAGGCATTACCTCGACGATGTCGTTCTCGCTGACCCGGTAGGACGGGATGTCGACCTTCTTGCCGTTCACCGTGAAGTGGCCGTGCCGGACCAGCTGGCGGGCCATGTCGCGGCTCTTGGCGAAGCCCGCGCGGAACACGACGTTGTCCATCCGGCGCTCGAGCAGCTGGAGCATGGTCTCGCCGGTCCGGCCGTGCTTGCGGGAGGCCTCGACGTAGTAGCCGTGGAACTGCCGCTCCAGGATGCCGTAGATCCGGCGGGCCTTCTGCTTCTCCCTGATCTGCTGCAGGTAGTCGCCTTCCTTCGGGCGGTTCCTGCCGTGCTCGCCCGGCGGATAAGGCCGGATCTCGATCGGGCACTTGGGCGAGTCGCACTTGGCGCCCTTCAGAAAGAGCTTGGTCTTCTCCCGGCGGCAAAGCTTGCAGTCCGGGCCTGTGTATCGAGCCATCTGTCGCTATCTCCTGTCAGCCCGGTCAGACCCGGCGCCGCTTGGGCGGCCGGCAGCCATTGTGCGGTACGGGGGTCATGTCCTGAATCGAGCCGACCTCAAGCCCGGTCGCCTGCAGCGACCTGATGGCGGTCTCCCGGCCCGAGCCCGGGCCCTTGACGAAGACGTCGACCTTGCGCATGCCGTGTTCCATCGCGCGGCGCGCCGCGGCTTCCGCGGCCATCTGGGCGGCGTACGGCGTCGACTTGCGCGATCCCTTGAAGCCGACCTGCCCCGCGGATGCCCATGAGATGACGTTGCCCGTGGGGTCGGTAATCGAGACGATCGTGTTGTTGA
>PMST01000277.1 GCA_003168295.1 Actinomycetota bacterium
TCTAGGACGAGCAGCAGGCCGTCCGGTTCCGCGGCCTGGGCCAGCCGCTCGCGTACCGCGCTGAACAGGGCGAAACGCTGCCCGCGGTCGACTCCGAGCCGCTGCCCAGGTCGTGCCCCGCCGTCCCGCCGAACGCCAGCGACCACAGGTCGGATCCCGGCTTATCGCTACGCCGGCCCGGCAGGCCCGGCAGGTCCTGCAAGGCCAGCCGCCACAGCCCGTACGGCGGTGCGATGTCCCGGCCGCTCGAGCGAGCCCAGGCGACCGCCGCTCCCCGCGCCACCGCGACCGCCGCGGTCTCCTCGGCCAGCCGGGTCTTGCCGATCCCGGCCTCGCCCGTGCACAGCAGCAGCCGCCCGCGGCCCGCCCGCGCCTCGTCCAGCAGGCCGGTCACCCGGGCCAGCTCACGGTCGCGGCCGACAAACGAAACGGCCGCCGTCCCCTCCTCCGGAGCAGCCACAACGACAGCGTAAACCTCCTTGGCCAACTGGAGACGGGCGCGCGGCTAGCCGAGATATTCGTTTCCGTTGGCGACGCGTCCGGCACCGCGACCCTGTCCGTACCCGGCGGGCCGGGACCGTCGATCATCAATCTGCCGGCGCCTGGCTGCTGGGCACTGCACCTGAGCTGGTCCGGCCACACCGACGAACTTAAGCTGCGTTACACGGCCTGAAAACACCCGGGGATGGGATACTTGAGTACTGCTCCACCTCTGGCCTTACTGGCGTTCTGTATCTGGCCCTGCGCCGGAGAGATATCGCGATGGTTCACGGCGCAGAACGCGAAGCATGGCGGACAGTGGCTCTTGGAAATCTCGCAGTGTACGGATATATGCTCGACGCCGGTCAATCACAGCATCAAGGTTTTTCTCCTTGTTCCGGTAGCCTTCGAGGTCTACCGCGTACAGCTCGTACTTATCGTTCTCCGCGTTGCGCGCGTCATCGAGGCGATCGTAAACACGTTTCACCGAATCCCGGGCGCTGAAATCGACCACCCACGTCTTGGCGAACTCGCGGATTTCCCGGACAAAACGGTGAACATCCTCCAAATTAGTATCGAGCGATCGAGGGTCATAATCAATTTCAGCCAGAAATTCCGCCAAGGTAATTTTCAGCTCTTCCAGCGCTGCGGCAACTTCAGAGGAACGCTTGCCGTCTTGTATCTGCCGATGAAGGAAGGGGCGCCGCAGGAGTTGCTGAACCTGATCATCACGCGAGGAGCGTCCCGATTCCGGGTTCGATGCTTTCGCTTGCTCTCGGGTAGAAGAATGCACCGACTTAGTTTGTACTTCGGCGGCTGCATGGGCTGCCTCCAGCTTGGCGGTCAATTGCCCCTTGAACTCGCGAATGGCGCGATTCCACGGCGTTGTTTCTGCTTGGATGCCGACATCCCTCGCCAGCCGATCATGCAGTTCATCGAACAGTTCATCAAGGTCGCGTTCCTCGCCGAGAATGCCCATCTGCACATCACCAATATGCTGAACCACCAACTGTCGGGTGAGTGGCGGCACGACGATAGGGTAGGTCGGTTTGCCGAGAGCCCAGGCACCGCCGAGTTCCATCAGGCAAATTGGTCTCCGCAAGAAGGTCTCGGAGACAAGTTCAATCACGAGTCCGGCCTCTTGAAGGGCTCGTTGGAGGTAAGGACGGACGTCCTCCCCAGAAGGGATGCCGGTTGCGCGGCCCGAAGAGTAGAACATGTGACGCTCATGCACGCCACCCAGAACGAAGGTATTGCGGAGAAGATCAGCCAGCACTCGGTCAACATGAGCATGACTTAGGAAGATGGCCTTGTCGAAAGTCACGTGGGCCGCTCCTTGCGTCAGGGAGTAACGGATCGGAGGAGCAACATACGTATCGCCCTATTCCTCGGCAATCCTACCCGATCTCCCGGAGAAGGTCTTCTGAGTACTGGACCGGCCCTTCTACGATGGCAAGGACGGCAATCAGCCTTCAGATGAGCAGTCCGCCGGAACCGCTTCGGTCTCGCTACTGGAGGCGGCTTCTCGAGCACGAATGACTGGAAGTGATTCCCGTCATGGGCGACGGTCGTGAACGACAGGACGTGGAAGCGTTCCGCCAGTGCCTCCGTCATTCTCGTGTCTGAGCGGAACGCGAAGAAGCGGGGCACCGGATGGCGGTCGTCCTGCACCGGGCCTTCCTCATGTTCAGGGCATAGACGGCGTCGAATGAGGCCGGCGGGACCCCGAGGCCGGGGAAGCCGACGACGCGTGCTTCGAGGCCCTTCGCCTGGCAGCGTCCGACCATGGCCGGCGACAGGTCGGTGCACAGGACTCGCGATCCCTGCCCCTGGAAGTACAGCGAGTCATGCCCCTGACCGGCGTCCCCTCCGGCTGGCCACCGCCCGGTCAGCGTGTCCGGGCCGATGCGAGGGCACAATGGACGCGCGCGGCTAACGCTGCTCGAGACGGTCGGCCTGGACGGCGGCGAGCCGGGCCCGGACGTCCGGCTCGGTGTCGACCAGCCATTGGAAATCTTCACCGGTCAGGCGGAGGAGCCGCCCGGGCTCGGCGCACCTGACCGTGGCGAGACGGGTGTAGCCGTAGCCGCCGCCCCAGTCACGGGCCGCGAGCTCGCCGAAGTGGTCACCGGGGCCGAGGGTGCGAATGAGCCGGTCGTCGATGAAGATGTCGTAGCGGCCGGAGAGGATGAGGTAGAAATGCCGGCCGGAATCCCACCGGCGGATCACCTCCTGCCCGGCGGTGATGTCCTGGCTGACCCCGCGGCCGCGGATGGCCCTCAGGGTCGAGCCGGGCAGGCCGGCCAGCAGCGGGACGGTGCGCAGCATGTCGCCGTCCGGGCCGGGGATGACGTCGGCCCGGTAATCGGCGTAGCCCGCGCCGCCGGGCGAGGCGGCCGCTGCGCCGGGCGAGGCGGCCGGGGGCACCGGCGCGTCCGCGAAATGATCGATGACGTGCCGGACGTGCTCTTGCGAGCTGGTCGGGTTGAGGATGCAGAGCCGGATGGCGTGGCGGCCCGCCAGCCGGGTGGTGGAGACCAGCGCGGCGCCGCTGCGTTCCAGGTCCTCGACGAGGGCGGTGCCCCGGCGTTCGGTTTCGGCCTCGTCGCAGCCGGGCCATTCCCGGCGAAAGCAGACGATCCCGAGCGTCGCCCGGGCCATCAGGGTGAGCTCGGGCCGGCCGCGGATCAGCGTCTCGGCGAACTCGGCCAGGTCGAGGTTGCGCTGGACGGCGGCGCGGAGCGCGGCCAGGCCGAAGGTCTGCACCGTGACCCAGATCTTGAGCGCCCGGAAGCCCCGGGAGAGCTGCAGTCCCCGGTCGGCGAAGTTGACCTCGCCGGCGCCCTGGGTGGCGTCGCCGTCGAGGTAGTCGGGGTGGATGGCGAACGTGCGCTCGAGCCGGGCACCGTCGCGGATCAGCAGGCTGCCGCACTCCATCGGCTGGTAGAGCCATTTGTGCGGATCCAGCGTCACCGAGTCGGCGCGGTCGATGCCGGCCAGCGCTGAGCGTCCCTTCGCGGTCAGCACGGCGAAGCCGCCATAGGCCGCGTCCACGTGCAGCCACAGCCGTTCCGCGGTGGCGATGTCGGCCAGGTCGCCGAGCGGATCGACCGCGCCGGTGTTGGTTGACCCGGCGCTGGCGCACACGGCGAAGGGGACCCGGCCCGCGCCGCGGTCGGCCCGCACGGCCGCGGCCACCGTTTCCGGCAACAGCCGCCAGCGGCTGTCGGTCGGCAGCACCCGGACCTGGTGCGGACGTAGGCCCATGGCCCGCGCGGTCCGGGCGAGGGACGAGTGCGCCTGGTCCGACACGTACAGGACGGTATCCCCGGCCGGGCCGCCGGCGGCCTCGCGGGCCACCAGAAGCGCCATCAGGTTGGCGGCCGAGCCCCCGCTGACGAGCACGCCCGCGGTGCTGGCCGGCATCCCGAGCCAGGTCCGGAACCAGTCGAGGACCTCCAGCTCGATCTGGGCGGCGCCGGCCGATTCCAGCCACGCCCCGCAGTACAGGTTGGCCGCGGCGGCCGTCAGCTCGGCCAGCGCCGCGGGCCAGGTGGTGAAGCTCGGGATGAAGGCGAAGTACCCGGGGTGGTCGGTCCGCGCCCCGTAGGGCAGCACGTCGGCCAGCACCCGGGCCAGGACCTCGCCGTACTCGCGGGCCTGCTCCGGCGGCGGCCCGCTGAGCCGGGCGCGCATCTCCGCCGGGCCGGCCCGGCGTAGCACCGGATCGGCCGCCGGATCCGCCAGCCGGGCCACCAGCGCGTCGACGGTGGCGTAGCCGGCCCGCCGCATCGCCTCGACGTCCATCTCCAGCGGGTGCTCCACGCTGCCTCCGGTTGCGTGTCAGGCCTCGGACGTGCCGGGGTGGCCTGGTGCGGCGCCGACGGCCAGCCGGGCGTCGGCGATGCGGTCGGCCTGCCGCCGGGTCACAGCATGGCCGAGGATCGTGGTCAGGAACGGTACCCGGCCGAGCTCGTACACGGTGGCGGCCGTGTGCGCGGTCACGGTCGCCGTGCGCGGGATGGCGCGCAGCAGCGCGATCTCCCCCACTCCTTCACCGCGTCCGCACCGGCGCAGGAACTGCCCGTTCTGGCTCGCGTCGAGTTCACCCGCGGCGATGGCATAGTAGGCATCGCCCACGTCGCCCTGCCGGATCAGCACGGCGCCGGCCGGCAGGTGCACCGGGGTCAGCGCCGCCGCCAGGCCCTCGATCGCCGGGGCGGGCAGCTCGGCGAACAACGGCAGCGAGCGGAGCAGGGCGATCTGGACGACTGGCACGGGAGTG
>PMST01000387.1 GCA_003168295.1 Actinomycetota bacterium
AGAACGACATCATCGACCCGAGTGCGGGCCAGCTCTACGTGGTGCTGGTGGCCTTGGCCGGCGCGGTCATCGGCGGCACGGCCATGCTGGGCGGTGTCGGCACGATGATCGGGATGTGGGTGGGCGTGCTGGTGCTCGGCGAACTGCAGGACGGGTTCAACCTGCGCGGCATCAGCTCGGACAAGTACCAGATCATCCTGGGCGTCGCGATCCTCGCCTTCATGATCCTCAACATCCGCCTGGGACGATTGCGAGGCTCGGGCCGGCTGGCGGGCACCGGCGGGAAGGGCAGGGCGACCGTGGCACTGCCAACGTCATCGGACAGATAAGCAAGCTGTGACGCGGCGCAAGAGATCGAGTCGGGCCAGATCGAGCACGGAGGCAGCTAAGTGAGCACCCAGCCGGACGAACAATTCACCGAGCCGACCGCCGACGACATCCTGCGGGTGGAGCACATCTCCAAGCGCTACGGGGCGGTGATCGCGCTGACCGACGTGAGCCTGCGGCTGGAGCGCGGCGAGGTGCTCGGCCTGATCGGCGACAACGGGGCCGGCAAGTCCACCCTCATCAAGACTCTCTGCGGCTTTCAGCAGCCCACCAGCGGGCGGATCATTCTCAACGGCGAGGAGGTCACGTTCTCCTCGGTGACGGATGCCCGCGCGCACGGCATCGACGTGGTCTACCAGGACCTCGCCCTGGTCAACCAGCTCACCGTGTACCACAACATGTTCCTCAACCGGGAGCCGGTGAGCCGGCCGCTGCCGCTGCTGCGCAACAAGGTCATGCGGCAGCAGGCCCAGAAGCACCTGGACTCCATGGGGATCAAGACGCTGAGTTCGGTGGACGTCGAGGTGGCCATGTTGTCAGGAGGTCAGCGGCAGGCCATCGCGGTGGCCCGCTCGGTGTTCTCGGATTGCAAGGTCCTGCTGCTCGACGAGCCGCTGGCCGCGATGGGCGTCAAGGAAGGCGCGATGATCCTCGACCTCGTGCGCCAGGTCAAGGCGCGCGGCATCTCGGTCATCATCATCGCGCACAACTACGGCCAGGTGCTTCAGGTGTGCGACCGGGTTAACCTGCTGCAGGGCGGCAAGATCACCTACGACAAGTACGCCAGGGACACCTCGGTGGAGGAGCTGACCGAGATGGTCGTCGCCGAGTACCGCAAGGCGCTCGAGGACCGCCAGCGCGAGGCGTCGTAGCTGTCACCGATCGAGTGGATTCTGTCGCGTCCGGGCTAGGCAGCCGAAGGCGTCGGGCATGATGGGGGATCATGGGGTCCATGTCGATGTCAGGCCCGCGCGGGCGGACGCGGGGCGGCCGGGTCGGTCCAGCGGTACTGATCATCAGCGCGGTCGGCCTGCTCGCCCTCGCGGCCTGCACCTCGTCCGGTTCCGCGGCCGTCGCGGGATCGAGCCAGAGCGCCGGAAGTGCCCACGGCACCCAGAGCGCCCGCGCCGCGCAACCCGCGGGCTCCATCATCCCGGCGCATAGCACCCTGCACTGGCACTCCTGCTCCGGGGAGCTTGCTCAAGAAGGCGTGCCCGACTGCACGATGCTGAGCGTCCCGCTCAACTACGCCGACCCCGGCGGCAGGCACATCAGCCTGGCCCTGGACATGGTCCCGGCGACCGCGCCGCAGAGCCAGCAGCAGGGCGTCTTGCTGGTCAATCCCGGCGGCCCCGGCGGTGACGGGCTGCCGATCGCGGCCGAGGTGGCGCAGGGCATCAGCCCAAGCGTGGCCGCTGACTACGACATCGTCGGCTTCGACCCGCGCGGCGTGGGGTCCTCCGTGCCCGCGCTGAGCTGCGATCCGAGCTTTTTCAGCGGCGTCCGGCCGAACTACATACCGGCCAGTTCCGCCGCCGAGCAGGTGCTCATCAACCGGGCGAAAATGTACGCAGGCGATTGCGAGCAGAAATTCGGCTGGCTGCTGCCCTACATGACCACCGAAGACGTGGCCAGGGACATGGATTCGATCCGCGCGGCGTTCGGCGTGGCCAAGATTAACTACTACGCGTTCTCCTACGGCACCTATATCGGCGAGGTTTACGCCACTCTTTTCCCGAGCCGGGTCCGCCGCATGGTGCTGGACAGCACCGTCGACCCCACCGGGGTCTGGTACAACGACAATATCGCCCAGGATTATGCTTTCCAGGGTCGCATGGAGGCGTTCTTCGCCTGGGTGGCTAAATACGACGGCACCTATCATCTCGGCAGCACCACCGCGCAGGTACAGGCCGCGTGGTACAAGGCCCGCAACCAGCTCCTCGCGCACCCGGTCGAGCAGATGATCGGTGCCGACGAATTCGATGACACCTTCCTGCAGGGCGGCTACCTGGACGAGCTGTGGCCGGCCCTGGCCCAGGCGTTGTCGTCGTACCTGAATTCCGGGCAGACCGGCGGTCTGGTCGCCCAGTACCAGGGAAACGGAACGCAGAACGAGAACGAGTTCGCCGTCTACAACGCGGTCCAGTGCTCGGATGTCAACTGGCCGCGCAGCTGGGCCTACTGGACCACCGACACCGAGATGGTCTACCAGAAGGCTCCGTTCCAGGCGTGGGACAACGCCTGGTTCAACGCTTCCTGCGCGTTCTGGCCGGTGCACGGGCCGGCCAAGCCGCTGCAGGTCAAGGGGGCCGGCCTGCCGGGCATCTTGATGCTGCAGGGCACCGGCGACCCGGCCACCCCGTACGCCGGCGCCCAGGACGCGCACAAGCTGCTGCCGTCCGCGCGGATGGTCGTGGTCGAAGGTGGCGGCAACCACGGGCAGTCGCTTGAGCAGCCGTCGAACTCCTGCGTTCAGGGCTACCTGAACGCCTATCTCGCGACCGGAGCCCTGCCGAAGGCGCCCGGGCTGGTCAACGCCACCTGCCCGGCCGTGCCCGATCCCACGCCCGGGACGTCCGGTGGCTAACCTGGCCGCGGCACCGGTGATAATCGAGGTCAGGGCACGGGTAACAATTGAGGCCGGACGCGGGTAACAATGACGGCAGCGTGTCCGAGATGAGAATTTTCTGCGTTATTGCCCGGTGTACGCTGGGGGTATGTTGCGGGTAAGACCGCCGTGGTCCGCATCGGTGCGGCAGCTCGATGAGCGGGACCGCCAGGCCGCCCTGGCTATCTGCGATCGCGATCCGGTGACAAACGTGTTCGTGAGCTCGCGGGTGCAGGCCCTCGGCCTGGAACCTGGCCGGCTCGGCGCGCAGATGTGGGGCCATGCGCCCGGCGGCAGGCTGGAGTCGCTGTGTTACTCCGGCGCCAACCTGGTCACCGTGGCCGCCACCCCGGACGCCATCGTGGCGTTCGCGGACCGGGCGCTGCGGCAGGGACGGCGCTGCTCGTCGGTGGTCGGGGTGGCGGAAGAGATTCAGGCGCTCTGGGCCTTGCTGCGGCCGCACTGGGGACCGGCCCGGGAGGTCCGCCCCGTGCAGCCCGTCATGGTCACCTCCGGGCCGCCGCTGGTGCCGCCCGACCCGGGAGTGCGGCGGGTGCGGCCGGACGAGATCGACATCCTGTGGCCGGCCTGCGTCGCCATGTTCACCGAGGA
>PMST01000009.1 GCA_003168295.1 Actinomycetota bacterium
GCCGCTGACCGCGACCGCGCTGGCGGCCGCGAGGGCGCAGGCGGCGATGACGATCAGGCGCACCAGGCCCGGCCGCAGGCCGAGCGCGCGGGCCTCCTCGTCGCCGACCGCGAGCACGTCCAGGTGCCGGCCGTGCAGCAGGATGACGACCGAGCTGACCGCGGCGTAGGGCAGGATCTCGGTCACCTGCTGCCAGCTCGCGGCCGACAGCGAGCCCAGCAGCCAGCTGTAGACGGCCTGGATGTCCTGGGCCGAGCGCTGCAGCAGGAACGTCTGCACGGCGGTGAGGAAGCTGCCGACCGCGATCCCGGCCAGCAGCAGCGCCGGGTAGGAGACGAGCGACGTGATCCCGCCCGCCGTCCCGACCAGGCCGGCCAGCGCGCCCGCGCCGAGCAGGAACAGCTCGCGTTCAACCGGGGTCACTTGCTGCAGGCCGGGCCGCGATTACTTGAACAGATCGTCGACCGTCGCGGCGGTCAGCGCGGCCTCGGCCCAGGCCTTAAGTACGGCGAGGTCGTCGCAGGCGTCGATGCGCGCCCGCTGGGCGTCGCTGACCGCCAGGCCGCGGGCCTTCAGGACCATGAGCACGGTGCCGCGCTCGCCTGCGACCAGCCCTTCCTCACGGCCCTGACCGTAGTAGCTCAGGCCAAGCTTGCTGAAAGGCTCGTTGTACTTCGTTGCCATGAGGTGCTCCAGAGCGTTGCGTACGATTTCGGGTGACATCCTGAGCCCGTATTCATAGTACTTCTTGGCCTCGTCGGGGCTGAGGGCGACGATTCCCGCCGCGAAGGCGCTGACGACCGTCTCGTCCGCTCCGTGATAGGCCACCGACATGACTCCCATCGCGGGATCGGCGACGGTCTGGGCGGCGCTGGCGAGGATGGGCACGCGCGCGGGGCGGAGGACGGTCGGCCAGTGCGTGTAGCCGTCGAGGCTGGTCGGGATCGGCCCGGCGTACCGATCGGCCGTGCCGTCGTCGGGGCAGATCACCAGGAGTTGGACGGGGCACTCGTACCGCAGCCACTTCGACGCCGCATAACGGGGCCACTGCCTGAGCTTGCCCGGGTCCCAGGCCTGCTGGAGTTCGACGATGATGATGCGCTTTGGTCTCCTGACCGATCCCGCCACCAGGACCGTGTCCGGGTCCAGGTCACTAGACAGCATCCGGTCCGTCTCGTTCGTCGGTGCAGGGATGAGCTGCACGTCGGGTGGCAGGTCCACGCCGGCCAGGCGAAAAAGACGCCTGGCGAATTCGGGATCATCCTTGAACAGTTCGTTGCCGGAATCGTGCCAAAGGCCGGGCATGCGCTGCTCCTAGATGCTCGGTGGGTTGAACGGGTCACGCGGAAAGCCTACCGAACATAGTTGTTATTCTATTCGCATATTACGAATCGAATCGAACTGGCAATCTATTGCCAATGGCAACCGATTGCCGCTGTCGGCTGTGACAGTGACCGACAGTTTCCCGCCTGTAACCGGTTGTTGGCCTCGATGTGGTTCCTGGCAGAGAGGGGGTCGCTGGCAGAAGTTAACCGCGAGGTAACCAGCTAGCAGGTGTCCGATCTGTGCGGGTGGGAACCCTCCTACAGGAGAGGTAATTTCCATAGATTCCCTGCACGGGCGGCGTGATGGTGCAGGGACCGCGTCGCTCCAGACCCTTGGCGGCAGGGTATTCCTGGCCGGATCGGATCAAGGTTGCTTAGCGATGCACAACTCTCTTGAAGACCTTTACCCGGTGGAGTGGGCTGGCGGGCAGGCAGTGGTGACTCTTCCCGAGCACATCGGGATAACCAATGCCGGGCAGGTCCGCGACGAGCTGCTGTCGGTCATCAACCGGGGCGCGACCACCCTGATCGCGGACCTGACAGCGACCGTTTCCTGCGACCAGTCCGGTGCCGAGGCCGTGTTCCGGGCCTGGCAGCGGGCCACCGCCAGCGGCACGGAGCTGCGGCTTGTGATCACCGCGCAGATCGTCGCGCGGATGCTGCGCCTGGTCGGCCTGAACCGAACGGTTTCTGTTTACCCGTCCCTCGACGCCGCCACGGCCGCGAGGCTGCCGGCTGCGGTCGGCGTGCGGGCGGAAGGCGTGCCCGGCCGCGGCTCCGGGGATATGACCACCGCCCAGCAGGCGCACCTGCGGATGCTCGACGCGGTCATCACCGGGCTGTTTCAGGTAGAACTCGGCCTGCAGGCTGCTTTGGACCTGCCCGCGGATCCAGCCAGGAAGCGCACGGGGGAAGCCCTCGACGATCTCACCGGCGTCATCGGGGAGATCCGCGCCATCGTGTCCGCTGCCCGCGGCCGGCCAGCTCCACCTGCGCGTTCCGGCGGTGACCGGCCAAAGGCCGGTGAACCAGGCGATCAAGCGCTGGGCAGCTCGCTCAGCGCGAGCATAGCGAATGCGGGCTGACGCTCCGGCCGGCGGGAGCGTCACCGACCCGGACGGAACCGGAGACCACCAGGCCGCCTGGCCCAGCCGCCAGAGCAAGAAGGGCACGCCCATGTATCTGCCGGCCACTGGACAGCAGCCTGACGCCGGAGCCGGAGGACCTGGGCAACCCTCGCCGCAACGTTCTGCGCGGCTGGCGGCCGTCATCACCAGGCCGC
>PMST01000408.1 GCA_003168295.1 Actinomycetota bacterium
CGGCGGCGGCCAGCCCGGCGGCTTCGGCCTGCAGTTCACCCGAGGTTGTTTCCAGCTGCCTCAGCTCGGCCTGGAGCCAGGCCGGATCAGCGGCGGCCGCGAACCCGGCCTCGGTGAGCCGGGCGGACAAGGTCGCGACGCGCTCGTCGGCGGCGCCCAGCCGCGCCCCGGTCATCTCGGCCCGTTCCGAGGCGGCGGCCGCCTCCGCGTCCGCGGTCTCTTCCTGCTCGCGGGTCACCTGCTCAGCACCGAGCTCACACAGCTCCGGATGGTCGAGCGAGCCGCAGACCGGGCACGGCGCGCCGTCCACCAGGGTGGCGGCAAGCTCGGCGCGCATCCCGTCGACGCGGGCCATCCGCAGCCGGGCCGCCTCGGTGAGGAGTTCGGCGTGTTCTACCTTCGCGGCCACGTAGTCCTCGGACTGACGGACGACGTCGGCTTTGGCTTTGACCAGTGCGTGCGCGTCGTCAGCGGCCCGGCGGTAGCGGTCGGCGCCGGCCGCCGCGGACGGCAGCTTCTGGCCGGCCTCGCGGGCCGCATCGCGCTGGCGGCTGAGCCCGGGACGCTGCTGGCGCTGGCGGCCGAGCTCTTCGGTGGTGGCCTCGATCTCGACGGTGAGCCCGGTCAAGGCGGCCTGAGCGGCGGCGGCGGCCTGGTCCTCGTCGGCTGCCTGCCGGTCCACCGATCGCAGCCCCTCCAGCCGGCCGAACTTCGCGACGTGTTCCTGGGCCGCGCCGCGCAGCCCGGCGGCGCTGGCCGCGGGGTCTTCGGGGTCTTCGGGGTCTTTGAGCTCGGCCCCGGCCTGCCGCCGGGCCTGCTCCTCGGCGGCGCAGGCCTCCGCGAGGGCCGCGGCGGTCCGCTCGGACTCGCCGAGGGCGGGGGCGACCTCCGCAGCCCGGACGGCCGCCCCGAGTTCCCGGCGCAGGTCCTCGACGCCCGGCTCGGCCGCGGTCAGCTGGTCGCGGGTGCGCAGGGCGTCTCGGCGCCTCCGCTGCCGGTCCTGCAGCCGCTCCGTGTCGCGCTGCCGGTCCAGCGCCGTGTCCAGGCCGGCCCGCAGGCCGGCCACTCCGGCGGCGCTGGCGCCGGCTCCGGCGGCGGCCGCCTCGGCGAGCTGAGCGGCCCAGGTGGCCGCCTCGGCGATCGGCGGCGGATCAGGCTCGGGAACCTCGCCCGGCGCTGCCTGCGGTCCGGCGACCTGGGTGACGCGGGCGATCAGGTCCCTGATCCCGAGCTCGGCTTCCTCCACCTCGCGCGCCGCGCTCCGGCGCCGGTTCGCAAGCCACTCCTCCGCCGCGCGGAACCTGTCCGTGCCGAACAGCCGCTGCAGCAGCTTGGCCCGATCCCCGGCGTCGGAGTGCAGGAACTGCGCAAACTGCCCCTGCGGCAGCAGCACGACCTGGAAGAACTGGTCGGCGGACATCCCCATCAGGTCGTTGATTTCCTGGTCGGCCTCGCCGGCCCGGGTGGAGACGGCCGCCCAGGAGGCGCCGGCGAATTCCTCTACGAGGATCTTCGCCTGCTCGGTCGTGGTGCCGCTGCCCCGGAGCTTGGGGCGCTCCTGCTCGGGTTTGCGGGTGATCCGCATCCGGCGGCCGCCGATGGTCGCCTCGAGCCGCACCTCGGTGCGCGTGCCCGCCGCCGCGTGATCCGAACGCAGCCGTCTGGTCTTGCCGCGCTCACCGGGCACCCGGCCGTACAGAGCGAACCCGATCGCGTCGAGCAGCGTGGTCTTGCCCGCGCCGGTCTCGCCGTGCAGCAGGAACAAGCCGGAAGAGGCAAGGTCGTCGAAGCAGACCTCGACGGTGCCTGCGAACGCGCCGAATGCGGTCACCCGGAGCCGGTGCGGGCGCATCAGGCGGCTTCTTCGGCTTCTTCGGCACGGACGGCCTCGAACGCGCCGGCCAGAAGCTGCCGCTCGGACTCGGAGGCGGGCTCGTTCCTGACGTGCCTGACGAACTCGGCGGCGACCGACAGGTCATCACGCCCGGCGATCCTGGCTCGGTAGCCGCGCTCGTCGGGCCGCACGCCCTGCGGTTCGAACGCGAGCACCAGGACGTGCGGGAACCGGGCCCGCAAGGCGTCCATCGCGGCCTCCGGGCGGCTCGGGTCGGTGAGCGTGACCGAGACGAAATCGTCCTCGTACTGAGCGAAGGCGGCCGAGCTGAGCAGGTCTTTCAGCGGTCCGCGCAACACGCTCAGCCGGCGGTGGACCGGCGCGGGCACCCGCTCGGCGCGGATCGCTCCGGCACCGTCCAGCTCGACCAGCCAGCTGCCCTTACGGTGCGTCGCCTCGGAGAACGAGTACGGCAGCGGCGAGCCGCTGTAGCGCAAGTGCCCGGCGATCGTCTGCTGGCCGTGCAGGTGGCCGAGGGCCACGTAGCTGAAATCGTCGAACAGGGTCGGCGGCACCTGGCCGACTCCGCCGACCATGATGTCGCGCTCGGACTCGCTGGCCGCTCCCCCGGCGACCCAGCCGTGCGCCAGCACGACCCGGCGCTGGACGTGGCGGGAGTCGGCATCGGCGCGGATGCACCGGGCCGCGTGCCCGAGCACGCCGACGTGCCCGCGCGGTACCTCGGCCCCGGTTCCCTCGGCTCCGTTTTCCTCGGCGGGGGGGGCTGGGGGGAGGTCGTCGCGGACGGCATCAGGCTCGAGGTACGGCACCCCGTACACGGCCACCGGCCCGTGGGCGTCCTCAAGCAGGACCGGGTGGGCGAGCGCGCTAGGCCGGGTGCGCACATGCACGCCCGCCAGCTCGAAGAGATCACTGCCGAACCCGAGCCGCCGCGCGGAATCGTGGTTGCCGCTGATCAGCACGATCTTCGCGCCGGCGTCGCGCAGCCGGTTCAGGGCGTCCGCGCACAGCTCGACGGCGTCCACCGGCGGCACCGCACGGTCGTAGACGTCCCCGGCGACCAGGACCGCGTCCACCTTCTCCGCGCGCACGGTCTCCACCAGATGGTCGAGGAAGGCAGACTGCGCCGCCCGGAGGTCGGCGCGATGCAGTGACCGCCCGAGGTGCCAGTCAGAGGTGTGCAGCAATCGCATGGGCCGGACCCTAGCGGAGGGCACCGACATTACGCGGCGGAACGCGCTGCCTGCCGCGGCTAGCTCACTGCGGCTAGNNACTGCGGCTAGCTCACTGCGGCCGTGCTGATGGCCCGGCGGCCAGCCAGCTGTCGACCTCGGCCTTCCACCGCGCCTTGTCCGCTTCGGGCGCGAAGCACGCGTCGAATGAGTTCCGCGCCAGCCCGGCGAGCTGCTTGTCGTCGAACCCGAACTCCCGCTGGACCGCAGCCAGGTTGTCATCCACGTACCCGCCGAAGTACGCCGGGTCGTCGCTGTTCACGGTGGCGAGCAGGCCGGCGTCCAGCATGCCGGGGAGAACGTGCTTGCCGAGGTCGGGAACGACGCGGAGCGCGACGTTGGACAGCGGGCACACGGTCAGCGGGATCTGCTGGTCGCGCAGCCTGGCGACCAGTTCGGGGTCTTCCATGGATCGCACCCCGTGATCGACACGCTCGACCTTGAGCAGGTCGAGGGCCTGGCGGACGTAGTCCGGACCGGCCTCCTCCCCCGCGTGCGCCACCAGCCGGAGCCCTTCGGCCGCCGCCAGCTGGTACACCTGTTCGAACAGCGCCGGCGGGTGGCCCACCTCGGTCGAGTCCAGCCCCACGCCGATGAAGCTGTCCCGGAACGGCAGCGAGGCGCGCAGCACCGCGTCGGCGGCGTCCGGGCCCAGGTGACGCAGGAAGCACAGGATCAGGTCGGCGGAGATCCCGTACTCCTTGGCGCCGTCGGCCAGCGCGGCGGTCAACCCGCCGAACACCTCTTCCAGCGGCACCCCGTTGGCCAGGTGGGTCTGCGGGTCCAAGAAGATCTCAGCCCGGCGCACTCCCGCCGCCGCGGCGCGGGCCAGGTAGGCGTGACCCAGGTCGTAGAAGTCCTGCTCGATCTTGAGCACGCGCAGGTTCGCGTAGTGGACGTCGAGAAAGGACTGCAGGCTGTCGAATTGGTACTGCGCGCGCAACTCCTCGACGTCCAGGGTGGGCATCCAGGTGCCGTTGCGCGCCGCGAGATCGACGAGCAGTTCGGGCTCAAGCGTGCCCTCGATGTGAATGTGCAGCTCGGCAACCGGCAGCATGCGTACCTCCCCTAACCAGGGCTCTGCCTGTCTCGGGGCAGGCGGCCACGTTCGTTCACGTTCTGGCGAGATTCTGCCTCATCAGGGTGTTATACGTCTTTTCTTACCCCGAACGAACGGTGGTGTTTCTCCATCGCCGAGCTGAACCCGCACGTAGCGGCCAGATTAGTGCTTCTTCCTCTGAAACTCCTCTCACGCTTCTCCGGATCTTCCTCCCGGGGACGCCGTTTCAGTCCTCGGACCGGATGTCGGTGTCGTCGTCTTCGACCACGTGCATCGCGGCCTCTTCGGCGCTGGCCGCTCCGCCGTCGATACCGGCGTCGCGCGCGACAAGATCGGCCTCCTCGTCCGGATGAGCTCCCTCGTCCTCGGCTACCAGCCGGCCCGCCCGAGGATCAGGGCCGTCGTCGAGCAAGAGCCCGTCGAGGTACTCATCGGCCTCGTCGGCGTCTTCGGCGTCTTCGGGCAGGTCGTCGTCGAGGTCCAGAGCATCATCCGGCTCTTCTTCCGCGAGCAGTTGATCCAGGGATTCACCCGCCTCCTGCTCATCGGCCGTCGAGCCGAACTTCATGGCCGCCGACCAGCGCTCCGGCGGAGCCACCCCCCGGTCCAGGGGATCGTCTTCCGCATCGCCGATCAGGGAGTCGGACGGCTCTTGCACCGAGTAGTCCTCTAGGTCAGCGGACTCATGGCGGGTCTCGTCAGGCATTTAGCTCCTCTCCTCGGACCCATTACGCTACCCGGACCAATCCTGCCCGGCAGCGAACGTGGTCAGTCATTTCGGTTGGGTTCACGCGTCGTGACGACGTTCGGCCCGGCCGTTACCAGCCATCCGACCCGCTCCTCACCTACCCCGAACGCCGGCCAGGCACCCCGAAAGCGCAGCGAGCCCAGCATAACCGCGGCCACAGAACAAAGTCCGTTATCCCTAATTCTTATTGAATAACAGACTTATCTGGGGAAATACTTGCTTAAATAGATGCAAATCACGGACCATGCAGATCGCCAGAGAAATTTCGACAATAGACCATAGTTAGGTGCTAGAGTCGATAACGTCGGCAGGAAACCTATTGAGCTTCACGCTGCCGGTCTGCTTGGACTAGCAAAAGGGCGGACCGGCGCACCGTGGAAGGGAGCCGAAAATTCCCGCAGAAGAACATCCGGCACGACTGGGATATTCAATCCGACAAGGGAATTAGACGTTCGCCAGGTTCCACTAAGGACATACCATGCATAGGCCACTATTCCTAATCACCGCAGGCGGCGTAGCCGCAGGCGTACTCATCATCGGGACGGCATTGCCCATCGCGACGGCCTTGCCCGCCGCGGCAGCAACGTCCGGCCGGGCCGAGATGGCGGCACCGGCCACAGGCCCGGGCGCTAGCGAAGGGACCCCCGTGACGTTCGAGGTCACGACGACGGGAACGCTCGGCGTAACCGTGCCGACCGGCCCGGTTGACCTCGGTACCGGAGCGGTCGGCACGACCATCGGCATCGCAGGCAACCTCGGCGCCGTCACGGTTACCGACAACCGCGCCCTTGACCCTGCCACCTGGACCGCGACGGTCTACTCAACCGACTTCACAAACTCCGTCACTGCGGCAGACGTTATCCCCGCCGGCGATGCAACCTATCTCACGGGCAACGTCGTGACGACCCCTGCGGGCGGCATTAATGCCGTGTCCACCAACGGCGCCACGGCCATCCCGTTGGGCACTACAGCGCCGGGGCAGAGCGTCGTCTCGGAATCCGGTTACGATGGTGACAACAGCGCGCAATGGAGCCCGGAGATCCAGCTAGCCGTCCCCGCCACGGCGGTCCTTGGCACATACGACGCCACCATTACGCATTCCGTGTCCTGACAATCCTGGGAGGATTGTGCGCAGGCTTCCCAGCGCACGCTTGGTGGTGGCTGCGGTGAGGACCGCGGCCACCACTGCGCTCGTGCGCCGATTTCCCGGCGCGGTCATGCTGATGATCGCGATGCTCACGGTAGCCGCCGCGCTCACCACGGCGCTCGCCGGACCCGCCCAGGCGGTGAGCGGGCCGGGGCCGGCGAGGTTCGGTATCAGGCTCGTCGACATCCCGGTGGCTGAAGCCGACAACCCGCGGGCCTATCGTTACATTATCGACCATCTCAACCCGGGCACGACGATCCGCCGGCGGGTCCAGATTGTCAACCTCAGCGCCTCGGCCGCTCACGTAACGGTCTTTCCGGACGCCGCGACTATCCGTGGCGGGTATTTCATCGGCGACGTCGGCCAGACCCCCAGTGACCTGACGACATGGATCACCATGAGCCGGCCCAGCGTGTCCCTGGCCCCGAACGCGAGGGCCATGGTCACGGTCACCATCCAGGTGCCGCGGACCGCCTCCCCAGGGAACCTTTACGGCGTGATCTGGGCGCAGGAAACCGGCGTCGGAAAATCCAGCAACGGCATCAACCTCATTGAGGCCAACCGCGTCGGCATCCGGATTTACCTGTCCGTCGGCCCCGGCGGCCCGCCGCCGGTGAACTTCGACATCACCTCGATTGCCGCGACCCGGTCCGCCCGCGGCCAGCTGCTGGTCCGGGCGCAGGTCCACAACACCGGCGGGCAGGCCATCGACGCCACCGGCACCTTGAAGCTCACCGACGGCCCTGGCGGCCTGACCGCCGGACCGTACCAGGAGACCGGCGTGACCCTCGCCCCCGGTCAGTCCGAGCCGATCAAGGTCGTCCTCAACAAGCAGGTGCCAAATGGCCCGTGGCGCGCGCAAATCGACATGACAAGCGGGATCACTCACCGAAGCGCCGAGGCTACCATCGACTTCTCCCCCGCGGCCGGGGCCAATCGCCGTTACCTGATCGTGGCTGTCATCCTCATCGTCCTGGTGCTCCTCGCCGGGCTGGCCGTGTGGCTCATCCGCCGGAACCGCCGATCCTCGCCCACCCCAGGCCACCCTGAGCTGATGTCTGCCCAGCCGGGACACTAGCCCAGTCGGACTCCGTGACCCGGCCGCTGGCCGGGACCTCCCCTGTCGGATTCAGTTTCCTGGCCGCGGACCTCGCGGGCCGGCTCGCGGGCGGCTCGTGGACGCGATCAACCCTGGATGCTACAGTCCTCGATGAACACAATTTGTTATCATTCAAATACTCTCCGCTAAATACTGGTGAGCGCTACCGGGCTTTTCGCCAGCGGGCGCTGCGGCGGTGCCGCCAGCGATCTCTGCGGGCAAGAAACATGACAACCGGGGGCCGAAGACCATGAGACCGACGTACATTCCCGGACGACTGCGGTGGAATCAGGTACTCGCGGGGGCAGGGTTCGTGACAATCCTGCTCGTCGCGGTGTCGCCGTTCTCGCCGCAGGCTGCGGCGGCAGTTGTGTCCCCGCCCGTCGCGGCGTCCGCCAAGCCGACCGTGGCCCCATCTGCGTCCATCCGGGCCACGACTCCGGCCGCCCGGACCACATCTGCGTCCGCCCAGGCCACGACTCCGGCCGCCGCGGGCGAGCATACGCCGGCGCTTAGCATCGGTGTCACCGACGGCACGAATACGGCGAAGCCGGGCGACTTGCTCAGCTATACGGTGAACATCCGTAACCTCGGATCGGCCAACGCCCCGCCGCTGGAAGTCGCCCTGATGCTGCCGCCCGCCTTCAAGCTGCTGTCCGCCAGCGCAGACGGCGCGAAGGCCGCCGGACAGGTCAAGTGGCACGTGAACCTACCGGCCGGCCACTCCGGCGCCTTCCGCGTCGTGGGCCGGGTCGGCGACACGCCGCGGCAACTCTTGCGGCTCGACGCGATCGCTTGCGCGACAACAGGAAAAGGCGCCAAGCCAATCGTCTGCGCGGCCGCTTCGAACGAGCTGCCGGCCGGCGCCGCCGCAGCCGCCCACGCGCGGCTTGCGGCTGCCCCCTCCGCCAATCACCTGATCCGGTACGTCCTGGTGACCGCGGCGGCGGTCGTGCTCTTGCTTGTGCTCGCTGGGGTCGCCCTGATGGCGCGGCGGAGACTGACCACGAATAAGGGTGCGCGATCCTCGCAGTGACGGTGCCGGCGGAACCGGACCAGCACTGCGGTGACAACCGTCCCTACGACGCGGATTGCGTGATGATGGCCGTGTAGATCCCTATGACGGCGGTGCTGGGGACCGACACCTGGATCTGCGGGTCCCAGGTGGCGGAATTGTCGCCGTTGGCGCCGGTGGCCGTGACGACGGCCTGGGGCGAGCCGGACAGGACGGTGACGGGCGTGGGCGTGAAGGTAGCCGATCCGGTGGTCGTACCGAGTGCATTGATGAGATAGGAAGCGTTACCGGCCTGAATGAGGTCTCCTGAGGTCACGGTGTTGAGGAAGTCAGTTGAGGAGACCGTCGCCGTCCAGCTACCGCCGAGCAGGGCGCGGTTGTCGGTCACCGTGACGGTCCCCAGGCCCGCGGCGGCCGTCCCGCCCGTGACTATCGCGCCAAGGTCGGCGCCCGCCGGAACGCTGATCGACAGCACGCCGGTAAGAACCGCGACGGTGGCGCTGCAGGCCGGATTGATGGTTCCGCTGGGGCAGTTGCTCCCCGGCGCCGCCGAAGTGACGGTGTTGGCCATGATCTTGTCGCCGGTTTCCGGGTCGTCGACCGTCGCCGAGTACGTGACGGTCACGCTGCCGCCGACCGCGAGGTCACCGGTCCAGGTCAGGTCCGGGCTGGCGTACGACACGGTTCCCGCCGTCGCCGCGGCATCGCTGTTGTAGCTGGCGTCGTCAAGGACCCCCGTCAGGTTGTCGGTGACGGTGGCGCCGGTGTACGGGGTCTGCCCGGTGTCGGCGACGGTGATCGTGTAGTGCACGGCGCCGCCGGGTGAGGCGGTGCCGGTGTCGGCGGTCTTGGTGATGGTCAGCGCGGGAATGAGGTCCTGGACTGAGGTGGTGCACGCGGCGGCGGTTCCGCCGACCAGGCAGTTGCTGCCCACCGCGCCCGAGGTGACCGTGTTGACGAGAAGCTTGTCCCCGGTGTCGGGGTTGTTCACGGTGACGGAGTAGGTGATCGTGGCCGACGCGCCGACGGCCAGGTTCCCGGTCCAGGTCAGGACCGGGCTGGCATAGGACACCGTGCCGGCGGTCGCGCTCACGTCGCCGTTGTAGCCGGCGTCGGTAAGGACCCCGGTCAGGTCGTCGGTGACGGTGGCGCCGGTGTAGGGGGTCTGGCCGGTGTCGGTCACCGTGATCGTGTAGCCCACCGTGGCTCCGGGGGTGGTGGTGCTGACGTTCGCGGTCTTGGTGATGGTCAAGCCCGGCACCAGGACGGTGACCGAGGCTGAGCAGCGCGGGTCGGTGCCGCCGGGCGGGCAGTTGCTGCCGGGCGCAGTGCTGGTGACGGAGCCGGTGAGCACCGTACCTGGGGGGACGGGGTTATCCACCGTGAAGGTCCCGGTGACGGTGACCGTCCCGCCGACCGGGATGTCCCCGGTCCACAAAACGCCGGTGCTGGTGACGACCAGCGTCCCGGAGGTCGCGGTCTGGTCGCCGTCGGGAGTCGCGTGGTCGAGCACCTGGCTGGCGCCGAGCACGATCGTGATCCCGTCGTAGGGGACCTGGCCGGTATTGGTGAACGTCGAGGTAAGCCGGAACACCCCGCCCGGCGTGATGGTGGCCACGCTCGACTGGGCAACGATCAGCAGCTGGGCCACCGCGACCGTCACCGAGCACCGGGGATCGGTGCTGCCGGAGGCGCAGTTGCTGCCCGCCGTGGCCGAGGTGACCGTGTTGGCCAGGATGCCGCCGCCGGTGTCGGGGTTGTCCACGGTGACGGTGTAGGTGATGGTGGCCGACGCGCCGACGGCCAGGTTCCCGGTCCAGGTCAGGACCGGGCTGGCATAGGACACCGTGCCGGCGGTCGCGGTCGCGTCGGCGTTGTAGGCGGCGTCATCTAGCACGCCGGTCAGCGGGTCGGTGACCGTGGCCCCGGTGTAGGGGGTCTGCCCGGAGTCGGTCACCGTGATCGTGTAGGCCACCACCCCGCCGGGGGTGGCGGTGGCCACGTTCGCGGTCTTGGCGATGGTCAGGCCCGGAGTCAGCACCGTGACGGTGGCGGTGCAGGCGGCGTTCTGGCCGCCGGCCGGGCAGCTGCTGCCGGCGGCGGCCGAGACCGCGGTGTTGGTCATGACCTTCCCGCCGGTATCAGGGTTGTCCACCGTGACGGAATAGGTGATCGTCGCGGTGGCGCCGGCGGCCAGGTTCCCGGTCCAGGTCAGGACCGGGCCGGCATAGGACACCGTGCCGGCGCTCGCGGCGGCGTCGCCGTTGTAGACGGCGTCGCCCAGGACCCCGGACAGCGAGTCGGTCACGGTCGCGCCGGTGTACGGGGTCTGCCCGGAATCGGTCACCGTGATCGTGTAACCCACCGCCTGGCCGGGAACCGCGAACGTGGCATTCGCGGTCTTGGTGATGGCCAGGCCCGGGGTCAGCACCGTGACGCTCGCCGCGCAGCGCGGGTCGGTGCTGCCGGACGGGCAGTTGCTACCGGGCGCGCTGGTGGAGTCGGTGATGGTGAGCACGGTGTTCAGCGGGACGGGGTTGTCCACCGTGACGGTGCCGGTGATGGTGACCGTCCCGCCGACCGGGATGTTCCCGGTCCACGAAGCGCCGGTGCTGGTGATGGTCAGCGTCCCGGAGGTCGCGGTCTGGTCGCCGTCCAAAGTGGCGTAGGCGAACGAGGCGCTGCCGTTGGGCACGATCGTGATGCCGGTGTAGGGGACCTGGCCGGTGTTGGTGAACGTGGAGGTGAACCGGATCACCCCGCCCGGCGTGGTCGTGGCCACGTTCGCCTGGTTGACGATCAGCAGCTGGGCCACGGTGACCGTCACGGAGCACCGGGCGTCAGTGCTGCCCGACGCGCAGTTGCTGCCGGCGGTGG
>PMST01000341.1:0-11856 GCA_003168295.1 Actinomycetota bacterium
AGGCGCGTCAAGCCCTTCAGGCCCGTCAAGCCCCTCGGGCGCGTCAAGCCCCTCAGGCCCGTCAAGCCCCTCAAGCCCGTCAAGACCCTCAAGCCCCTCAGATGCGTTCGCGCAATGCCGCCGGGCCGGCCGGAAATGGTCCGTGGCCTGGCGCCAGCGAAGCGTGCTGATCGAGGACAGCATCGGGATGGCGCACCTGGCCGTGCTGATCGCCAACCCGCGTCAGGAGATCCAGGCGGCCGATCTGGTGACCGGGCTGGCCGCGCTCGGCCGCGCCATCGGCGACGCCGGAGCGGCCCATCCCGTGCTCGATCACGAAGCAATCGTGGAGTACCGGAACCGCGTCCAGCTTCTGAACGCCGAGATCGACCGGCTGGAGGCGGGTGACGACCCCGGCCGGGCCGCGGGCGCCCGCGCCGAACGCGACTGGCTCGTCGCCGAGCTCACCCGGGCCGCCGGGCTCGGCGGCCGCACCCGGTCGTTTCCCGACCAGGGGGAACGGGCCCGCGTGGCCGCGGGCAAGGCGATCCGCCGGGCCCTGGTCCGCATCGCCGAGGCGGATCCGGCCATCGGCGAGCATCTGCGCCAGACGGTGCACACCGGGGTGCGCTGCTCCTACTGGCCGGCCTGAGTCCGGCGTTTCGGCGTCGTGTCCCGGATGGAACGCGATGGACCGGGATGGACCGCCGTAGGAATGAAACGCCAGTTAATGGCGCGTACGGGTGCGGTCGCAGGTGCTGACCTGACCGTGCTGAACCCTGATCTAGGAGGAAAGTCGTGGCGCTCCGTGACTCCATGCGTGAATCCGCCGCCGAGTACCTGCGGCCCGGCGAGCCCATCCAGGCGGTGATCGGCGCGCAGACGGCCAGCCAGTGGCTCGCGGCGCTGACCGGCTTCTTTGTTTTCCTCGGTCTCAACCGCTACCGGATCCTGGCCGTCACGCCGGCCCGTATCGTGGTCCTCGACGCGGGCAAGACCAGCATGAAAAGGGCCCGTGGCGTGGTGACGGAGCTGCCGCGGTCGACCCGGCTTGGTCCGGGCAGCGGAATGTGGCACCAGGTCCCGGCGGGCGGGGAAACCCTCCGGGTCCACCGTCGCTTCTTCAAGGACCTCGAGGCCGCCGACACCTCCGTCGTCGCCGCCTGATCCAGGGTTCGGCCAGCGCTGACACCAGGGCCGTTCAGAATTAATCGGAACGATCCTGGCGCCAGCCCTCGGCCAACCGGGCCGCCCGGGCCGGTCATAGTAGTGCGGTGAAAGTACTGGTGACTGGGGGGACGAGCGGGCTTGGCTGGGCGATGGCGCGGGCCCTGGCCGTCGCGGGCAGCCGGGTCGCGCTTACCGGGCGGTCTGGCGAGCGGGCTCGCCAGGTCGCCGCGGACCTGCCCGGCGCGATCGGCCTCGCGCTCGACGTGCGGAGCGAATCCGCGGTGGCGCAGGCGGTGCAGGAGGCCTGGTCGCGGCTCGGCGGCGTGGACATGCTGGTGAACAACGCGGGCATCGGCATGCGCACGGTCAACCCGGGTTTCATGACCGAGCCGCAGGGCTTCTGGCTGGTCTCGCCGGCCGGTTTCCGCGACGTGATCGAGACGAACCTGACCGGCTACTTCCTGATGGCGCGTGAGGTCACGCCCCGGATGCTGGCCGCCGGGGCAGGCCGCATCGTCAACGTCTCGGTCAATCAGGCCACCATGACCAGGGCCGGCTTCGTGCCCTACGGGCCGTCCCGCGCCGGTACCGAGGCGATGTCCCGGGTCATGGCCGCCGACCTGCGCGGCAGCAGCGTGACCGTCAATCTGCTGCGGCCCGGCGGAGCGACCGCCACCGGCATGATCCCGCCGGACGGCCCCCGGCCGGGCGGCGGGTCCCTGCCCCTGCTGGACCCGGCGGTGATGGGGCCGCCGATCGTCTGGCTCGCCTCCGCCGAGGCGGCCGGCGTCCACGACGAGCACATCAGCGCCACCGAATTCGACGACTGGCTGCGCACCCGTGGCTCAGCCGGGCGTGAGCCGTTCGAGTAGCCGCGGCAGGTCGACCGTCGCGATCCGCACGGAGGAGTCGCTGCACCCGTACGGCAGCACGATGGTGTCGCCGTGCCGCATGGCGCCGCAGGAGTACACGACGTTCGGGACGTACCCCTCGCGTTCGGACTCGTCGGCCACCAGGAGCGGCTCGGGCAGCGCGGTGATCAGGCGCTCCGGTTCGGCCAGGTCGAGCAGGACCGCGCCGATGGCGTACTCCCGCATCGGCCCGACGCCGTGCGTGAACACCAGCCATCCCGCCGGGGTCTCGATGGGCGAGCCGCAGTTACCGAGCTGGATCAGTTCCCAGGGCCGCGCCGGCGACTGAAACGTACGGGCCTGCGACCAGTCATGAGCGTCGTCGGAGTAGGTGATCCCGTTGCTTTCCCGGTCCCAGCGGGAGAGCGCGGCGTACCGGCCGGCGATCTTGCGGGGAAACAGCGCCATCCCCTTATTGCTGGCCGACGGGCCGGACAGCTGCGAACTCGTGAACGTCCTGAAGTCGGGTGTTTCCAGCAGGTGCGGCGCGACCTGTGCGCCGTCGAACGCCGTGTAGGTCCCGTAGTAGGTGGCGTCCGCGCCGTCGGTGAAGAGCACGAACCTGGCGTCCTCCATCCCGTGGCTCTCGTCCGGACCGGTAGGCCACAGCACCTGTTCGGCCAGCGCGTGGTCCTGGCCGAACTCCACGGCGTAGTTGGACGCCGCCATCCACCGGACCCGGTCGGCCAGCGCGGTGGAGTCCCTGCGGGTCACATGCTGGCTGGAGAGCTCGGTCAGCGCGTCCTCGAGTTCGGTGCCGGTGAAGCGGGGCGGCAGGATGCTCCACAGCAACCGGGTGTTCTCGTCGTTCTGGCCATATTCGGTGAGCTTGGTCTGGAAGAGGCGGCGGTCGTAGCGGACCGGCCGGGTGCGTCCGGTGTCAAGGAACCGGCCGGGCGGGTCGAGCCGGATCGCCGAATCGGCGCCGATGATGCCGGTCCTGAACTCGACGCTGGACAGGTGGCCTTCCCCGACCGCCCGCAGGCTCATCACGAACCGGACTTCGGACGGCTGGCAGCCGGACTGGTCCGGGTGCTTCACCATGGACGGGTTGAACAGCGCCGCGGCCTCGAGGGCGTACTCCTGGGTGAAATACGCGCCGATCAGCTGCCGCCGGGCCCGGCCCATGGCTATCTCGGCGCCCACCCGGTGGGCGACGAGCGAGAAGTGGTCCTCCAGGGTTTGCGGCAGGTCGCGGTATCCGTCGGAGAACCGCGCCATCGTCCGGGCCAGGGCTTGGTCCACTTCGGCCTCGGTCAGGTTAAATATGCGGTCGATGACCGGCGTCGCGCGCGACTCGCCCTGGATCAAGGTCTCCTGGCCGGGTACGAAGAGCCGGGACAGGGTGCGGGAGGGGTCCGGCTTCATCCGGTGCTCGCTGCGGGTCAGCAGCTCGCCTGGGACTCGGGTCGCGGCCCTCATGGTGCGGGGGTCAGGCGCAGTCCCTGCTGCATCACGGAGATCATGGCCAGGGTGGACTCGGCTCCCTGGTTGCGGCTGCGACTGGCGCGGCCGAGGCCGTCGCAGCCCCCGCCGGTCCGTTCGTCCAGGAGCGGAATCTTGGTGTCGTTGTCACCGAGGAACCACGCCACGGCCATCTCCACGCCGGCCAGCCAGCTGCTGTCCCCGGTGACCGTGGCGGCCCGCTGGCAGGCATCGGCCAGCGCCGCCACCTCGATCGGCTGCTGGTCGAAGGCCGGGCGGGTCTCGCCGAGGCTCCATCCCCCGGTCGGCACGACCGACAGGTGGCCGTTTCTGGTCTCGACCCGGAGCAGCCAGCCGAGCATTCGCAGGCCGTTGCTCAGGACCTCGGGCCGGCCAAGTTTGTCCCCGGCCACGATGACGGCCTCGGCGATGGCCGCGTTCGCGTAGCTGAGCCTGGGCTGCGGCCACGGCCATTCCTCGGCGGCGGGCGCTCGCCCGATGACGGAGACGGCCCCGTCGAGCAGCGCGAGCGCGCCCGCATGGTCTGGCCACACCTCGAGCATCTCGGCCGCGCCGAGCGCCGCGAACGCCATGGCGTGCGGCCACGGCGAGGAAACCTGCGCGGCGCGATCGAAACAGGCGTAGGCCTCCTCGCGTATCCCGGCGGTCGGCCCCCGCGCGGCGGCGGTGCCAAGCCCCCACAGGCAGCGGCCCCAGCAGTCCTCCGTCCCGGGCCGGTCGTGCCACCGCCGGTCGTAGCCGAGGCGGTTACGGACCTTGCCGTCCGGCGCCTGAGCCTGGACCAGGAAATAGAGGTAGCGGCGGGCCAGCGTGATCAGTCCGTCCGACGGCGACGGCTCCCGGCACACCACCACCAGGCCGCGGGCCACATCGTCGACGCAGTAGCCGTGCTCGTGCCGGGGGACGATGCCCTCGGCGTGCTCGAGCAGGCCGATCTGATCGGTCATCCGCTCCAGGTGCCGGAACGGCGCGGCCGAGATGGTCATAGCAGGGTTCCCGCGCTGGTCATGGTGAGCTCCGCGGCGAGTTCGCGGTAAGAATGCGCCACCGCCGGCCACAGCAGCTGCGGGGCCAGCTCCGCCGAGTAGCCGCTCATCCGCGCGGACAGGCCGGGTTCGGTCAGCACCCGCCGCAGGGCTTGCGCGATTCCTGCCGGGTCCTGCCGTTCCACCAGCAGTCCGGCCCCGAGCAGCTCGACGGCGTGCGGGAAGCACGTCGATACCACCGGCTTGCCCGCGGTGACCGCCTCGATCAGGACCCCGGAGGTGACCTGCTCCACCGAGTCGTACGGCAGCAGGACGACATCCGCGGCGCCGATCAGCCGGCTCAAGGTGGCGCCGGGGAGATACCGGTCGTCGAAATGGACCCGGTCTGCTATCCCCCGGGCCCGGGCCCGGGCCTGCAGGGCCTGCCGGTAGGCCTCGCCATGGCGCCCAAGCACGCGCGGATGGGTCTGCCCGGCCACCTGGTAGTCGACATCGAGCCCGTGCTCGCGAAGCAGCGCGATCGAGTCGATGGCGTGTTCAATCCCCTTTCCCGGCCCGAGCAGCCCCCAGGTCAGCACGGTGGGGCGGCGGGCGGTCCCGGCCGGTCCCGTCATCCCGTGGGCAGCGGGCGCCATCCGCTGCTTGGGCGCCATCCGGTGGTCAGCGGCACCGTGCGGTATCACGAAGACCTTCTCGGGGGCGGTGCCGTAGATGTCAAGGAGCCGGGACCGGGCCGTCTGCGTCATCGTGACGACCACGCTGGCGGCGGCGATAACCTCGTCGAGAATGACACGCTGCCGGGTCGTGGGGTGGGCCAGCACCGTGTGCAGTACCACGATGATCGGTACGTACAGCGCGTCGAGCAGCGAAATGACGTCTTGGCCGTCGGGCCCGCCGTAAATCCCGTACTCGTGCTGCACGATCACGACGTCGAAGCCGTTCAGGACCGCGGCGGCCGCGGACGCGCTGGCGGCGGAGCCGGCCACCAGGTCATGGACCACCTCGTCGGCCGGACGTGGCTCTGGCTCGTCGAGGACCCGCACGACGGCCACCTGATCGCCGGGCGCGGGCAGGTGCGCGAGCAGCGCCGCCGTGAATGTGGCCAGCCCGCACTGGGTGGGTGGATAGGTGCTGAGCAGTGCGTAGGTCGTCGGCATGAAGCTCCTTGTCATCGCTGGCCGGCTTGTCGTTGCTCGCCGCGGCACACAATCGCGCGCGACGGTTACGCCGCGCGGCGCAAGAGGCCGCCGGGCGCCGAGCCGGTTAACAGAGCGTTACGTGGATGCGTCGCCAGACCGAGAGCCCAGTTCCGTATGTCTGCTGGCACCGGTCGTAGTAGCGCCGGGCGGGTCCGGGCCGGCTGGCCAGGAACGGAATCATCTGCTGGGGTCTTCAAGTCAGGCCTGAGGCTGGCTGAGAGGGCCTCGCGTGCTCGCTGACGTCCCGAACAGTGGCTGAGCGTTCTCCGCGGCCTCGCGTAGCGAACGCCTCACCAGGATAGCCGAGAACGGCGCGGCCACGGCCCGTCAGGTGGCCGGCGCCAAGAGCGCGGGTATTGTGAGGGCCGAAAATCAGCCGGGAATCGCCTCGAAGGCGCATACTAGTAGTGATGAAGCCTGCCCGCGCCGCGAACCGACGCTTCCTGCCCGATAGTCCCTTCAACTCCCGGCACGTTGATCCACCTGTGGAGCAGTTCGACGTGCAGGACCAGGTGAGCCACGACAAGTACGGCCTTGGTCGTGTCATCCTCATCGAGGATGACTCCGCCTTGGTGGTCGACTTTGGTTCACGTCAGGTGCGGATTATGTGGCCCTTCGCCAAGTTGACCAAGCTCTGACGCCACTACCTCGCCGGGCCGCGGCCACGATGGCGGCGCGGCGACCTGCCTAAGGATGTCCCGGATGGTACTGGGGGCCTGACGGGCAGGAGACGGAGGTCGCGTGACGGCTATGGACAACGGGGCGTCGGCGCTTTCGCCGCCGCTGGGCGCCACCGCGCCTGCGGATCAGCGAGACGCTCCCCGGGCGAAGCCCCTGCTGCGCGGCTGGCTGCACCTGGCCTGGTTCGAGGCCTCGCTGGTACTCGGTACCCTCGCACTCGCCCGGATGCACGGCGGCCTGCGGATAACCGCGCTGGCCATCTTCGAGGTCAGTGTGACCGCGATGTTCGGCGTCAGCGCGCTGTACCACCGCGGCGACTGGGCCGCGACCTGGCGGCAGCGCCTGCAGCGCCTGGACCACGCGATGATCTTCCTGCTCATCGCCGGCACGGCGACCGCGGCCTTCCTCCTGACCACCGGCGGCGCCTTCCGGATCGCCTGCCTGATCGCGATCTGGACGCTCACGCTCACCGCCGGCGCGATCCACATGGTCTGGATGGACGCGCCCGAGCTCCTGGTCGGCTCGACGTTCGTGGGACTCGGCTTGGTCGGCGGTATCGCGCTACCCGCGGTCTGGCTGCACGCCGGGCCCGCGGCGGGAGCGCTGCTGCTCGCGGGCGGCCTGCTGTACATCGCCGGAGCCATCTCTTACCGCCGCCGCCGCCCGAACCCGTATCCGTCGGTCTTCGGCTACCACGAGGTCTTTCACGTCTACGTGTGCGCCGCGGCGACGTGCCAGTTCATCGCGATCGCACTGTTCATCGCCTAGCTCGCGCCGCCTGCGTCGGTGCCGACCAGGAGGGTCAGCATCTCCCCGACGGTGCGTTCCCGGCCGGCCGGATCCGGCAGCGGGAGATGCGCCTGGATGTGGTACCGGTTGCGGCGGCCGTCCTTTTCCTTGACCACGTAGCCGGCCTCGACGAGATCCGTGATGATGCCGAAGGCGGTCCGTTCCGTCAGGTTCAGGCTGGCCGCGATGTCGCGCAGGCGTACCTCGGGGTCGTCGGCGATGCACAGGAGAACCAGGGCATGGTTGGTGAGGAAGGTCCAGTTCGCCATCCTGACAGGATACCAGTTTCCGGAAAGAACTTGCTAGTTTATTTCTTCGGGTATAGCTTTGGGATTAGGCAGTGGCCAGGACGCCTCGGCCCTTGACCGGCACCTGCCGAAGGGAAGGCATCATGTCCGAACCAACTGCGCCCCATCCGGAGCCGAGCCCGGCCGCCCGGCCGCATCCCTCGTCTAACGGCGTGGTGCCGCCGATGCCCTCTGAGGTCACCAAGACGCACCGGCCGCGGTCGGCCGGGAGCAGCAGGCTGCACAAGGCGATGATGCCGCTGCGCAAGATGATGCACCGACCTCCTCGTCACCCGTAGCCTCGGCCGGGGCAGGCGCCCGCGCGCATATCAGACGAACAGCTGAATATCACGAAATGTCCGCCGCCAGCGGCCTGCGCCTGCGGGTGTATTTGCGCTTCGCTTTAATTAGCTAGCAAACCTGCCGAACAATGGCCGTGACGTGCGTTAACGCCGTTACCACCGGCAAGTGATGACAATACCCCATCCCATACCCGGCTTTTTAGCCCGAGCTGTTTACGCGGCCGGTAAAGTCTTGTCCGCAGCTACGCGTTGATCAGCCGGAAGACCGCTCCGGTTCCGTGGCCACCAGGTCGGATCGGCACGCCATGAAACCGCGATCGGACTTCTCTGTCCACCTCCGGGAAGGAGGCGTGTTATGCAAGACACTTCTGTTCTGAGAATGGGCGGCGGGACCGATTCTGGCGCGAATGCGTATCCTAGGATTTCTGTCCGGGCGGTTCGCCATGCTAACGAGGACGCGCTTCTGGCGCGGCTACTGATCACGAGCTGGAGCCTGGCCACCGGCCGCACGCTGCGGGCGGGTGCCGCGCCGCAGTCGCTCACCGAGGAGGAGCTGCTCAGCTTCTGGGCCGACGACGTGATCGGGACCGCGAACCACGCCGGGCCCGCCGAACCGGCCTCGGGCGCGCGGTGAGCCAGGCCCCGGACGGGCCGGCCTGCTCCCGGCCCGCCGACAGGTCCTGGTCCGGTCAGGCGGGACATCAGCTCACCCCCGCCGGCCGGCTGACCTCCGATCAGCGCGACTGGCTCCGGGTCCGGTCATACCTTCTCCAGCAGCGGTACGAGCTGGCGCTCGAGGCCGCGGCTGAGTACCCAGCCGGGAGCAAGATCGTCGGCACCCCCCTGCTCACGGTCCCCGGCTGGCAGCCCTCCGCCCCGGTCCCGATCCAGGACATCAGCCTGGAACTGCGCGCCGGTCCGGTCGCGGATTTCGGCGGCGACGGCGCGGCGCTGGTCTTGCCGGCCCGGACGGACGGGACGCGTTACCTTCGTTATTCGGACGCGGTCAGGGAACTGGCGCCCCCGGCGATATTCGAGAACCGTTCCACCTACCGGCTTATCGAAGCCGAGCTCACCGGCACGGCGCCCCGGCTGGCGTTCACCAGCGGCCGTTACTTCGACGGCATCGACACCGGTGAGGCGGCCGCGCACGAATACGCGGCGAAACGAATGGACGGGCGCCCGGCCGGGCTGCGCGGCCGCATCGGCGATCCGCGCGACCTGCGCCGCCGTCCGGTGAACCTCGCCATCAGCACCCTGACGCTCCGGCTGGACCGGGCGACGGGCCGGGCCTCGTTCCCGCTGCACTGGCGAGATCCGGCCAAGGTGGGTCATGCGGGCGGGATGTACCAGGTGATCCCGGTAGGCGTGTTCCAGCCTTCGGCCGAAGCGGCCTGGAACGAGCGCGGCGACTTCTCGCTGTGGCGGAGCATGATCCGCGAGTTCGCCGAAGAACTCCGCGGACGCTCCGAGGACTACGGCAGTGACGAAGCTCGCCTCGACTACGATTCCTGGCCGTTCGCCCGGCAGATGACCGAAGCGCTTGACCGCGGTCAGATCAGCGTATGGTGCCTGGGCCTTGGCGTTGACCCGCTCACGTACGCCACCGACCTGCTGACGGTGGCCGTTGTCGACAGCCTCGTGTTCGACGACCTGTTCAGCCTGAGCCCGCGGCGCAACGACGAGGGCGAGGTGCTCGCGGTCCGGGAATTCGCGGGCCACGTCATCGACCGCCTGCTGACCCGCGAACCGGTGCAGGCCGCCGGCGCCGCCGTGCTGCGGCTGGCCTGGGCCCATCGCGAGACCCTGGTCGGCTGACCCGGTCCGGCTGGATCTTGGCGGAAGATGCATGCTCTGGCATCTGGTGGGCAGGAATGCGGACGAACTTGAACGTCGCGCCTCGCCAGCAGGTGTCGTGCTCACCAGATGGAGAAACGGTGGTTGGGACCGAAGATCGCAGCGCAGGGCGGCATGTCGTTCAGTTCCACGGTCACGACGACGAACTGGCTGAGCGGGCGGCTCAGGCGTGCCGGATGCACCGTGAGGTCGCCGGCGCCTCCCCTCCCGAGGGAACCGGTTCCGGCGCGCAGGGTGCGGTGCGCACGTTCGCTCTCTCCCGGGACGCCCCCGCCGCGGCCCGTCATTTCGCGGTGGGCGCGCTGCGCCGCTGGGGGATCGCGGACCTGGCCGACGACGTGGCCCTGGTGGTGACCGAACTCGCGGCCAACGCCGTCAGGCACGCCCGTTCCGGCTTCACGGTCATCCTTTCGTCCCGCCCGGGCCGTCCGCCCCGTCCGTCCCCCCCATCCCGATCGGACCGCTCGTCCCCGTCCGATGTGGTGCGGATCTCGGTCCGCGACGCGAGCCCGCTGCCGCCTTCCGGCGACTCCGGGTCCGGCTCGGCGCTGCCCGTCGCGCCCCTGCACGGCCTGGGGGCCGTGAACGCGATGGCGAGCCACTGGGGAGTCGAGTCGTTCGGATCCTCAGGCAAGACCGTGTGGGTGGAGCTGCGCGGGTAACCACGACCCGCGGCTGCTGCCCGCATTGCTAATCAGGTTGGCTTTACCTGGTCACCGGCCGGTCCCGAGCCACCTGCCCTGATCGCAAGGAGAACTGGATGAGCGAAGATCTGGCCGGGCGCACCGCCGTGGTGACCGGCGGGGCCAGCGGTATCGGCGAGGCCTGCGCGACCAGGCTGGCCGCGGGCGGGGCCAGCGTAGTCGTCGCCGACATCAACCTCGATGCCGCCGAGGCGGTCGCCGCGCGCCTCGGCGGGCGCGCCTTCGAAGTGGACCTGGCCGCCGACTTCGACGCCGCCGCGCTGGCCGGCCAGGCCGACATCCTGGTGAACTGCGCCGGCCTGCAGCATGTCGCCCCGGTTCACGAGTTCCCGCCGGACAAGTTCCGGCTGCTGCTCGCGATTATGCTGGAGGCCCCGTTCCTGCTGGCCCAGGCGGCGCTGCCGCACATGTACGCCAGTGGCTTCGGCCGGATCGTGAACATCTCCTCCGTGCACGGGCTGCGAGCCTCGCCTTACAAGGCGGCCTACGTGGCGGCCAAGCACGGCCTGGAGGGGTTGTCGAAGGTGATCGCGCTCGAGGGCGGCGAGCACGGGGTCACCTCCAACACGGTCTGCCCGGCTTACGTGCGCACGCCGCTGGTGGAAAAGCAGATCGCGGACCAGGCGCGGATACACGGCATCTCCGAGGAGCACGTGATCACCGACATCATGCTGACCGAGCCGGCCATCAAGCGGCTGATCGAGCCGGAGGAGGTGGCCGAGCTCGTCGCCTTCCTCTGCTCGAGCCCGGCATCCTTCGCCAACGGCTCGTCCTGGGTGCTCGACGGGGGCTGGTCAGCTCGCTAGCCGGTGTCCCACGATCGTGACGTCGGACCCGGACGGCCAGCTCAGACGAACGCGCTCAGGCCGGTGATGGCGCGGCCGACGATCAGCGTGTTGATCTCGCGGGTGCCCTCGTAGGAGTAGATCGCCTCGGCGTCGGCGACGAACCGGCCCACGTGGTTCTCCAGCAGGATGCCGTTCCCGCCGAGAAGCTCACGGGCCCACCCCACCGTCTCCCGCATGCGGACCGTGCAGAAGATCTTGGCCAGCGCGGAATGGTGATCCTCGGCCAGGCCTTCGGCTTGCAGCGCGGACAGCTGCGCGCACAGGCTGGCCGACGAGGTGACGTTAGCGAGCATTTTCACCAGCAGATCCTGGACCAGCTGGAAGCCCCCGATCGGACGGCCGAACTGTTCACGCTGGCGCGCATAGGCCAAGGCGTGCTCATAGGCGCCGCGGGCGCAGCCGGTGGCTTGCCAGGCCACGCCGGCCCGGGTCAGCCGGAGTACCGCGGCGGTGTCCTTGAAGGAGTTCGCTTCCTGCAGCCGGTTCTCCTCGGGGACCCGGACCCCGTCCAGGGTGATGTGCGCGTTCTGCACCACCCGCAGCGCGATCTTGTCTTTCTGCTTGGAGGTCTCGAAGCCGGGGGTGTCCTTCTCCACCACGAATCCCTTGACCTGGCCGTCTTCCAGGGAACGGGCCCAGATGATCACGTAGTCGGCGAAGGTGGCGTTGCCGATCCACTTCTTCTGCCCGTCCAGGA
>PMST01000341.1:11867-15667 GCA_003168295.1 Actinomycetota bacterium
CGCGATCATGCCGTCCAGCAGGAAACCGCCGCCGGGGCAGCCGTAGCCCTGGTACAGCTGGCCGGGGATACCTAGCTGGCGGAAGTCGTCCATTAGGTCGTGCGGGAACTCCTCCCTGGTCCAGTAGTGGTTGATGACCGGCTGGACCGACTTCTCCATGAACTCCCTGATTCGGTGCAGAAACTGGCGCCCTTCGGGTTCGAGCGATCGCTCGAGCAGGTAGAAGTCGGCGTCGGTAACGACGGGCCGGTCAGCACTTGGCATGCCAGTTCTCTCCTTTTTCCGATTTCTTACGACTCTTGCTAACGGCGCGGCGAGGAAGCCATCCACTACCGGTGCGAGCTCTGCGGGCTCGGTCAGCAGGCCGAGGTGATCGCCGTGGTAGACGTGCAGCTGCGAATCCGGGATGAGCAGCTGCATCAGCCTGGCGTTGGCCAGCGGGATGTACGGGTCGTCATCCCCGGCCACGATGAGCGTCGGCTGGCGCAGCCACGGCAGGAACGGCACGCTGGTCCAGCCCGCGCCGGCGGCGAGCTGGTACCGGTAGCCGCGGTTCAGGTATCGCTGCGGCGGCACCATCCGCGCGAGCACGGACGGCCTGGGCGGCACCATCAGGCTGCCGGTGGCCGCCGCCACCAGGACGAGCCGGCGGCACCTGTCCGGTTGGAAGCCGGCGAAGTGCTGCGCGACGGCGCCGCCCCAGGAGATTCCGAGCACGTCCACGCGGTCGTAGCCGAGCTCGGTCAGCATCCGCGCGATGAGCTGGCAGAGCCCGCTGTACCGGTACGGGCCGGCCGGGGCGTCCGAGCCGCCGACGCCTGGCGGGTCAAACCTGATTACCTCGGCGGCCGGATCGAGCTCGTCCACGAAAGGCGAGAGCACCTCGAGGCTGGCGCCGATGCCGTTGATCAGCAGCAGCGGCACCCGCCGGACCCCGCTCGCCGCGGGAAGACCGGGCCGGACCGCGACCCGCAGCGACTGCCGCCCGACCGCGACGCTGGACACCTCAGCGGTCATGGACATAGTCCGGGGGGTTGACCATGGAGGTTATGTGCCCGCTGGTGGACAGCACGAACGTGACCGGGCCGCCGGGCAGCTGCGTCGTCCGGTACACGACTGCCAGGTTCTCTCCTTCGCTAAGGCACGGCTCTACGGGGCGGCGAGAAAATCGTCCACTACCGGCGCGAGGTCGGCCGCCTCGCTCACTAGGCCGAGGTGGCCGCCGTGGTAGACGTGCAGCTGCGACTTCGGGATGAGCAGCCGCATCAGCCTGGCGTTGACCAGGGGGATGATCGGGTCGTCATCCCCGGCCACAATGAGCGTCGGCTGGCGCAGCCAGGGCAGGAAAGGAACGCTGGTCCACCCGGCCCCGGCGGTAAGCTGGTACAGGTAGCCGCGCGGCGGCCCGACCCGGTTGCCGTCGTGCATCGCCGCCGCTATCGCGGCGGGATCGGCCCGTGCCGACCCGCCGTAGATGTCGCCCGCGATCCGCCGCATGTAGCCGCGGTCTAGGTGACGCCGCGGCGTCACCATGTGCGCGAGCACGGACGGCCTGCCCGGCACCATCGCGCTGCCGGTGGCCGTCGCCACCAGCACGAGCCGGCGGCACCTGGCCCGCTGGAACGCGGCGAAGTGCTGCGCGACGGCACCGCCCCAGGAGATTCCGAGCACGTCCACGCGGTCGTAGCCGAGCTCGGTCAGCATCCGCGCGATCAGCCGGCAGAGCCAGCTGAACCGGTACGGCCCGGACGATTCGTCCGAGCCGCCGACGCCCGGCGGGTCGAACCTGATCACCTCGACGGCCGGATTGAGCTCGTCCACGAACGGCGTGAACAGCTCGAGGCTCGAGCCGATGCCGTTGATCAGCAGCAGCGGCACCCGCTGAACCCCGCTCACCGCGGGGAGACCGGGCCGGACCGCGACCCGCAGCACCTGGCCCCCGACCGCGACGCTGCGCACCTCGGCGGCGTCCTGCCCCCACGCCGCGTCCTGTTCGCACTTCAACTGGCGTCCTCGGGCGGGTGCACGTCGCGGCGCAAGATCTTGCCGGTGGGACCCTTGGGCAGCGCCTCCACCAGCCAGACCTGCCGCGGGTACTTGTACGCCGCCATCTTGTCCCTGGCGAAGTCGCGCAGTTCGGCAGGCGTCGCGCTGGCGCCCGGTATCAGGGCCACCGCGGCGCCGACCTCCTCGCCGAGGTCGGGGTGCGGGATGCCGATCACGGCGACCTCGGCGACCGCCGGGTGCTCGTGCAGGACCTCTTCGATCTCGCGCGGGTACACGTTGTAGCCGCCCCTGATGATCAGGTCCTTCTTGCGGTCGACGATGAAGTAGTAGCCGTCGGAGTCCACCTTGGCCAGGTCGCCGGTGCGGAACCAGCCGTCCGTGATCGCCTCCGCGGTGGCCTCGGGCTTGCCCCAGTAGCCCTTCATCACGTTGTGGCCGCGGATGGCGATCTCGCCGATCTCCCCGTCTCCCGCGGTCTGGCCCGCGTCGTCCACCAGCCGCATCTGCACGCCCTCGACCGGGGTGCCGATCGAACCCGGCTTGCGGACCTTGTCCGGGTGGTTGAACGACGCGACCGGGGAGGTCTCGGACAGTCCGTAACCCTCGAGGATCATGCAGCCGAACTTCTCCTCGAAGCCGCGCATGATCTCCACCGGCATCGACGCGCCGCCGGACGCGCACACCCGGAGCGTCGCGGCCATCGCCGGATCGGCGTCCGGGAGGTGCAGGATGGCGGCGTACATCGTCGGCACGCCCTCGAAGATCGTCACCTTGTCCCGCTGGATGATCTCCAGCGCCTTGGCCGGATCGAACCTGGGCAGCAGGGTCAGCGTGCCGGCGGCCGCGACGGTCGCGTTCAGGCCGCAGGTCAGGCCGAAGACGTGGAACAGCGGCAGGCAGCCCATCGTCACGTCGTCCGGGTTGTTCTGCAGCAGCGTCTGCGCGGTCAGCTCGGCGTTGCGGACCAGGTTGGCGTGGGTGAGCTCGGCGCCCTTGGGCTTGCCGGTCGTGCCTGAGGTGTACAAGATGACCGCGTCATCGTCGTTGCCGCGGCCGGCCTGCTCGGTCGCCGGGGCGTGCTCGGCCAGCAGGTCGGCCAGGTCGGGGGTCGCGACGGCGATCGCCTGGGCCCCGGCGTCGGCGGCGCCCTTGGCGGCTTCCCCGGCCGCGGCGTGCCAGGCCAGCACCACCCGGGCCCCGGAGTCGCTCAGGTAGTAGCCGACTTCGCGGCTCTTGAGCAGCGGGTTCATCGGCACCACGACCGCGCCCGCGGCCAGCGCCCCGTAGAACGCGATCGGGAACGCCGGGACGTTCGGCAGCATCAGCCCGACCCGGTCGCCGGGCTCGATTCCGGCCGAGGCCAGCAGCGTACTCATCCGCCCGGCCGCCTCGCGCCACTGCGCGTAGGTCAGCACCAGATCGTCCATCCGCAGCGCGGGCCGGTCCGGCTGGTCCGCCGCCGCCTGGTCGAGCAGAGAGCTGAGATTCGTCATGCATCCTCCAGTTCGCGCCACCGCGGTCGCCGAGACCCTGCCGGTCCCACCTGCAAGCATGCTCCTGGCCTGGTTCGGTTTCAATTGTCACGTAATGTACCGTCAGGCCGCCGCCGCCCGGTGAGCACCGTCAGCCCCCAGTACAACAGCAGTCCCACGGCGAAGCCCACCACCCAGTTGTAGTTGTAGAGCGGCTTGAGGACCCGGGATGGCGCCTGTACGGTTCGTGCCGGACTTGCCGCATCCGTCTGCCCCCGTTACGGCCGGTCAACCATGCTGGCTGAAACACCGGGCCGGCTG
>PMST01000105.1 GCA_003168295.1 Actinomycetota bacterium
GTCCTATAGTGGCACACTACATTCTACTGTTTCACTAGGCTGGAGCTGGCGATGCGGGACCCTGGCGGTAAGCTCCGCAAGGCACAATTGCGCAAGAGTGTTGAGTGGGGTGCCCCGCTGTGACGACAAACGAAACGGAACCGGCGAGCGAGGAGTTCCTCGCGAACAGCCGGGCCGGCGCGGGCTTTGAGGCCGTACTGGCGAACGCGGCGGTGGGCGGATTCGGCGGACTGTTCCCGTCGGCCGAACTCGGCCGGCTCGCGCAGGCCATGGTGCGCCGCCCGAAGCCGGTCGCCAGGCGCGTCGTCGACCTGGCCGCGCGGCTGGGGCAGGTCGGCATCGGCGTGCCGGACCAACCCGGCGCGCGCGACCGGCGCTTCGCCGACCGTGCGTGGGCGGCCAATCCCGCCCTGCAGCGGCTCGCCCTGGGGTACCTGGCCAGCTGCGACGCCGCCACGGGGATCCTCGAGGACGCTGACGTGGACTGGCGCACCCGGGAGCGGCTCCGGCTGACCTTCGACAACGTCACGGCCGCGCTCGCGCCCACGAACGACCTGCTCACGAACCCGGAGAGCTGGAAGGAGGTCATCGACACCGGGGGCCACAGCCTGCGGGCCGGCCTCGGCAACCTGCTCGGCGACCTGCACTCCCCGGCCAAGCTGCCCACCAGCGTCGACAGGTCGGCCTTCGAACTCGGGCGCAACCTCGCCGCCACCGCGGGACAGGTCGTGCGCAAGACCCGGATCTACGAGCTCATCCAGTACCAGCCCCGCGCCGACAAGGTCGACGCGGTCCCGCTCGTCGTCATCTCGTCGCCGGTCAACAAGTTCTACCTGCTCGACCTCGAACCCGAGCCGTCGGTGGCCCGCGCGGAACTCGACGCCGGGCGCCAGGTCTTCGTCGCGTCCTGGGTCAATCCCGACGCCAGCCACGCCGACGTCGGGTTCGACGAGTACGTGATCGGCATCGTGGAGATGCTCGACACCGTCGCCGCGATCACCGGATCCGACGCGAGCCACCTGCTCGGCCTGTGCGGCGGAGGGGTGCTGGCGTTCCTCGCCGCGGCGTATCTCGCCGCGATCGGGCGGGAGGGAATGCTCGCCTCGCTCACCGTCGCGATCGCGGTTCTGGACTATCACCGCGGCCCGTCCGCGATGGCCTTCCTTGACCGCAAGGGGGCCGAGAAGGCGATGCGCCGGGCGACCGAACACGGCTTCTTCGACGCCCGGGACACAGCCCGGGCGTTCGCGCTGATCCGGCCGATCGAAGGCATCTGGAACATCGCGGTGCACAACTACCTGCTCGGCCAGCAGCCCCCGGCGATGGGGCTGCTCTACTGGGCCGCCGACCAGACCAACATGGCCACGAAGTTCGGCGGCCAGATGATGCAGGCCGCGCTGGAGAACAGCCTGATCCGCCCCGGCGGGGTGATCGTCGGCGGCGTCCCCATCGACCCGGCCCGGATCACCGTCGATACCTACGTGCTGGGCGCCTCCACCGACCACATCTCACCCTGGCGGGACTGCTATCGGACCGTCGCCATGGTCGGCGGCGACGCGACGTTCGTCCTCGCGAGGGGCGGCCACGCGATTGTGATAGCCAAGGGACCGGGCAGCCCGCGGGCCAGCTACCGTACCGGAGGGATCCCGGGCTCCGATCCCGACGAGTGGCTCGCGAGCTCGGTCAACAACACCGGCAGCTGGTGGGAGCACTGGAACGACTGGATCTCCAAGCGCACCCCGGACCAGAAGCCGGCCCCGGCGCGCCTCGGCAACGATGCCTATCCACCTCTGGGCGATGCGCCGGGTGAGTACGTCAAACGGCTGGTCACGTGAGCGACAGCGATCCTGACCGTAGAAAGGACTCCGGATGATCCCTGTACTCGACAGCTTCCGTCTCGACGGGCGCGTGGCGATCGTGACCGGCGCGTCGAGCGGGCTCGGAGTCCAGTTCGCGCAGGCCCTCGCCCAGGCGGGCGCGGACGTCGTACTCGGCGCCCGCCGTGAAGACCGTCTCGTGCAAACCCGCACGCTGGTCGAAGCCGAAGGCCGGCGCGGTCTGGCCGTCCGGGCCGACGTCACCAATCCGGAGGACTGCACCGCCCTCGCGAGCGCGGCCATGAGCGAGTTCGGCCGGGTCGACGTGCTGGTCAACAACGCCGGCATCGGCACCGCCGTCCCCGCGCTGAAGGAAACCCCCGAACAGTTCCGTTCCGTGGTCGACCTCAATCTCAACGCCAGTTACTGGATGGCGCAGGCCTGCGCGCGGGTGATGCAGCCCGGCAGTTCGATCATCAACATCAGCAGCGTTCTCGCGCTCACCAGCATGGGCTTGCCGCAGGCGGCCTACACCGCGAGCAAGGCGGCCGTGATCGGCCTGACCCGGGACCTGGCGCAGCAATGGACCGGCCGCAAAGGCATCAGGGTCAACGCGATCGCGCCGGGACACTTCGAATCCGAGATGAGCGGCCAGTTCGACGAACGCGCCCACGCCGCGGTGGTGGCGCGCGCACTGGTCGGCCGGCTGGGCGAGCCGGGAGAGCTCAACGGGGCGCTGATCTTCCTCGCCAGCCCCGCCAGCAGCTATATCACCGGCATCGTCCTGCCGGTCGACGGCGGAACGCTGCTCACCTGATGGCGACGACATCGCGGCCGACGCGCGCGCCGAACAAGGCGCTGTACCTCACCGACTACGCCCGCTCCGCCTGGGACATCGGGGCGCTGTCGGCCACGCTGCCGGCGCTGGCCCGGGCACCCCGCGGAGATGGCCACGCCGTGCTGGTCATCCCCGGCCTGGGGGCCAGTGACAGGTCCACACTGATCCTCCGCCGCTTCCTCAGCACGCTCGGCTACGCGACCTACGGCTGGGGACTCGGGCGCAACATCGGGCCCACCGCGCGAGTCGTCAGCGGCCTGCCCGAACGCCTGGACGAGTTCCGCGCGCGCCACGACGGACCGGTGAGCGTGATCGGCTGGAGTCTGGGCGGCATCTTCGCCCGTCAACTCGCTCGGCGTCATCCGGACGCCGTCCGCCAGGTGATCACGCTAGCGAGCCCGATCCGGCTCCAGGATCACGCGCACAGCAATGCCCGGCGCGCCTACGAACTGCTCGAGAACCAGCACGCAGAAACGCTCCAGCTGCCTTTGGAGGCCGGCCTCGGGCCGCTGCCCGTCCCAGCCACCTCCGTCTACACGCGTCTGGACGGCATCGTCGCCTGGCGGGCCTGCCTGGACCAGCCCTCCCGCCGCGCCGAAAACGTCGAGGTCTACGCGAGCCACCTCGGCATCGGCCACCATCCCGCCGCCCTGTGGGTCATCGCCGACCGATTGAGCCAGCCGCCCGGCCAGTGGGCGCCCTTCCGCCCCCCGGCCCGGTGGCGTCGCGCGTACCCCGCCCCTTGCGGTCTGTCATGAGCCGGCCAGGCGGCTGAGGAGCGCCGTGGCGCGGGCGATTACGGCGCGGTCTTCGGCGCTGAGGGCCTGTAGCCGCTGGTCGAGCCAGGCGTTGCGCTGGGCCCGGGCGGCGCTGGCGAGCTCGTCGCCTTCGGCAGTGGTGCTGAAGAGTACCTTGCGGCGGTCGTCCGGGTCGCGGGTGCGGACGGCGTAGCCGGCTGAGGTGAGGCGGTTCACGGTCTGGCTCATGGAGGCGGGGGAAACCCGGTCGTGCTCGCTGAGTTCGGTCAGGGTCTGCGGTCCGTGCTTGTGGAGGCGAGTGAGGATGGCGAGGGCCGCGTCCCCGAGGCTGCCTTCTGGGCGTTCGCTGCGGAAGCGGCGGTAGAGGCGTCCGACCGCGGAGCGTACCTGCCCGCCGAGGTCGGCCCCCTCGACCTCGGCGGCCTGCTCTTCAGTTGCGTTCTTCTTCATAGGTCATTAGTATACCTAATAAAGTCTTTCGTATACCTAAACAATAGGGGCGGGTTCCGCGCTCACTGCACAGTGCCCCTCATTTCGCAGGGGACAGAGTGCGAGGCACGTGGCCAGCCGGAGAAGTGATGAGTAGTCAACCAAGCAGACCGCCGCGGACAGCGCGGCCCCGCTCCTCGGAGGCCGACCGGTACCGGTGGGTGGCACTGACGAACACGACGATGGCCGT
>PMST01000392.1 GCA_003168295.1 Actinomycetota bacterium
CCGGTCGTGATGGTGACGTTCTTGATCCACAGGTCTTCGAGGTGCAGCGTGACAGGCTCGCCGTGCACGCCGATGTTGGCGATATGACCGCCTGGCCGGATCAGCCGGGCGGCGAGCTCGAAGGTGGCGGGCACGCCGACCGCCTCGATCGCCACGTCGGCGCCCAGCCCGTCGGTCAGCTCACGGATGACCTCCAGCGGGTCCTCGCGGCTGTTGTTCACGGTGATGTCCGCGCCGAACGTCTTGGCCGCCTCCAGGCGGATGTCGGCTAGGTCGATCGCGACGACGTGGCTGGGGCTGAACAGGCGGGCGCCGGTGATCGCGGACAGGCCGATGGGACCGGCCCCTACGATCGCGACCACATCGCCTGGCCGGACGCAGCCGTTGATCACGCCGACCTCATAGGCGGTCGGCAGGATGTCCGCCATCATCAGGACTTCCTCGTCGGACGCGCCGGCCGGGAGCGGGTAGGTGGAGGTGTCGGCGAACGGGACCCGGACATATTCGGCCTGGGTCCCGTCGATCTTGTGGCCGAGGATCCAGCCGCCCCCGCCGAGGCACTGCCCGGCGTGGCCGTCGCGGCAGTACCGGCAGGTCCCGCACGCGGAGATACACGACACGAGGACGCGGTCCCCGGGCTTGACCGTCTTGACGCCGCTGCCGACCGTCTCGACGGTTCCGACCGCCTCGTGGCCGAGGATCCGCCCGTCCGTGACCGCCGGGACGTCGCCTTTGAGAATATGAAGGTCGGTACCGCAAATCGTGGTGACGTCGACCCGCACGATCGCGTCCGTGTCGGCGATCACCTCGGGCTTGGGCACGTCCTCCCAGGCCTTAACGCCTGGTCCGTGGTAAACAAGGGCTCGCATGACCATCTCCGCTTCGTTGGGGCTGACCCCGACGCTGCCCGCCGCGGCCGTCCGGTGGCAGAGCAGAAAGGCCCGCCCGGGCAGAGCCGAAGGTCATAGGGTCGGGCCGAGCGGCGGCCGTAACCGGACCGTCATGAGTGCCTACGTCGGTGGTACCGTCAGCGACGTTACGAGCCAGAACAAGGAGGGCCACGATGACCGCACCGCTCCAGGTGATCGCGTTGAGGTTCAGCCGCGACGCCGGTTCCGAAGACAGGATCCTGGCCGAGGTCGACCGTCTGCGCGGCCGGGGAGTTCTTCGCCTGCTGGATATGCTCTTCGTGGCCAAAAGCCAGGACGGCACCATCGAACGGCTGACCATCGGTGATGACGAGGACTTCGGCTCGCTCCTGGCGGCGGTCGTTCCCACGGCGAACGGCGGCCCGGCCGGGCCGGCGCCAGCTGACGGTTCCGTGGGCTTTGACCCGGCCGATGCGCGGGCTCTGGCCGATTCTCTTGAGCCGGGGACCGCCCTGGCCTTCCTGCTTGTCGAGCACTACTGGGCCGCCCCGCTTTTCGACGCGATCGCCGAGACCGGCGGCACGCTGATCGGCGAGGGCTTCCTGACGTCGGCGGCTGAGCTGGTGGTGGGAGCCGAGGTCGCCGCCATGGAGGAAGCAGCTGAGGTGATCGCCCTGGCCCAGGCCGACGAGGCCAGTGCCTTGCTCGCCGCAGCCGCGGCCAGAGCCGAGGCGGCGCAGGCCGTAGCGGATTCAGAGTGGATCCAGTCCGCCGCCGCCGCCGACGCGCTCCGGGCGCTGATCACGGCCGGGCTGGTGGAGGAAGCGGCCGCCCACGAGGCGGTCGCGGCGCTAACCGAAGCTGGTCTGATCGTGGCGGCCGCGGACCAGGCCGCCGCTGACGCCGTAGCCGAAGACGTCGCCACCGTAGAAGCCGCCGACGAGGTGGCCGCGGAGTCCCTGGCGGAGTCCCTCAGCACCATTGCCGCCGCCGACGAGGAGGCCGCCGAGTCGGTGGCGGAGTCCCTCATCACCATTTCCACCGCCGGCGAGCAAGCCGACGAAGCGACCAGCGAAGCCGGGGCCCGAGTCAGGGCGGCGTCGATCACCATGGCTGAGGCCCAGGTCCTCCGGTACCTCCCCACGCCACTGCCCTTCTCCGTTATCGCCGGCAAGCTGGGTATCTCCCGGTCAGCGGCCAAGGAGCGAGCGGCACGTCTCTACCACCGGCTAGGCGTCCACAGCCGGGACGAGGCGGTCAGCCGGGCCCGTTCCCTGGGTCTGATCATCGCCAAGTAAGGCGAGCGGGGGTGGCACCGTGACGCACCTGGCCTTGAAGGACGAACTGCTCGACGCTCAGCTCCTGCGCACGGCCGGGACGGCACCCTACGGCGGAGCCGACCTGGGTGAATGCCTGGCCACCGCGGCCCGCATCGACGGGACGAACCTGACCAGCTGGCATGACGCCTGGGTCTCGACGGCGGAGCGGGTGCGCGCGCTGGCCGAAGCCGAGCTGGCCGCCGGCCGGCGTCAAAGCGCGAGCGAGGCCTTCCTCCGGGCCTCGAACTACTTCCGCACCGCCGGGGTGATGCTCCTGGGAGCGCCCGTCGACGAGCGGTTGCGGATCAGCAACGCGCGCCAGACCGAGGTGTTCCGCCGGGGCGCGGCGCTGCTCGCCCAGCCGCCGGAGATCCTGGCCATTCCCTTCCAGGACACGACGCTGCCGGGCTACCACTTCCGGGTCGACGGCGACGAACGGCCCCGGCCCACCGTCGTGCTGGTCGGGGGTTACGACGGGACGTCGGAGGAGCTTTACTTCCTCACCGGGCGGGCGGCGCTGGCCCGCGGCTACAACGTGCTCGCGTTCGACGGTCCTGGGCAGGGCGCCGCGCTGCTGCAGCAGCGGCTGGTGCTGCGGCCGGACTTCGAGACGGTCATCGCGGCGGTCCTGGACTTTCTCGGCCCGCGCCCCGGCACCGACCCGGCCAGGGTCGCGCTCATCGGCCTGAGCCTCGGCGCGCACCTGGCCCCCAGGGCGGCGAGCGGCGAGGGCCGGGTCGCTGCGTGCGTCGCCGACTGCGGTTCTTACGACCTGTTCTCCTCCGCCCTCGAGCGTATCCCGGGACCGCTGGCGTCCGGCCTGCGCGAGGGCAAGCATGCCTCGCTCCGCGTGCTCAGGCAGATCCTGAAGGTGCTGGAGGCCAAGCCGACGGCGGGCTGGGCGTTGCGGCGGGGACAGCTCGTCCACGGCGTCGAAGACCCGATCGAGTATCTGCTCGCGCTGCGCGAGTACTCCCTGAAGGGCCGCGCCGAGAAGATCAGGTGCCCCGCCTTTGTCGGCCACGCCGAAGGGGATGACATCAGCTCGTCGGCGCCGCGCCTGTTCGCGGAACTGCCGGGGGAGAAGGAGTACCGCCTCTTCACGGCGGCCGAGGGAGCCGGCGACCACTGCGAGGCCGGCGCCCGCACCCTCTACCATGCGGTGTCCTTCGGCTGGCTGGACGGTGTCCTCCAGCCCGGCGCGTGAGAAGCGATCCCGCGATGTGATCCGACGGCCGGGAGGTTGGCATGGCAAGGCATCCGCTTATCGGTTATCTCGTGTGGCTGGTCCTGTTCGGCGCCCTGTTCGCCTGGGAGGGCCTCGCGCTGGCCCGGGTGACCGGCGTCCCCACCCTCAGCGACGTCTTCCGCGTGATCATGCGCTATCCGGTCGGGCGGTGGGCGCTGTTCGCCCTCTGGCTGTGGGCCGGCTGGCACTTCTTCATCCGCGGCTGGCACTTCCTGCTCCGGGGCTGAGCTCATCATGGCGCCGACCGGGGTGCTCGCGCTGTCTTTGGCGGACCGCCAGGCGCTGGTGCCGATGGCCGCCAGTTACCTGATCCTCATGTCGGCGCTCGGGTTCGGCCTGCGCCGCCTGTACCGGCCAGGTCCGTCCGCCGGAGACGAGCGGCCGGCCCCGGCGCGGGCCACACCACCCAATCCCAGGCCCAGTTCCAGTCCCGGCCCCAGTCCCGGCCCCGGACCCGGCCCCGGCCCGCGGGCCGGCTGGGCCGCGCTGCTCAGGCAGGTGGCCGGCACCGTCGTCGGCGGGTACCTGCTGCTGATGGCGGTCGTGGTCGCCTACTACTTCGGCGTCGCACGGGTCGGACCCGGTTTCCTGGAGGGCGTGGTCACCGGCACGGCCCTGCTGCTGGGACTCGCGGCACCGGTATTCGCCGTCCTATCCTGGCTGGCCGCTCGCCGACGGCGCAGCTGACCCACCCGGTTCGGATCTCGCCCGCCAGTCAGATAAGCGCGTCTCCGCGGAAACAGGGGGCGATGCGAGCCGAGATACCACTGCCGTTCGGATTAATTGTAATTCTTTTTCCGAACCTGGTTGAATCGTTTTCTGGACGGTCAGGCCAGGATTCTCCTACCGGCCAGGGGTTGTGCGGCATATGGTCTGCCCCGAGTCCGGCCCGCCGGCTTAAGGTCTGGACCTATTTCAAGGGTGTCATAAACAGTCGATAACGGTTAAAACCGCCCGGTGCCTGTAGAGTAAGAACTCACGGAGGCAATATGCGGACTGTGAACCACGGTAGCGTGCGGGGCAAGAGGGTGGGGGCCGGTCCTGCCGGTGAGCCTAATGGTCGCGGATTCACCGTCGCCAAAGTCGTCGTGCCTTATTACTGCGCGAGCGGGCACCGGACGACGGTGCCGTTCATCTGGACCGTTACGCCACCCCCGGAGTGGGAATGCCGGGTCTGCTCGCAGCCCGCTGGGACCGATCCGGTCGACCCGCCCCTCCTGGTCGCGGCGAACATCGGCGAGAAGACCCACCTGCGGCGCGTCCGCGAGCGGAGGACCCAGGCTGATGGCGACGCCTTGATGGCCGAATCACTGGCCCGGCGGGACCATCCAGAAGACTTCAACGTCTGGGCCGGACCCCGCAAGCGGACGGTCTGATCCTGGGGTGGCCCGGTCCCTAACGCAAGGCCGGGCCGTCCCGTGACAAACAGCTCCTGCTCAGGTTGCCTCAGGTGTGCGAACCCTGCGCGAGGCGCGCCTTCGCCAGCATCCCGGAGTTGACCGCTACGAGACTCTCGGACAGCCCGGCCAGCAGGGTGCCGAGCTCCACCAGGTCGTCCAGGTCAGGGGCGGCGTCCCCGTCATCAAGGCGGTGCTGGGCCTCCCTCGCCGAGTTAAGCGCTTCGTGCAGAGCGCGGTGTACGCCGATCGTCGTCGGGTCGGTGCTGCTCATTTTGCTCCTAGGCTAGGTCGGCGGCCTGTGTCCGCCGCGTACGTCTCATGGTTACTGACGGACAGGATACGCAGAAACGGAATCGGCTCGGGCCCGCCGCCGTAACTTCCGGCGGCGCAGAGCAGACAGCCTGGACGCGAGGAAGCCGCCAGCGCCGCCGCCGCGGCCGGAAACCGGGACCGCGCCGCCGCTGCCCAGGAAATGGCTCTGGCCGGATACCGGCGGATGGGCGCCGCCTCCGATCGCGATCGGGCCCTGGGACGCCTGCGGGCGCTGGGCATCCGCCGTGGCCCCCGGGAGGCGCATCGTGACGTTGACTTCGGCTGGGCCAGCCTGACCGCGACCGAGGTCAGGATCGGCGCACTGGTACGCGACGGGCTGACCAACCGGGAGATCGGCACCCGGCTGTTTGTCTCACCACGGACGGTGCAGAGCCACGTCTCGCACATCCTGCAGAAGACCGGCCTGCGCTCCAGGGTCGAGGTCGCGCGCTTCGCCGAAGCGTAGATCCGCCGAAGCGTAGATCCGCCGAAGCGTAGATCCGTCCAGGCACCGAACGCGGCCTAGGTGGTGGCCACCAGCAGATCCTCACCGCTCGACGGGCGAAGGGCATCGGTCCGATCGGCGAAGTAGCGCTCGGTGAGCAAGGTTCCCGAGACGTGCTCGGCGTCTTTGAAGCCGGCTTCGCGGGCCAGCGCCAGCATCTCGTCCGGGGTGTAGAAGCTGATGAACGGCGTTCCGGCGGCTCGCGCACCCGACTCGGCCATACGGAATCCGGCCCGATCGGCGTCATCGAGGAGTTCGGCCGGCAGCAGGAACGTCATGGCGAGCGTCGAGCCAGCGGCGAGCCCGGCGATCTCGCGCAGCGTAGCCGCGTTGGCCTCCTTACTGAGGTACATGGAGACGCCAGTGGAGACCACGACCGCCGGCTGCCCGGGATCGAAACCACAAGCGGCCAGCTGATCCCACCACGACGCGCCCGCCTCGAAGTCGCCCGCCTCGAAGTCGACTGGGACCAGTCGCAGCCACGGCGGAACGCCGAAGCCCAGCTCAATAAGTCGCTGGCGCTTCCAGGCCTGCGGACCAGGCTGGTCGACCTCGAACAATCGCAGGCGGGCCGCGACCTCCGGCCTGCGCTGGGCGAAGGTATCCAGGCCGGCGCCCAAGATGACGTACTGGGCGACGCCTCGGCCAGCCTGCTCGACCACCAGGTCCTCGATGAAACGAGCACGGCCGACAATGGCCGCCCGGAACGGGCTGGTCCCGGCCGGGTGCATGTCCGGGCGATCGCGCCAGCCGTCGTCGGGGGCGGCTAGCCGCAGGCCGATCTCGTCCTCGAGCACATGTGGCGGCGCGTCGACCTGCACGTGCATGGCTCGCCAGAGGGCGACCCGCACCGCGGTGCCGTCCGCCGCCGCGGCCTGTTCGTCAGCCATGGTGTCCTGCCTTCTCGCCTGCTGCCTGCCCCCGCCATCTAACCAGCCCCCCGCGCCTCAGGCGTATTCGTCGTGGCGGCGAATCCAGGTCTGGAACGCGTCGCCTTCGTCGCGTCCCCTGGGCGCCCGGTCCAGGATCGGGTAGTAGCCCATCAGGAACTCGACCCCGCGCCCCGCCGTCGTATAGGTCTGGTAGACCGTGCCGTCCTGGCGCGTGAAGACACTCACCGCCGGTGACTCCGAGAGGTATCCGGAGACATCGGTCCCGGTCGCGGCGGCGTTCACGGCCACGATCGGCGGCAGCCCGCCCTCGTCGAGGCCCCATGAACGCACCTGCTCGTGGGAGTACGAGGCGCCGAAGTCGACGTTGAAGCCGGTGTTCGCCGATGAGACCCAGGGCAGGGTCCAGCCCATCCGCTGCTTGTAGGCCTGAAGCCTGGCCAGCGGCGCCTGCGAAACGAGCAGCAGGGTCACGTCACGAGCGTGCAGGTGCGGCAGGAGGCCGTCGAGCCCATCGGCCATCGACGAGTTGACCGGGCATCCCGCCTCGTAGCTCGGTCCGAACATGAAGTGGTAGAACATGAGCTGCGAGCGACCGTCGAAGAGCTCGGCCAGGGTCCGCGTCCCGTCGTCGGTGTCGAACCGGTACTCCTTCTCGATCGTGACCCAGGGCAGCTCGCGCCGCTGGCGCGCCAGCTCGTCCGCCCTCCTGGTGTGCTCCTTCTCGCGCTGCAGCAGCTCGTCCCGAGCGGCCTGCCACTCCTGCTGGGTGACCACCTTATGATCCGTCATCGCCTCTGGCTCCTTTCCCGATGTGCTTGCTTTCCGATGTGCTTGCTTTCCGGATGTGCTTGCTTTCCGGGTGTGCTTAAGCCGCGGTGGGCTCTGCCGCGACGAACGCCGCGTTCTCACGCTCGAGCGCCTTGACCGCCCCGCCGCGCCAGCTCTCGGCCAGGGACTGTGACGCCGGGTCGGGGAAGATGTCCTCTTCCCCGTTCTCCACTCCGTCGAAGATGGCTCGCGCGACCGACTCGGGGGAGGCCTTCGGTATGTCGAAGCCCCGGGTCATGTCCGTATCGGTGGGGCCGGTCAGGACGGCGTGAACCCGCACGCCCCGCCCGGCCAGCAGGGCGCGCAGCGACTGGGTCAGGTTGAACGCGGCCGCCTTCGAGATCGCGTAGGCCGGAGTGAGCGGCAGGGGAGCGACGGCCATCGTCGACACGTTGTTGACTATCGCTCCGCGGGAACGAGTTAGCAACGGCAGGAAGGCCTGGATGACGCGATACGGGCCGAAGAAGTTGACAGCCAGGTGCTGATCGAGCACGGCGCGATCGCTCAGGTCATCAAAAAGCGCGATTCCGGCGTTGTTGATGAGGACATCGAGAGATTCGATGCTCTGCGCCGCGGCCTGAGTCTGCGCCGCGTCGGTCACGTCCAGCCTTAGCGGCGTGACGCGCCCGTCCGGGTGGGCTAGGGTCTGGCGCGTCCCGGCATACACCCGCGCCGCGCCTCTGGATAGCGCTTCGGCGACGAGCGCCTGCCCGATGCCGCGGTTGGCCCCGGTCACCAGGACGGTCTGGCCGGCGATGGTCATGATTGTTCCTCCAGCTCTGCGATGCTCTTGCGGTTTCCGCGCCGCTTGTTCAGCGGCCCGCAGATATAGACCAGCCGGATCCGAGCGAATCGCCGCGGACAGGCTCATGACTTTCGGGGCTTCTGCTGGCCGGAGGATCGCCTAGAGCACCGACAAGTAGCCGGGTCCGCCACCGGCCGATTTAAAGCCGCGGCGCATCCCCTAATGTCCGGTTTACCGCATCTCACTGGCAGATTTTGGTGGTGGATTCGGGCTTGACGGTCGATTGGGTGTACCGGGGAGAACCGAGACGGAAAACGCTGTTCGGACAGTGTGTGTCTGGTGTGCGGCTAATGCGCGGTGGTCTGGGCCGTAGGGTCCAGGGTCCCGCTCGCTTTTCCGCGCGCCTGCGGGGGCGTGGCGTAGGCGGCGTATGCGGTGGTCGGGCCGGGCCGTAACGTTTCCGGAACGGTTTGGNNCGCTGCGCTGGTGCTGCTGGCTTTCGCGGCCCGGGAGGCGGAATCCGACATCGCGATCTTCGGCTTCGCGCCGGTGCTGGCACCCGTCGGGTTCGTCGTGGCGCGGCGCCAGCCCGGTAATCCGCTGGGCTGGATGTTTCTCGCGCTGGCCGCGCTATCAGTCCTTGGCNNTTCCCGTTGGTGATCTTGCTCTTCCCGGACGGTCGGCTGCCCTCGCGCCGGTGGCGGCCGGTGCTGTGGGGCTACCTGGCGGTCGCCGCGTGCTGGCCGGTGAGCGTCTACGCGGTGGCGATCAGCACGGTCGCCGCGGGCGATATTCAGATCATTCCCGGCGGTGACCTGCGGGCCGTGGATTACCCGGCGGGCAGCTCGGCCTGGCTGGGCTCGGTCGAGGCGGTCATCTTGCCGGTGCTGGCGGTGTTCTGGCTGGTGTTCGTCGCCCGCCAGGTGCTGTCCTGGCGCCGCGCGGACGGCGAGCGCCGGCAGCAGCTGAAGTGGCTGATGAGCGGTGCGGCCGTGTGCATGGCCGCGACGGCGTTCGTCGCCGTCGCGGGGACCCTTGCCGCTTCGGCGTCACCCGCCTTCCAGGCGGTACTCAACGTCGTAGTCGTCGGCATCGGCGCGCTGCCGGTGTCCATCGGGGTGGCGATCCTGAAGTACCGGCTGTATGA
>PMST01000503.1 GCA_003168295.1 Actinomycetota bacterium
GCATGGCGGGCATGGACGCGGCGGCGCAGGCCCTGGCGAACAAGCCGGCCATCGACTCGGGTCCCGGGCCGGCCCCAGCCCCAGCCCCAGCCCCGGCCCCGGCCCTGGCCCCGGCCCTGGCCACCGCGCCGCGCGCGGGGCTCGCGGTGGCGGCGGTGCCCGGACTCGCCGGGCTGGTTAGCCAGCCGGAACGCGACATCCTCGACCGTCACCCGGCGGGGCGGCTCAGGAGCGACGCGGCGCAGCATGTCCGCGAGCTGCCGTTCTTCGGTGTTCACGACGCCACACCTCCGGCCATCAGCTCAGCCAGTCCCGGCGCGTCCCTGAGCCGGGCCAGCGCTTTGGACGCATGAGCTTTCACCGTGCCGACCGAGCAGCCCATCGCCTCCGCGGTCTGCGACTCGGTCTGGTCGGCGAAGTATCGCAGCACCACCACGGCGCGCTGCCTGGCCGGCAGCCGGTCCAGCGCCGCGATCAGCGCCTGACGGGCATCAACCTGGGCGAACACGTCGCCGTAGGCCTGCAGCTCGGGCAGCCGCCCGGTCGCCACCTCGCCGTTCCAGCGCCGCCGACGCCACCGCAGGTACGTGTTCACCATGATCTTCCGCACGTAAACTTCGGGCGCGTCCTGCCTGATCAAGCTGTCCCACCGCGGCCAGGCCGCCGCCAGCGCGCTCTGCACGAGATCCTCGGCGCTCGTCCAGTCGCCGGTCAGCAGCCAGCCGGACCGTAGCAAGGCGTTCGATCGCGCCTCGACGAAATCACGGAACCCGTCTGGCTCAGACAGACGATCCCCCACCGGCAACACCTCCACCGTCTGGTCGACCCCTTCCAAACCGTCATACCGGCTCAGCACTATCACGTGTATTAAGAGACGCTGGCTGGCCAGGAAGGTTTACTCGCCGAGCCGGCCGAGTTCGGCGTTCGCGCGCCGCTGCCTGGACTCGGCCCGGTAGGACTGCCGTCTCGCCTCGGCGAGCCGCTGACGTGCGTCAGCGAGCTCGGCTTCCAGGCGGCGGACCGTGTCCTCCAGGTCCTGTTCGGCCAGGTTGGCGGATTCGGCGGTCTGATCGGCTTCAGCCACGGCCCGTTCGGCCGTCTGGATCTTCTCCTGGCGACGACGGTCGCGCTCGGCCGCGGCCTCGGCCGGGTCGGGGGGTTTGGGGGCTTCGGGGGGCGGGGGCTGTGCGGGCTTTGAGGTTCGAGGGCTGGCTGGGGTGGTGGGGGTCTTGCGGGGCGAAGGGGACGGGGCGCCTGCGGGGAACGCGGTCATCGGGTCCAGGCCGAAGCCGGCCCAGTGCGCGGCGCGGACCAGGGTGCCTAGGTTGGCGGCCACGTCGGGATCGGCGATCGCGGCGTCGAGGGTGGCGGTCACCTCCTCGCGCAGCGCCGCGGGCGGTGCGGGCAGGTCCGACACCTGCAGGGCCTGCCGGGTGAGGTCGTCGACCAGACGGCTACGGGCCGCGGTCAGCTCGCGGATCCTGGTGCCGTCCATGGACCGCTCGTCGCGGAGCTCGGCGGCCAGCGCCGCCAGCCGCGACGTGACCTGCGGGTCGGCGCGGACCAGGCGATTGACCACCCAGGCCGAACGGGTCGGTTTGCGCAGCCCGGCGATCTGCTTGGCCACGGCGGGCTCGCCCGCCTCCCGGGCCCGGTCGGCGAGGTCCTGGCGGCGCTGGGTGAATCCGTCCGGGTCAGCCTCGTACAGCTCGGCCGCCGCGGCGGCCAGCAGATCGGTCACTGCGTCGCCCGCTCGCCTGCATTTCGGTCACTCACCCTTGGCAGAATAGGCGGCATGAGCGATGTCGTGCCATCAGGGCAGGGGCACCTGCTGACCGCGCGCGGGAACGTGATGGCGTTCAAGGCCGTCGCCGCCCAGACCGGGGGGGATTTCTCGCTGATGGAGCGGACCGTGCCGCCGGGGGCCCGCACTCCCCCGCCGCACCGGCACGTGAACTGCTCCGAGGCTTTCTTCGTGCTGGCCGGGACGATCACGTTCTCACTTGACGGCGCCGAACTGACCGGCGGGCCCGGGGATTTCCTGCTGGTGCCGCGGGGAGCGGGTCATACGTTCGGCAACCGGGGCGATGAGCCGGCCAGGCTGCTCGTGCTGCACGCACCGGCCATGGACGCCTACTTCGAGGAACTGCACCGGCTCTGGTCCGGCGGCCAGCCGCCGGCGCGGGAGGCCGAGCGCGAGCTGATGAGCAGGTACGGGATGGAGCCCGCCTAACTAAGGGGTAAGTTCCCCGGCCAAATGTCCCGTTAAAATGCCCCGGCAAAATGTCGGAGGACCGACGTAGGGTGGGGGACTATGACGCCGACCGCATCTGCTGAGCTCACCCCGGACACGCTTGAGCAGTATCGCCGGGAGCTGACCGGCTACTGCTATCGCATGCTGGGCTCGGGCTTCGAAGCCGACGACGCCGTGCAGGAGACGATGCTGCGGNNTACCGGATCGCCACCAACATCTGCCTGGACATGCTGCGCGGCCGCCAGCGCCGGGCGCTGCCGATCGACCTCGGGCCGGCCTCGCCGCCGGTCGAGGCCATGCTCGGGGACTGGCATCCGGACGATATCTGGATCTCCCCGATGGCGGACAGCAACGTCGTGCCCGAGCACGGCGACCCGGCCGACATCGCGGTGGCCCGCGACACGATCAGGCTGGCGTTCGTTACGGCCCTGCAGCACCTGCCGGCCCGGCAGCGGGCCACGCTGATCCTGTGCGAGGTGCTGCGGATGCCCGCGGCCGAGGCCGCCGCCACCCTGGGCACCAGCGTGGCCGCGGTTAACAGCGCGCTGCAGCGGGCCCGGGCCACCCTGGCCGCGTTGCCCGAGGAGCAGCGTCCCGCCGCGGTGGACGCGGACCAGGCGGATCTGCTGGCCAAGTACGTCGACGCGTTCCAGCGTTACGACATGGACCAGCTGGTCACGCTGCTGCACGATGACGCGCTGATGACGATGCCGCCGTACGCCATGTGGGTCAGGGGCGCCGAGAACGTCTGCCGCTGGATGCTCGAGCCGTCGCCGAGCCTGTGCCGCGGCTCGATCCTGGTGCCCGCGGGGCAGGTCAACGGGGTCCCGGCGTGGGCCCAGTACAAGCCGGATCCGGCCGGCGGGTACATGCCCTGGGGGCTGCAGGTGCACGAGGTGTCGGGCGGGCGGATCAGCCGCCTGACGTTCTTCCTGGATACCGAGCGGATCTTCCCGGCATTCGGCCTGGCGCCGCACCTGCCGTGACCGCGGTCTGATATCAAGCCATCGACGACTGACCTCGAGGGAGCGCGATGAGCACTGATATTTCCGGCGTCGGACAGCCGGGCTTCGTGGCCAGGTACGACCTGGCTGACCCGGGGCGGCAGGCCGTGGCCGAGGAGGTCGCGGCCCGGATCCGCAAGCTCGGCCTGCGGACCGTCCGGCTGGCGGTCGTCGACCAGCACGGCGTGCCGCGCGGCAAGATGCTGTCGCCAGAAGCCGCCATCGCCGCGATGTCCGACGGGCTCGACTTTTCCGGCGCCATCTACAGCCTGGACACCGGCAACCAGGTGTTCGTGCCTGCGTTCGCGGCCGGCGGCGGTTTCGGGATCGAGGAGTTCACCGGGTTTCCCGATGTGGTGGTCGTACCCGATCCCGCCACCTTCGAGGTGCTGCCCTGGGCGGACCGCACCGGCTGGATGCTGTGCGACGTCTACTTCGGGAACGGGCAGCCGATGCCGCTGGACGGCCGGGGCCTGCTCCGCCGCACGCTCGCCTCGCTCGGCGACGCGGGCTATGACTTCCTGGCCGGGATCGAGGTCGAGTACTACATCGTCAAGCGCTCCGCAGAGGAGCTGGCCCCGGAGAACGCCGGCTTCACCCCGGACCCGCCGCCGGTCAGCGCGTTCGAGCGAGGCTACCAGTTCCTGTCCGAGGTGCGGCTGGACGGCATGGGCGACACGCTGGAGGCGCTGCGCGACGCGCTCGACGCGATCGGCCTGCTGCCGCGGTCCATGGAGGACGAGTGGGGGCCGGGCCAGCTGGAGTTCAGCTTCAGCCCGATCACGGGGCTGGCCGCCGCCGACGCCGCCGTGCTGTTCCGTTCGGCGGTCAAGCAGGTGTGCCAGCGGCGCGGGCTGCTGGCCACGTTCATGTGCCGGCCCGCGCTGCCGAACTTCTTCTCCTCCGGCTGGCACCTGCACCAGTCCCTGCTGTCCCGCACGGACGGCTCGAACGCGTTCGCCAGCGAGAGCGGGCCGCTATCTGATCTTGGCCGGCACTACGTGGCCGGGCTGCTCGAGCACGCGGTGCCGATGACCATGTTCGGGGTCCCGACGGTCAACGGCTACAAGCGGTTCCGGCCCTACTCCTTCGCGCCCGACCGGGTGTGCTGGGCGGTGGAGAACCGCGGCGCGCTGGTGCGGGTCCAGGGTTCGGCGGGCGACACCAGCTCGCACGTTGAGATGCGGGTCGGCGAGCCCGCCGCGAACCCCTACCTTTACCTGGCGTCGAACATCGCGGCGGGCCTGGACGGGATCAGGCGGGGCCTGGAGCCGCCGCCGCCGGTGTCGGCCGATCCGTACGCCGTCGAGGCGCCCGCGCTGCCGATGTCGCTGGCGGCGGCGGTGGACGCGCTGGACGCGGACGGGTTCTACCGCAAGGCGTTCGGTGATGCGCTGATCGCGTACCTGGTGATGATGAAGCGGTCCGAGATCGGGCGGTACGAGGACGCGCTGGTCGTCGAGCCGGTCCCGGAGGGCCAGGATGTTAGCGACTGGGAGATGCGCGAGTACTTCGAGTTCTTCTAGCGGTACTTCTAGGCCAGGGCGACGGAGTACCAGGTCGCCGGGTCGGTCGGGACGGGCTGGAAGTCGTAGCGCAGGCCACCGTCTTGAGCGAGGGCGACGAGGCTGACCGAGGTGCTCGCATACACCCGGCCGTCGGCCAGTTCCCGGCGCACGATGATCGCGCCTGGTTCGGTGCCGGACGGATCGTCGGCGGCGGCGAGGGTGAGCCAGTCGCCCCAGGCGTGCTCGAGGGTGGCGGCTGGGTCACCTGAGGGCCGGGACGCGGCGAACTTCGGGCCGAACCGGACCGCCTTGGGGTCCGGTTCGGCGGTCTTCGCATCAGCCGTAGCACTGTCGGGCGGGTACATGTGCCCGGCGTTGGTCAGCACGTGGGTGGCCAGCCCGAGCTCGGTGAGCGTGGCCCGCTGGCCGTCCCAGCCGAGCAGCAGGACCGCGGCCGGGTCGGCGCACACCAGGTAGAACGGGTCGTAGCGGGCCAGCATCTCCGGGTCGTCGTAAAGTTTACGCAGGGCCGGCTGGCCTTCTTCGGCGGCCCGCAGCGGCAGTTCGCCGCGGGACCGGCGGCGGTCCGGCGGCGCGAACTCGCCCCGGCCATTGAGGATGCAGGCCACGCGCGGCACATCGGGGTGCACCGCGAGCCAGGTCCCGCCCGCCTGCTCGTCAAGGCCGCCGAGCAGCGGCGAGCCGGGCCAGTGCCGGGCCGGCGGCTGCCACGGGCGGCCGGTGAACTCGTCGCGGATCCCGAGCAGCAGCAACGGCATCTGGTCTTCTGGTGCCAGGCTGACCACTACGGTGCACATGTCGTCTCCGAGTCTTTCATGCGATGATCGGGGCGGTGCGGGTGAGCCACGGATCGTTCGGGAGGAACGGATCGTTCGGGAGGAAAGGTGGGCGGCATGACCGACACGCCTGATCTGGTGGTCCTGCTGTACCGCGCTGACTGGACGCGGCTGAGCCTGGCCGCCGAGGTAAGTCACACGATCGACCATGACCTGGAGGCGCGGCGACCCGAGGCGGGCATGTCCTTGACGGGGACGCCGACCAGGCCCCGCGGGCCGGACGGGCCGGTGGCCGGCTCCGGCCGGCCAGCGCGTCCGACCGGGAACGAGTGGGAGGCGGCCACCGACCTGCAGGGGACCGAGACGAGCCGGTCCACGCTGCTGGTCGCGCCGGGCGGCCGCTGCCGGTATCAGGGCGCCGGGTTCGCCAGCGGATGCGACGGGGACCGGAGCTGGCAAGAGTTCGAACAAGAGGGCCGCCTGGTCGAGATGACCGGCGGGCCCCGGCCGCCGCTGGCGACGCTGCTGCGCCCGTCATGGCTGCTCAACGGCTACACGCTGGAGATCGGAGGATCGGCGGCAGCCCTCGGGCGAGAAGGGCTGCGGGTGGTGGCGACGCCGCGGCGGAGCATCAGGGACGCCGTGGCGCGGTGGCGTCGGCCGGTAGACCGGGTTGAGGTCATCGTGGATGCCGAGCTGGGCATCTTGCTGCGGCACGAGGAGATATTCCAGGGCAAGCCGCTCATCCTGACCGAGCTGGTGAGCGTGAGCTTCAATCCGGCCGAAGCGGGTGACGACGCGCAGTTCCAGCCGCCGTCCGGCTGGGAGGCGGCCGAGAAGAACGCGAAGCTCCCGTCCGCCAGTGGTCCCGGCTGGGAGCTGACCAAGCTCGCGACGGGCCTGGCCTCAAGGGGCATAGGCGCGCTGGTCAAGTCGCGCTATGACCCGTTCGGGCAGGCGACGCGGGAGGAACCCGAGGCGGCGATGCCGCAGGACGAGCCCATGCCGTCCGACGCTTCGCCGGTCAGCGACGAGGTGCTGCACCTGCTGCACGACAGCGAGAGCCGCCAGGCGCCGGGGATCGAGGCCACGCTGCACAGCTGGGCTCACTTCGCCGCGCTGCTCTCGAAGCTCCCGGACGAGCTCCGCGGAGCGGGATTCGGCGGGTTCGGGTCTCTCATTGACGTGGCGGACCTGCGGGTACCCGCCGAGCACGAGGTATCCCGGGTGCGCATCAGCGGTCCGGACAGGTACCGGGTCGATTATGTGCTCCGCGCCGGGAAGGCGACACTCAAGGCCGTCGTCTGCGACGGAGAGCGGTGCTGGAGGATCCTCGACGAAGAGGTGAGGGTCGGGCCGACGGCACCGCGGCTGGTATCGCCGCTGAGTCAGATCGCGAACCTGTTCGACCCGTCCTGGCTGCTGGAATCCCGGCTGACCGGCGGGACCGAGATCGTGATCGGCGGCCGCCGCGGCTACCGTCTTGCCGTCGCCTCGGCTGACCCGCCTCCGGTCTCGGATCCCGCGCGCTGGTGGCAGACCATCTTCGTGCCGGACGAGGTGGTCGTGGACGCCGAGCTCGGCTTCCTGCTGTGCACGATCTCGCGTGCAGGACCGCGGGTCGTGTCGCGGAACGAGCTGCGGGACGTCATCACCGCTTACTCCGGCGAGCCAGGCGATTTCCAGCCCGACCTTCCACCCGGCACGCGGGTGGTCGAAGAAGATCCTGACTACGTCGCTCCGCCGGATCCGGTCAACGCGCCCCGCGCGATAGCCGGCGCCTTCGCCCGGCAAGCGGCCAAGGAAGCCCGGTCGGCGGCCCAGGGGTTTGTCGATTTCTTCCGGGGCGGGGACGCGCGCTTACCGCAGGACGATGCTGACGATCTTGCCGGGGACGATGACGAGGCGGGCCACCTCGTCCTTCGGGTAGCCGGGATGACCGGCCGCTAGTTCGGTGATCTCGTCCTGGCTGGCGCCGGCCGGGACCTCGATGGTGAAGCGGACCTTGCCGTTGACCTGGACCGGCAGCGTGACGGTGTCCCCGGTAGCCAGCGCGGGGTCGGGCTCGGGGAACGGCTCGTAGGCCAGCGTGGAGGCATGGCCCAGGCGCTGCCACAGTTCCTCGGCGACGTGCGGGGCCAGCGGCGCCACCATCAGCACCAGCGGCTCGGCCAGGGCGCGCGGGACGCCGGCCAGCCGGGACGCGTGCGCGGTCAGCGTGATGAGCCGGGCGATCGCGGTGTTGAACCGCAGCGCCACGAAGTCCTCGCGCACCGCCGCGATGGTCCGGTGCAGCAGGCGCGCGGTCGCGGTGTCCAGGGGCTGGGCGGTGTCCCTGGTGACCCTGGTCTCCCCGGTCGTCTCGTCGATGATCAGCCGCCACAGGCGCTGCAGGAACCGGTGCATGCCGACGATGTCATCGGTGTGCCACGGCCGGTCGCCGTCCAGCGGGCCCATCGCCATTTCGTACAGCCGCAGCGTGTCCGCGCCGTAGGCGTCGTAGATGTCATCGGGGCTGATGCCGTTCTTCAGGCTCTTGCCCATTTTGCCGGCCCGCCTGCTCACCGGCTGCCCGTCATGCGTCCAGCGGTCCGGCTGCCTGGTGACCTCGGCGGCCGGCACGTACATGCCGCGGGAATCGGTGAACGCGTCGGCCAGGATGTATCCCTGGTTGTACAGCTGTCCGAACGGTTCGGGGGTTCCCGCGATGCCGTAGTCGTACAGCACCTTGTGCCAGAACCTCGCGTACAGCAGGTGCAGGACGGCCTGCTCGACGCCGCCGACGTACAGGTCGACGCCGCGCGGCGGCATCCAGTAGCGTTCGACGTCGGCGTCGACGAGTGCCGTCTCGTTGAAGGGATCCAGGTAACGCAGGTAGTACCAGCATGAGCCCGCCCACTGCGGCATGACGTTGAGCTCGCGCCGGTAGCGCTTGCGGCCGTCGCCCAGGTCCAGCGTGACGTCCGCCCAGCCGGGCGCCCGGGCCAGGGCCGGCACCGGGTCGCTGGCGTCGTCTTGCGGAACCGGCCGGAAGTCAGTCATCTCCGGCAGCGTCACGGGCAGCATCTCCTCGGGCAGCGCCACCGGGCGGCCGGTCTCGTCGTACACGATGGGGAACGGCTCGCCCCAGTAACGCTGCCGGGAAAACAGCCAGTCCTTCAGGTGGTACGGGCCGCCGCTCGGGCCGATCCAGTTCCGCTGCAGGCGCTTGACGTGCTCCGGCCAGTCCACGTCGTCCAGGTCAGCCAGCAGGCGGTCGGCGAACGCGGTGATGCGCAGCATCCACTGCCGCAGCGGCCGGCGGTGGACCGGGTAGTTGCCGACCGCGCTGCGGCCCTCCGCCGTCACCTCCTCATCGGCCAGCACGGTGCCCAGCCCCGGGCACCAGTTGACGACCACCTCCGCCACGTAGGCCAGCCGGTAGCCGTCGATGACGTCGCGCCGCTCCACGGCAGATAGGTCCGTCCAGGCCCGGCCGTCAGGTGTGCGGCGGTCCCCCGCGACGAACTGTGCGATCAGCTCGCTGACCGGCCGCGCCCGGCCCGCCTGCGGGTCGTACCAGCTGCCGAAGATCCGCAGGAAGATCCACTGCGTCCAGCGGTAATAGGACGGGTCGCTGGTCAGGATCTCGCGCCTGCGGTCGTGCGCCAGCCCCAGCCGCCTCAGCTGCCGGCGCATGACCGCGGCGTTCTGGCGCACGGTCACGGCCGGATGCTGGCCGGTTTCGATCGCGTACTGCTCGGCGGGCAGCCCGAAGGCGTCGAAACCGAAGGGATGCAGCACATGATGACCAGTCATGCGCAGGTAACGGCCGAACACATCCGTGCCGATGTAGCCCAGCGGATGACCCACGTGCAGCCCGATCCCGCTGGGATAAGGGAAAAAGTCAAGCAGGTAGAACTTGGGCCGTCCGATTTCGCGCGCGAAGCCATCCGCCAGGACACCTACCGGGTTCGGTGAGTGGAACGTCCCCTCGTGTTCCCAGCGGTCCTGCCAGCGCTGCTCGATCTGGCTCGCCAGCCGCGCGTCATACCGGAAAGGCGGCGCTTGGTTGTCCATCGGTTCTCCTCGTTTCAGTCCGGGGAAATGAAAAAGCCCCTCACGCATGAGGGGCTGCCGCACTGACCGATCGTGTCAGTGCGGCCTAACGAGAAGCAGGCGAGCTGCGGCCGACATAGGGCCAGGATAGCTTTCGGGCTCACGAAGTCCACCGAATTATCGGCAGAACCCTCCAGGCCCGGTCCGGTAAGCCGGAGCCGGCCTGCGTACGATCATCCTCGGAGAACTGCGGGACCCGACGGGAGCGAACATGGACCTAGACCGGCGGCTGGACCCCGAGATCGCAGCGGCGCTGGCGGAACTGCCCATCATGGACCTGTCCGACATCCCGGCCGCCCGCGTGACCATGCTGGAACGGCGGGCCGCCGCGGCCGCCGACGCTCAGCCGAGCCCGACCGTGGTCCGGCAGGACCACCTGGTCCCCGGCCTCAACGGGGCTCCGGACGTGCGGGTCCGCCACTACCGGCCGATCAGAGCGCCCGGCCTGCTGCCGTGCCTGTACTGGATTCACGGCGGCGGGCACGTCGTTGGGCAGGTCGACCAGGACGACCTGGTCATGGACCACATCGTGGACACGGTGGGCTGCGCGGCGGTGTCGGTCGAGTGGCGGCGCGCGCCTGAGCATCCGTTCCCGGCCCCGATGGACGACTGTTACGCCGGGCTGGCATGGACGCACAAGCACGCGGCGGAGCTGAACGTGGACCCGCAGCGGATCGCCGTCGGCGGGGCCAGCTCGGGCGGCGGTTCGGCGGCCGGGCTGGTGCTGCTGGCCCGGGACCGGGGTGAATTTGGAGTCTGCTTCCAGCTGCTGATCTACCCGATGCTCGACGACCGCAACGCCACCCCGGCCAGCATGGCACTGACCGATCCGCGGGTCTGGAACCGCACCTCGAACCTGATCGGCTGGCGGGCCTACGTCGGCGACGCGGCCGGCACCGACCGGGTGTCGCCCTACGCCGCGCCCGCCCGCGCGGCCAACCTGGCCGGGCTGCCGCCCGCCTACCTGGCGGTGGGCGACCTGGACCTGTTCATCGACGAGGACATCGAGTACGCCCAGCGCCTGCAGCAGGCCGGCGTGCCCACCGAACTGCACGTCTACCCGGGCGGCAGCCACGCCTTCGAGACCTACGCCCCCGGCTCGGCGCTGGCCCGGCGTTTCGTCCGGGATCGCGACGAAGCCTTGCGGCGGTCGTTCGGCCTCTGACCAGCATCGGGTTCTGACGGTGCTGGGTTTACATTCCCGCGACCACGATCAGCTGGACCCCAGCGACGTCGCCCGCTCCTGGGTCCCGGCCTGCTCCGCTGTGTCCAGGTCAGTGGAGCTCGGCTCGCTCGGGCCTGGCTCGAAACCAGCAGGTGCGGGCGCAGCGGGCTGGTGCCGCAGCGCCGGAACCATCGGCACCAGGATCTGGGTCATGATCAGCCAGGTGCCCAGGGCGAAGGCGATGCCGCCCAGGACGTCGGTGACGTAATGCTGGCCAAGGTAGACGACGCTGAACCACACCGCCCCACACCAGGTGAAGGCCAGCGCCGCGGCACGGCGGGAAACCGGCCACAGGGCCAGCGCGGCCAGCAGCGGATAAGCGGCGTGCAGGGACGGGAACGCAGCGGCCGCGTCGGGGTCCAGCCAGTTGTAGTACGGGCTCACCGCGCTGGGCAGGGCGATCAGCGAATGCACCCCCGGCAGCAGGTGGTGGCGGTCGGCCATCCACGGCGGGGCCACCGGCACGAGCAGGAAGACGACGAAGGCCGCGAACGACATCCCGAGCAGCGCGACCGTGAAGCGCAGGAACTGCACCCGGTCGACCAGCCACAGCACCATGCCGACCGCGATCGGGATGACGAAGTGGCAGAAGTAGACGACGGTGCACGCGATCGCGAGCCAGCGCAGTGAACCCAGGTGCGCCTGCAGCCACTGGCTGGGGTCCGTCCCGCCGAACAAGGCCTTGTCGATGCGGATCACGTACCCGTAGTGCACCGGGATGCGGCTCTTCCGCGCGATGCCGCGGACCGCCTCGTAACCGAGGAAGAGCGCGATGAACGGCACCCAGTCCCGCAGGAACCTCAGGAACCGCCCGCTCAGCAGGGCCACCGGGACCAGGATCAGCAGCAGGTAGTCGGGTGACACCGAGATGCCGCGCCAGATCATCACGCCCGACACCAGCAGCAGGTAAAGCAGAGACACCACCACCAGCGGACCGGGGCGGCGGAGGTATCCAAGCGAAGCGCGAGTCCTGGACATGCGCAAGGTCCCTTCAGGCAGGCCAACCACTCACTCTACCGATTACCTTTATTACCGGTCTTATTTATAGGTAATTTGCGTCGACAAATCTTTGCTGCCTGTTCACCTGGGCGCCGACCGTCGTTACCGGCGATTCATCCTGGTCGGCGAGGACCCTGTTTAACTTGGCCGGTGATCAGTTCCGATGTCTTCCGTGACCAGCCGGTCCTGACCGGTCCTCGCGTCCGCCTTGAACTCCTGGGAAGCCAGCACTTCGATGCCTACCGGTCGATGCTGGCAGAACCCGAGGCCATGCGCCTGACCGGCACTCGCCAGCAGTTCACCGAACGGTGGATCCGCCAGTGGCTCGCCACCCGGCAGGATCACCATGACCGCGCCGACTGGGCGATCGTGCGTCACGAGGACAGCGTGTTTCTCGGTGACGCGGTTCTCAATGAACTCCACGAGCACAACGCCTCCGCAGCCTTCCGGATCTGTCTCGCTGGCCCTCACGTGTTCGGGCGTGGCTACGGTACCGAAGCGACTGGGCTGGTCGTGGACTACGCCTTCGACGTCGCCGGCCTGCACCGCGTCCACCTGGAGGTCTACGACTTCAACCCGCGCGCCCAGCGCGTCTATGAGAAATGCGGGTTCATCCGCGAAGGCCTGCACCGAGACGCCCTGCTCTGGGAAGGACAGCGGCACGACGTCATCTCCATGGCGATCCTGGCCACTGATCCCCGGCCGGCCTCAACCAAGAGCCCCACCCGGCTCCAGCAATGATTCGATGCCTGCCGTTTGCCTGGTTTCCAAGCGCAGTACCCGGGTTACGAACCCGCCACCATCGAATACGCGCGGTTACCGTTCCGGAAGGAACACCCTCGGCCGGCTCCGTGTTCTAATTACGCATCATCACGCGCCGGGAGCGCGTATCCGAAGGAAGGTCAATGGCCCAGTGCATTACGTGCGGGAGCGAACTGCATCCCGACCGGGCAAAGAAATACGACTACTGCATGGTACCGGAGTGCCAGGAAAAGAACCTCAAGAGCCTGACCATGGTGGCCATCGGGGTGAACAAGTCGGCCGAGCAGTACCTGGTCCTGGACGACAAGACCCGCGACGGACTGGCCAGCGGCAGGCTCCAGAAACCGCGGCAAGCTGTAAGCCGCCAGTCCGGTGCGGTCGAGGGGCGATCAGCTCTGACAATCGCTCCTCCGCACCGCTCTGCCATCGCCTTGGAGCACTTGTCAGGACCTGTGGGTGGGAGCCGTACCGACCCAGCGGTGGTAGGCGTCTGGGTCGACGTTGCTGCCGCACACGATGGTGACGACGTGCCGGCCGGCGAAGCGGTCGCGGTCTTCCAGGATCGCCGCGATGCCGAGCGCGGCCGACGGTTCGACGACGAGGCCAGCGTGGTCCAGGAGCATCCGCATGCCGGCGATGATCGACGCCTCCTGAACCAGGACGGCGTCGTCAGCGACCAGGAGGAGATCCTCCAGCACGGCCGGGATGGGTCGCCGGCCGGCGACACCGTCCGCGATGGTGTGAGTCGAGTCGGTGGTCACGACGCGGCGCTGGCGCCACGAGCGTGTCATCGCCGGCGCGCCCAGCGGCTGGACGCAGATCACCTCGACTCCGGGCGCTCGGGCCTTGATCACATGACCCACGCCGGTGGCCAGCGCCCCGCCGCCCAGAGCAATCAGGACGGCGTCGAACGACGGCGCGGTGTCCGCCAGTTCCAGGCCGATGGTCGCCGCGCCCTCGCAGGTCTCGATGTCCAGGCTGTCTTCGACCAGCCGGATGCCGTCGTGCCGCGCGATGGCCGCCGCCCGCTCGCGAGCCATGTCGAAGTCGCCGTCCACCAGCTCCAGCCTGGCGTCCAGCGCGCGGATGCGATCAAGCTTGGCCGCAGGCGCAAATCGGGATGCCGCCACGGTGACGTCGAGCCCCCGGCCGCGACCGGACCAGGCCAGGGCCAGGCCAAGGTTGCCCGCGCTGGCGCACACCACGGCTCGCGAGCCATGACCGGCGAGCAGGCTCGCGACGACCTCGGTGCCGCGGGCCTTGAAGCTGCGGACCGGGTTCGCCGTTTCGAGCTTGATGCTCACCGTGCACCCCAGGCCCGGCTCCAGCGCCTCGCAGCGGTACAGCGGAGTGTCGAGAAAAACCGGGTCGATGACCCGGCGAGCCGCCCGGATCCGGGCCGTGTCCAGGCGCGTCTGCTGCACGGCACACCAGCGTAGCGGCGCCGGCGCGGTTCCATCTGGGCCAACGCCTGGCGACCGGTGCCCGTACCGGGAGGTGAGTCAGCACCGGCGCAATTTCATTCCGCTTGGGACTCGGCGCGTTCTTCGGCGACCCGGTGCGGGACGCGGAGCAGCCGGATCGAGGTGACCAGGCCGACGCCGCCGATGATGTTGCCCAGGGCCGACCAGGCCATGGCGGACGCCCAGTCGCCCCAGGTGTAGGCGGCGTCGCCGCCGAGCAGGCCGGTGAACATCAGGATCGAGTCCAGCACCGAGTGGAACAGCTGGGCCGCTACCAGCACGAACGACATGACGACGGCGGCGACCAGTTTCGGCCCGAGGTCGTCGGTGGCGTGCTGCATCCGGGTCAGCAGGGTGATGACGACGCCGGCCAGGATCGCGAGCAACAGTGAGCGCCAGGAGATTCCGAGGGTCGCGTAGTGCCGGCCGAGGGTGGCCGCGGTCGAGGCCAGGTCCGGCCGCGCGACCACGATCAGCCCGGCCATGACCAGGCCGCCGGCCAGGTTCGCGGCCAGCGTCACCAGCCACAGCCGCGCCAGCTGGAGCCACGAGCCACGGCCGGCCGCCCGGGCCGTGACCGGGACCAGGAAGTTCTCGGTGAACAGCTCGCTGCGGGCCAGCAGCAGGGCGATGAACCCGATCGGGAACGCGGCGGCGGCCAGCAGCGGCTGCCTGGTCTCGTGGTAGACCACGAGGTAGGCGAGCACGCCGATGCCGACGTCGATACCGCCCAGGAACCCGGTGGCCAGCAGCGGCACCAGCGGCCGGGCCAGCCGGTCGCTGCCCTCGGAGACGAGCCGGTCGAACGCCTCCTCGACCTCCGGCTCGCGTCCGTCGGACTCGGGCTCGGGGACCTCCGACGCCAGCGCACGCATGCAGTTGTCCTCTCATCGCCTTCGCTTGCGACGTGCCACTGCCCACAGTTACGGCTTATCCACCTGCGGCGTCAAAGCGGCAGCTTGAGCAGGGCGTTCTCCACGACCTCGCCGAGGGCGGGGTGGATCCAGTACTGACCCCGGGCCAGGTCGGCCACCCGCTGCCCGAACGAGGCCGCCTGCACCAGCGGCTGGATGAGCAGGCTGGCCTGGTAACCGAAGATGTGGGCGCCGAGCAGCTTGCCGGTCGCCGGATCGGCGTACAGCTTGCAGAAACCCTCGGTGTCCTGCCGGGCCCACCCGTAGGCCGTGTCGCCGTAGGCCTGGACGGCTTCCACGTAGGGCCGCTTGCCCTCCAGGTCCTGTCGGCGGGCGCCGAACGAGGCGATCTGCGGGTCGGTGAACACCGCCGAGGGCACCCAGTCGTGCGGGTACGGGCGCAGGTCGTCCGGATGGGCCAGGTTGTGGGCCAGCGTCCGGGCCTCGGCGTTGGCCACGTGCTTGAGCTCGAACGCCGAGCTGGCGTCGCCGAGCGACCAGATGCCCTCGGCCGTGGTCCGCCCGTAGGAATCGACCTGGATCCGTCCGTCGTCCCGCAGGTTGACGCCGGCCCGGTCCAGGTCCAGGTCATCGGTGTCCGGCCGGCGCCCGGTCGCGACCAGCAGCAGGTCACCGGCCACCGTGGTGCCGTCAGCGAGCAGCAACGCCAACCCGTCAGGCCCGTCGCCGTCGCGCCGCACGCCGGTGATCGTGGCCGACAGGTGGACGTCCCAGCGCTGCCGGGCCAGCTCGGTGAAGCGGTCGCAGATGGCGGGATCGAAGGACCCGAGCAGCCGGGGTCCCCGGGTGACCAGGCGGACGTCGACGCCCAGCGCCGAGAATACGTGGGCGAACTCGGCCGCGACGTAGCCGCCGCCAGCGATGACCATGCGGGCGGGCAAGTCGTCGATCCGCATGATGGTGTCGGAGGTGTGGAACCCGACACCGGCTTCCGCGATGGCCGGCGGCACCACCGGCCGGGCCCCGGTCGCCAGCACGATTCGGTCCGCGGTGATGCGGGTGTCGCCGTCGATGACCAGCTCGTGCGGCCCGGCGAAGCGGGCCCGGCCCTGGAACAGCGTCACCCAGTCCGACTCGGCCCGGCCGCGGCGCCCCCGCGCCGCGGTCTTATCGACCCGGGCGAAGGTGCGGTCCCGGATGGCCGGCCAGTCCACTTCGGTCACCGCGGCGCCGATGCCGAACCCGGGCGCGGCCCGGACTCCGGCCGCCACGTCGGCCGTGTACACCAGGATCTTGCTGGGAATACAGCCCCGGTTGATGCATGTCCCGCCGAAGGGGCCGGACTCGATGATCGCGACCGGACCGGCACCGCCGTCCTTGGGCACCACCACGTTGCCTGAGCCTGAGCCGATAACGGCGAGAGAAAAGTGCTGCACTTGCCCATGTTAGAGAGTCGGCTGGTCACACCCGTGACCGGACAGCCACCCGGGGCTGGGAAGGTGCCGGAGGGACGCAGCAGTGCCGTTCCGGAGATTGAAGATCTTTACGCCGAACGAAGCGGGCTGCTTGTCTCCGCAACCTTGATCGCCGCGAGCAGGGCGCGGGACCAGTCGCGGTAGCCGGCCTGGCTGGGATGGAAGCAGTCCGGGGCGAACTTCCCGGTCCACGGCGGCAGGAAATGGGCGGACACCTCGGCGACCGGCAGGCCCCGCGCGGTCGCCTCGGCGCGGATGGTCCGGTTGATCCGCGTCACGTAGGGCACGCTGGCCCGGCCCAGGAAACCCCAGCAGCCCGCGGGCAGCGGCAGGTCGAGCAGGACGGTGTCCTCCGGGACCGCCGCGATCAGCGCACGCAGGTCGCCGAACAGCTTGCCCGGGCTGGTGTACAGGATGTCGTTGACGCCGATCCCGCAGGTCACGAGGCCGGGTCCGGCCGGGATCCGGGGCAGCTGATCCCGCAGCACGTCACGGGTGAGGGAACCGGACACGGACAGGTTGAGCACCCGCCACGGCTGGCCGGTCCGCTGCCGCAGGTCGGCCAGGACCTGGCCGACGTACCCGCCGTCCGGGCCGGGCGCGCCGAGGCCCTGCGCGGTGGAGTCGCCGAGCACCACCCACAGCGGCCCATCGGCCTCCAGGACCTGGTCGTTGTGCGCGCGCCAGTGGGCGGCGAAGGCCATGCAGTCCTCGCGCATCGCGGTCACGCCGTCGGCCCAGCGCCCGAACGGCCCCGCCCGCAGCCCCGAGACCTGCGCGGCCTGCGTGCGGGTGACGTACGATCCCATCGTCGCGACGATTTCGACCGGTGAACGCCGCGGCGCGCCGCTGCGGTGACCGGGGCCGGACAGGGCCAGCATCCGGGCCGGACTCCAGACCGCGGACATTCGCTGCATGCTGCGCCCCCCCAGAAACGGTTGCTACCAGATAAACGACGCTAAACGACAGGGTAGGCGGGTATCAAAATCCGGGTGTACCAACGGGTGTCAAAAATCCGGGTGTAGCCGGAGTGCGGTATAACGGGCCGGTGAGCTACCAGCCTGCGGACGCGGCCGGCGCGGTCGTCCTTTCCGTCCTGGCCTGCCGGGCCCTGGCCGCGGCCGGCCAGGGCGACATGATCTGGGGACACGCCAGCGTCCGCGACCCGCAGGGCCGCGGCGTCTGGATGAAAAGCGCCGGGTGGGGTCTGGAGGAAATCGACGCCAGCAAGATCGTCCTGGTCAGCCCGGACGGCGAGGTCCTCGACGACCCCGCGTCATCGAGCACCGGGCCCCGGCATATCGAGTACCCCATCCACACCGAGATCATGGCGAGCCGACCCGACGTCGGCTCGGTGGTGCACACGCACTCGCCGGCCGCCAACCAGTTCGCCGCGCTCGGCGTGCCGCTGCGCCCGCTCGACCACGCCGGATCGCTGTTCTGCTACCCGGACATCCCCTGCTTCACGCTGACCGGCGGCCTGATCAAGAGCCGGGCGCTGGGCGCGGCGCTGGCCGAGGCGCTCGGCGACGCGCGCGCGTGCCTGATGCCGCAGCACGGCATCGTCGCCGTCGGCGCGGACACGCCGGCCGCGATCATGACCGCCGTCCTGCTCGACCGCGCCTGCCAGACCCAGCTGGCCGCGATGTCCGCGGGCCCGCTGCAGCGCTGGGGCACCGGGGAGGACACCGTCGCCAAGCGCGCCGACGTCTGGTCGGACCGCCAGCTCCGGGCGGGCTGGGAGTACCTGATCCGCCGCGCCCCCTGACCGCGGTCAGCCCGGCTCGGCCAGGTCCGGGATCTGCTGGAGGGTGGCCTCCATCAGGGCCCTCCACTCGGGTCCGTGCGACCAAGTGCAAAGTAGCTCTGAGTAATCGAAAGAGAGGGTTCCTGCCCACATTCGGTTGAGTGGCCTTTGCTCTCGGCCCGTCAGTCGGTTGCGTCGGGAGAGAGGGCGCGATAGAGGGTGGATCGGCCGATGCCCAGGTGGGCGGCGATGGCGGTGATGGATTCGCCGCGAGCTTGGCGTGCGCGGGCGACAGCGAGGGTGTCGGCGTCGACGGCGGTGGGGCGGCCGCCTCGGCGTCCCTGGGCTGCTGCTGCGGCGAGGCCGTCGAGGGTGCGTTCCTGGATGAGGTCGCGTTCCATCTCCGCGGCCATGGCGGCGACCATGAACAGCATCTTGTCGGCGATGGTCTGGCCGTTGGGCCGGTGGAAGCCGGCGCAGATGCCGGTGAGGATCTCCAGGTTGACCTGTCGGGCGTGCAGTTCGTCCTCCAGGAGGACGAGGAGTTCCTTCATGGAGCGGGCGATCCGGTCGGGCTTGTAGATGACCAGGGTGTCCCCGGGCTTGAGGGCGGCGAGTGTGGCGTGGAGTTTGGGTCGGGCGCCGCGGGTGCTGGCAGTTTCGACGATCACCTCGCGGCAGCTGGCCACGGCCAGGGCGTCGAGCTGCATTTGGTGGTCTTGAGTGCGGCCGCTGACGCGGGCGTAGCCGATCCGGACGGTGTTGGTGTAGACGGGGGCGGTCTGCATGTTCGATCGTCCCGTAATCCGTCCCGGAACTCAACGACCGGAGCCCGTTCCGGGATGGGTTCCGGGACGGCCTGTCCTGGGGTTTCGTGTCGCGATCTTGACCGTCCCGGAATCGAGCGTTTCCGGGACGGCTCTTTGTCTGCCCTACGCCATCTCCCCGGCGCCGGGGGCTCCAACGTGCGAGACCTCGCTAGCCGCCGCGCCGGGTCCTGATCCGTTTCTTGCGCCGGCTATCGGCTGCCTGCTACTCTCATTCCACTAAGCTCTTAGTGGAATGAGAGACTCATGATCGAGTTCCAGCTCGACGAGACATCGGGCGTCGCCACCTACCTGCAGCTCGTGCAGCAGGTCCACCAGGCCCTGCGGATGGGGATGCTCGAGCCGGGCGACCAGCTGCCGACCGCGCAGCAGGTAGTCGCCAAGCTGGCCATCAATCCGAACACCGTGCACAAGGCCTACCGCGAACTGGAGCGGGAGGGACTGGCACGCGCCCGGCCGGGGCTCGGCACGTTCATCACCCGCTCGCCGGCCGGGACCGACCCGGCCACGCAGGCACGGTTCCTCGCCGCGATGACCGACTGGCTCCGCTCGGCACGGTCGGCGGGCCTGGGCCCCGATGACATCGAGGCGATCTACCGCACCGCGTTCCGCACCTGCTTCGCCGAAGGGGTGGCATGATGACCGCCGTCATCCAGGCCAGCGGGCTCGGCAAGCAGTACCGGCGGACCTGGGCGCTGCGCGACTGCACGCTCGCCATCCCCGAGGGCCGCGTCGTCGGGCTCGTCGGCCC
>PMST01000574.1 GCA_003168295.1 Actinomycetota bacterium
TGACGGTGAACGCGGCCCGGGCGGTCGGGCCCGCCATCGGCGGCGTCCTCATCGCCACGGTCGGCATCGGGGTCTGCTTCCTGCTGAACGCAGCCAGCTTCGCGGCCGTCGTTACCTCGCTGCTCATCATGGACCGCTCCGCCCTGCGGCCGAGCCCCCCGGCCGGGCGGGCCCGCGGGCAGCTGCGCGAGGGCCTGCGCTACGCGGCCCGCACTCCCACGATCGCCATACCGCTGGCGATGATGAGCCTGGTCGGTCTGCTGGCGTATGAATTCCAGGTCACGCTCCCGGTCCTGGCCCGGCAGACGTTCCACGGCGGCGCGGAGGCCTACGGTTTCATGACCGCGGCGATGGGCGTCGGCGCGGTGATCGGGGGGCTGTTCACCGCCGCGCGGGGCCGCACCGGACTGCGGCCGATGATCATTGCCTCGGCCGGTTTCGGCGTGGCGATCCTGGTCTGCGCATACTCCCCCGCCCTCGGCCTGGCCTACGCCGCGCTGCTGTTCGTCGGCTGGGCGAGCGTCTCCTTCATCGCGATCGGCAACTCCACCATCCAGCTCAGCGCGGAGCCGAGCATGCGCGGACGGGTGATCGCGCTGTGGCAGGTCGCCTTCCAGGGAACGACGCCGGTCGGCGGCCCGGCGATCGGCTGGATCATCGCCGTGACCAGCCCGCGCACCGGCCTCGCCGTCGGAGGCGCGTCCTGCTTCGTCGCCGCGCTCGGCGGCATCGCCCTGGCCCGGCGCTCCCGCTCGTCAGCACCACCGCGGGAAACCCGGCACGAACGCCCGTCGCCTACCGACCCCGGCCCCGCCCTCCCGGCCGAGGACACCGCCTGACGTGCTCGGCGCGATCATCGTGGTCGGAGCTGGCCTGGCCCTGGCCACGGAGGCGCCGTAGACGACGACCCCGCAGCCAAGTAGGGGTGCGGGGTGTGAAACCAGTGCCGTTCCGGAAATTTAAATTCCAGAACGGTCCGTGTCCCCGCGATCAAGGCCAGGGTACTGGCCAGGGTGTTCCCTGGTACGACCGCCGGTTCTGAACGCGACCATGGGTACCGGCCACGGCCGGCCGAGCCGGGGCCTGAACCGCCCGGCCGGCCGGGCGCCGAAAAGACCCATATTTAGAATTTCTTACAGAGAACCACTTCTTTAGTGGGCACGTTACATGCCGCGCATGCACGGCTCGGGAGACGGCGAGGTCCTCGTGATGGTGCAGATCAGACGTAAAGCGGATGAAGCGGGGGGCTCTTCGACCATCGGCCGGAGGGTCGGGGGCGAGATCGAGACGGTGGGTGTCGCCCCGGTTCCCGATGACCAGCGGGTGCAGACTCCGAGGCAGATGTTCATCGTGTGGCTCATGGCGTCCGCCTCGGCCACCACCCCGCTGATCGGGGCGCTGCTGTTCAAGTTCGGGCTGACAGACATGATCATCGCGATCGTGGCGTCGTGGCTGATCGGCTTCATCCCGGCCGGCCTGTTCTCGGAGATGGGCCGGGAGGTACCGCTCAGCGGGCTCGTGGTGGCCAGGAAGACCTTCGGCTGGGACGGGTCGCTGCTGTTCTCGGTGCTGTTCTCGCTGGTCAACCTCGGCTGGTTCGGGCTCAACACCGAGGTCGGCGCCGAGATCCTGGCCGCCATCACGCACTCGCCGGTGGACCTATGGGACGTGATCGTCGGCGGCCTGCAGCTGATCCTGGTGCTGTTCGGCATGAAGTGGCTGGAGCGGTTCTACCGCTACACCGTGCTGCTGCTGATCGCCGCCTACCTGGCCCTGACCATCTACCTGGTCACCCACTTCACCCTGCACTACCCGCACCAGACCGCGCCGATCAACTGGGGCTCGGCGCTCAGCACCGTGCTGACCTTCTCGATCCTGGCCTGGACCTACAAGCTGTCCACCACCTCACGGTTCGCCGTCCCGTCGGCCAGGACCGGGGGGACCAGGGCGTCGTACTTCCTGGCCCCCTCGGTCGGGATCATGCTCGCCGTCCTGGTGTTCGGCGTCCTGGGCGTCTACTCCAACCAGGCCACCGGGAACTGGAACATCGCGCTGCTCGGCTCGAGCATCAGCGGGTGGGGCTTCGTGGCCGCCATCGGCGCCGCGCTGGCGGTCATCCACACCAACGCGATGAACCTGTACCCCTCCACCGTCGACCTGCTCGTCGCGCTGAACAACATCCACAAGCCGACCCGCTGGGAGCAGCCGCTGGCCACCATCGGACTCGGCATACTCGGCACCGGCCTGGCCATAGCCGGGATCCTCGACCACGTCCAGACGCTGATCACCGACGCCGGGGACATCATCATCCCGTTCACGTTCGTCATGCTGGTGGACTGGCTCTTCGTCCAGCGGCGTCGCACCCCCGCGGCGGCGTTCTTCGTTCCCCCGCGCAACCTGGCCGACCGCGTCGTGCCCAGCGCGATCGTCGCGGTGGCCGTCGGGTTCGTCCTCGGCTTCTGGGGCGACAGGTTCCTGCCCGGCTTCTTCTACAACACCCTGCCCCTGCCGGTAGTGGCGGGCCTGGTCGCGGCCGCCCTGTACGGCGCGGCCGCCGCCCTGTGGCCGCCGCCGCAGGGCGCCGTACCCGTGGCGGCTGACGCTCCGGCGTCCCCGGCGGCACCGGAAGGGAGCGCATGATGACGACACCGGAAAGCAGCCTGGCCGCCACGGCCTCGGCCTGGCGTGACGCCGACCCGGACCCGCAGACCCGGGCCGAGCTTGACCAGCTGCTGGCCAGCGGGGACACCGCCGAGCTGGCGTCGCGTTTCGACGGCGCGCTGGCCTTCGGGACGGCTGGCATCCGGGCCGAGATCGGCGCGGGCCCGATGCGGATGAACAGGCTGGTGGTCGGCCGGGTGGCGGCCGGCCTGGCCCGCTACATCACGACCAGCGACCCGGACGCCGCCACCGCCGGCGTCGTCGTCGGCTACGACGGCCGCACCAATTCCGCGGTCTTCGCCACGGACGCGGCCCGGATTCTGTCCCGGGCCGGCGTCAGCGTCACGATGCTGCCGGGGCCGCTGCCGACCCCGGTGCTGGCCTTCTCCGTACGCCACCGGCACGCCGCCTACGGCCTGATGGTGACGGCCAGCCACAACCCGCGGCAGTACAACGGGGTCAAGGTCTACGTGCGCGACGGCGGGCAACTACTGCCACCGGTCGATGAGCAGATCGCCTCGGCCATCGACGCGGTGGACCCGCTGCGCCTGCCGGCCGGCTGGGCGCAGGGATCCTTCGATTTCGCCTCGGCGGACGATTCCGTCAGCGCTTACATCACGGCCGTGGCCGCCCGCGGCCGGCCGGCGCCAGGCGCCAGGCAGCTCAAGGTCGTGCATACCGCGCTGCACGGCGTCGGGGACGGCACGCTGCGGGCGGTGCTCGCGGCGGCCGGCTGGCCGGCTCCGATACCGGTCACCGCCCAGCAGCAGCCCGACCCCGCGTTCCCCACCGCTCACTACCCCAACCCCGAAGAGCCGGGCGTGCTCGACCTGGCCCGCGACACCGCCGAGCAGGCCGGCGCGGACCTGATCCTGGCCAACGACCCGGACGCCGACCGGCTGGCGGTCATGGTGCCGGGTCCTGGCGGCTGGCGGGCGTTCACCGGGGACGAGCTGGGCGCGCTGCTGGGCGACGCGGTGCTGACCCGGCTGGCCCGCGGCGAGCCCGTCGCGGATCCTGGCGCGCGGCCCCCGGCCGTCGCCACCACGGTGGTGTCCGGATCGCTGCTGCGGCGCCTCGCCCAGGCGGCGGGGGTACGGTGCGTCACGACGCTGACGGGGTTCAAGTGGATCGCGCGGGCGGGCGGCAACGACCACGCCCTGATCTACGGATACGAGCAGGCCCTCGGCTACGCCGTGCGGCCGGACCTGGTGGCCGACAAGGACGGGATCAGCGCGGCGCTGCTCGTCCTGGCGCTGGCGACCGAAGAAGCAGCGCACGGCCGCACCTTGTCGGACCGGCTCGACGACCTGGCCCTGACCCACGGCCTGCATGTCACCGGCCTGCGGACGCTGAAGGCGGACGGCGCGGCCGGCCTGGCCCAGCTCAACGACGCGGTCGAACGGGTCAGGAAGGAACCGCCGCGGCGGCTGGCCGGGCAGACGGTCACGGTGACCGACCTGCGCGACGCCGCTCCCGGCGTGGTGGACCTGGCCGGCGGTCACGCCGAGCGTTCCCCCGGCCAGCCGCTCCCGCCGGCGAACGTCCTGATCTGGCACGCCGGCGGCGACGCCCGCGTGATGATCAGGCCCAGCGGCACCGAGCCCGAGCTCAAGATTTACGCCGAGGCCGTCCGGCCGGTGCGGTCGCGGGCCGAGCTTGAAGCCGCCCGGGCGAGCGCCACCGAACAGGCCGAACAGATGATGGCGGCCGCCGCGGCCGCGCTTGAATCAAGTTTTAGAGGGGACCAGTCATGACGTCGGATGCCACCACCCGGGCCGAACTGGCCCGCATTATTGACGACACGCTGCTGGAACCCGAGGCCACCGACGAGGACGTAGCCCGGCTGGCCAAGGAGGCTGAGCAGCTAGGCGTCGGCGCGATCTGCATCTCGCCGTCCCGGCTGCCGCTCGACCCGGGAGTCCTGGCCCCCGGAATCGCCCTCGTAGCGGTGGCCGGCTTCCCCTCGGGAGCGCACCCGGCGGCGGTTAAGGTCGCCGAGGCCGCCGCCGCGGTGGCGGCCGGCGCCAACGAGGTCGACATGGTCCTCGACCTCGGCGCCGCGATGGATAACCGGTGGGTGAAGGTGACGGCCGAAGTAGCCGCCGTGCGAGCCGCCGTCGGCCCATCGGTGGTGCTGAAGGCCATCATCGAGACAGCGCTCATCGGTCCCGACCGGATCGCGCCGGCCAGCCTCGCGGCCGAGGCAGGCGGCGCCGACTTCATCAAGACCTGCACCGGATTCCACCCGGCGGGCGGCGCCACCGTGCAGGCGGTGGAAGCGATAGCCGCCGCGGTCGGCGGCCGGCTGGGGGTGAAGGCCGCCGGGGGCATCCACACCACCGAAGAGGCGCTGGCGATGATCGCGGCCGGCGCCACGCGGATCGGCACCTCACATACCGCGGCCATCCTGAACGGAGTACACGATGAGTGACGAGAAGCGTTTCGACGGGGTCGGCGTCATCAGGACCAAGCGTGAAGGCGGCGCGCTGACCCCGGACCAGATCCGCGATCTCATGCGCGCCTACATGAGCCGGGAGTTCGCCGAGGAGCAGATGTCCGCGCTGCTCATGGCCATCTTCTGGCGAGGCATGACATCCGCCGAGACAGCGGAGTGGACGGGCGCGATGATCGCCTCCGGGGAACGCGCCGACCTGTCCGGGCTGGGCCGTCCGTCCGTCGACAAGCACTCCACCGGGGGCGTGGGCGATAAGCTGTCGCTGATCATCGTGCCGCTGGTCGCCGTCTTCGGCGCCGCCGTGCCGCAGATGTCCGGGCGCGGACTCGGCCACACCGGCGGGACGCTGGACAAGCTGGAGTCGATCCCCGGCTGGCGGCCCGACCTGGATCCGGCCGCGCTGCTCCAGATGCTGGACAAGGTCGGCGGCGTCATCACCGCGGCGGGCGACGAAATGGCCCCGGCTGACCGGCGGCTATACGCGCTGCGCGACATTACGGCCACCGTGGAGTCGATCCCGCTGATCGCCAGCTCGATCATGTCGAAGAAGGTGGCGGAGGGCACCCAGAGCCTCCTGCTTGACATCAAGGTGGGGTCCGGGGCGTTCATGACCGATATCGACCAGGCCCAGCTGCTCGGCTCGACGATGATCGAGATCGGCCAGGCTCACGGGGTCCGCACCGCCGCGATGCTGACGGCCATGGACACGCCGCTGGGCCGCGCCGTCGGCAACGCGGTGGAGGTCGCCGAGGCGCTGGACGTGCTGGGCGGCGGCGGACCCGACGACGTCCGGGACCTGTCAGTGGCCGAGGCCGAGGCGATGCTGCAGCTGGCCGGGGTCGACGGCGATCCCGCTAAGGCCCTCGCCGACGGCCGGGCCCTGGATAAGTTCCGCGAGATGATCCGGGCTCAGGGCGGCGACCCCGATCAGCCGCTCCCGGCCAGCCCCCTGCTGGGCGTCGTGGCCGCGCCGCGCGACGGCATCGTCCGCCGGCTGGACGCGTATGCGGTGGGCATGGCCTCATGGCGGCTGGGAGCCGGGCGGTCACGCCCCGGCGAAACGGTGTCGGCGGCCGCCGGCGTGATCTGCCGCGCCAAGCCAGGCGAGCCCGTGGCCAAGGGCGATCCCATCGTGGAACTGCGCGGCGAGGACCCGGGCCGGCTCGACGCGGCCCGCGCCGAACTGGCCGGGGCGATCGACATCGGCGATGAGCCCCCGCCCGCCAGCCCGCTGATCCTCCAACGCATTGGTTTGTAGGGGCACCGGGTTGGTGGAGAATACCTGGCCCGTTATGAGTTCAAGGCGCACCTCGACGGGGCCGACGTCGAGTCCCTGACCTACCGGGTTTCCTTCGGCGAACCGGACTCCGGCGGGTAAGCCGCCTGCCGCGCCCGCACGCCTTACCGACGCTCACACCGGTAACTGGTCGCGTCATTACCAGACCCTGCCCATCTGTCCCGAAGCCGTTCTCCCCTAACCACGGGGAAGGGCGGTTTTCGAGTTTTCCAGTTGGCATTATCAGCATAAGGTAACGGACCCAGCCCGCAGAGACACAGCAGGTGAGCGGCTGGGTACGCGTGGCGCAGAGCATTCCGTGGCGTCTCGGGTATCTGCTTGCAGTTAGGATTACGACACGAGAAAACGATCCGCGACAAAGTTGCTTTACCCGGCACGCAGCACTAAGCTGACCCGAAATAAAGGAGCGCGATGGCTACTCAGGTTTTTATCAGCCACATCACCGAAGAGGCGAAAGTTGCGGCGAGACTGAAGCTGAGGATGACAGAAGACTTTCTTGAGCAGCTCACGGTCTTCCTATCATCTGACACGGAGAGCATTGCCGCGGGAGAGGAATGGTTCTCATCCGTAAGCGAGGCGCTACGTAATTCCTCTATCTTTGTTGTGCTATGCAGCCCGATCGCCATTAGTCGCCCGTGGGTCAATTTTGAGGCGGGAGCGGCCTGGATCCGTGAGATACCCGTGATACCTATGTGTTTCGGCGGGCTACAGCCGCGAGACCTGCCGATGCCCCTCTCTGCTCGTCAGGGACTGGAGCTTAACGACGCGCAGGGCCTGAAGCGACTGTACACCCGAATCGCACAGTCACTCGGCTTCGGGCTTCCGGCGAGGGATTATGATGCGCTCGCAGCCGACCTCAATACCGCAGCCGAACAAGCTCCCGGCAACGAACCTGCTGCAGAAATGAGCACCGATAAGGCGATCAGGGCGAGAATCGATGAGGCCCTGAGCCATCCTCGTTACAGATGGCGCTCGATCGACAAGATCGCCGCGGCCGCGGCAGTCTCGGTGGATACCGCCACGGCGATACTCCAGGTGGATGACCGGGTCCGGTTCAGCCGTGGCGGAGGTCAGGCGACGTAATAGTCGGTCTTCGTTCGCGAGTGGACTAATACGTTAGTTCCGGCCGATTTCGATGCGGTGTCCATTACAACCCGGGGCATGAGCGATCCTTTCGGCTATTACCTACTTCACTGCGGTATAGAACGTCACCCTGTTGCTGTCGGTATCGTAGACCGTATGGTACTCGCCGCGCCTCGACGGTTTGACCGACCATATTTTCCAGCCCGTGGCTGACGAGTAACCGCTGCGAGTGAGGATCCACTTGTGCGCCGAGACGCTCCATACGCCTGCCCGGTAACCTTTTGGGCCACCGCTGAACTGCTGGTACCAAACCCCTACCTGCATGGACTGTCCGAGGTGGATGGTACCGCCATCGTAGTTGACCAGGACATCGGCGGAGGCCGACGTTGCGGTGCGAGCACCGCGCCTGCGCCGGATACTGTGGCGAGTGCAAGCGCTCCGGTCGTTACGAAGCTCTTGATCGACTTCCTCATCAAAATTATCTCCCTTCTGTTATTCAGTTTTAAGTCCGTCTGATTACTTCGGCCTCGCGAGGCGGATTGCGTCGCCGACGGTCGGTACCAGACTTATCCCGCGCGGCTTCCCCCTGGCCTACAGGTGCTCACTGCGCTCTTGTGATGCCTCGTCAGCCGCCGTTTAGGTGTACATAAGTTCGTATACCCAGTCGCTGAGGAGGCGATCGACACGCGGCCGACCGTCAGCCACGGTGTTCATCGCCGGTGGCGGGCTCGGAGCCGGAGAGCATCGCGGAGTATGATAATTGTATGAAACGCATCACGGTGAGCCTTCCCGACGAACTGGTAGAGAGGATCAAGCACGCTGCCGGAGGCAAGCGACAGGTCAGTTCGTATGTGGCCACGGCGCTGGAGGACTACCAGGAGCGCGAGACCCTGGACAACATCCTGGCCTCCTGGCGGGAAGAGACCCCGGTGCCCGCGGAGGTCCAGCGGCAGGTCGAGACCGAGCTTGACCAGGTAGGACTGACTGGTCTGCCAGGGGGCGGCGACAGGCTGGCGGGGTGAGCGCCGCCGCGACGACCGGGCTCACGCTCGACGCTGGCGCGCTTCTCGCGCTCGATCACCCCGGCAAGGCCGTAGCCATGCAAGCACGATTGGACGAAACCCGGCGGCGCGGGGGAACTATCTGCATCCCGGTCGAAGTCATCGCACAGGCATGGCGCAGTCCTCGCCAGGCCCGTCTCGCCAGGCTACTCAAGTCCTCCGGCATCGACATCGCGGTCATGACGTTGAGCGTGGCGCGGAGCGTCGGGTTGATGTGCGCGGCCACTAACCATGACGACGTAGTTGACGTTCATGTCGTGCTCTGCGCCCGGCAGCGTCGTCATGCCATCGTCACCAGCGATCCCCACGACATTGCCCGGGTCGACCCGACAGTGCCACGAATTCCCGTCTAGCTCCGGTAACCCGGCGGGCCGGTACCGGGTTCCCGGTAGTGGGAGCGGCCGGTTGTCGACGATGCGTTTCATCACGATGGTTGAGGTGATGCGATGGACTCCCGGCAAGGTGGCGAGCTTGCGATCCCGCAGTGTCGCATAGCCATTCAGGTCGGTCGCGACGACGCGGAGCAGGTAGTCGGGGTCGCCGAACAGCCGCTCGGCGTGCCGGATCTCCGGCACTGCGACGAGCGCGGCTTCGAAAGCGGCCACGGTGCCGGCGTCCTCGCGGTCCATCGTGACGCTGACGAGGGCTTCGAAGCCGAGGCCGACAGCGGCTGGGTCGAGGATGGCGCGGTAGCCGGTGATGATGCCGTTGCGCTCCAGTTCGCGCAGCCGCCGGTGACAGGGCGCAGGAGTGAGCCGCACCCGGTCGGCCAGCTCCGTCACCGTCAGGCGACCGTCTTGCTGAAGCTCAGCAAGAATCTTGCGGTCAATCTCATCCATGAGCATAGAATATTTCAATGATGACGTCATAGCGTCGATATTCGAAAAAATATTTCGCCATTTCGGCAATACACTATCGCTGTAAGGCTTCCTGCCGAGCGATAGAGGGATCATCGAGGCACGCCGTCTTCAGCTTGCTGCCGCTGGCGGCCGCGTTCCTGGCCGCGCCGCAGTTCCTGCCTCAGCTGGCACGCTTGGCGCGCACCGGGGAGACAGCGGGCGTTTCCTGGTCGTGGGCGGGCCGGGTTCCCGCGCCGGCCCTTGGTACTCGCTGTGGCGTGGGCCGCGCTGCTCGTCACCGCGGCCGTGCTGTTCGGCCGCGCGGGCCTGGGCACCGTCCTGACCGTCGCCTTCCTGCTCCAGGTCACGCCCTCGGTCTGGACGGCGTACCGGACCGATCACACCGCTGGCATCTCCAAGTCCACGTGGTGGCTCATCTTCGCCGAACTGCTCTGCTGGGGCGTCTTCGGCATCTACCAGTCCGACCCGCGGCTGATCGTCCTCGGGGCGACCGGCGTCACGGCCAGCCTCCTCGTCCTGGCCCGGATAGGCAGACCGCGGAACCGGTCAGCGCGTCGCGGGCAACAGCGTTATAAGCACAGGTGCCGGGTGAAAAACCGCAGCGTGCTGTCCAGTTCGAACCGCGGGATCTCCGCGTGTTTGCCGGGATTGGCGTGCAGCGTCTTCTCAGCCGAAGCGAAGAGGTCGAACAGCGCCAGGCTCGCCGCCCGCGGCACCAGCTCATCGTCCCACTGCACCAGGAACTCCACCGGGACGGTGATCTGCGCGGCGGCCTCGGCCGAGGTCTCCGCCCCGTTCAGGCCCAGCACCGCCGCGCGGATGCGGGGTTCGGCGGCGATGAACGGAACGCCAAGTCCGCAGCCCATCGATATCCCCCAGTAGCCCACCGGACCGGCGCCGACGTGACCGAGTTCGGCGACCGCGTCCAAGACCGCCCGCCATTCCGGGACGGCCTGGCCGGCGAGGAGTGTGTGGAGACCGGCGAGCAGTGTGGTCACCTCCCCTCCGGTCTGCATGCGGGCCCGCATCTCGGAGATGAGCCGGCTTTGTTCCTCAGTTACCGGCCGGCCGCCATGGCCGGGCGCATCGACGGCCACCACCGCGAAACCGCACTCGGCCGCGAAGCGGCGGGCACGCGCCACGATGCCGGGCGCCTTCTTGTGCTGGCCGCCGCCGTGTCCCATCAGGATCAGGGGGCGGGGCCCGGCGGCGCCGTCCGGCGTCCACAGCACGCCGGGGATTTCACCGACGGTGGAGGTGAGGGTGAAGAGCCGTTCGGTGACGCCGTCGGACGACGCCTGGGAGGTGAAGCGCATTGCGTTTGGAGCCTTTCGGGATGCCTTCTGCGGGCACTCCCTAGGCCATGCGAGGGAGGGAGCCCCGACCTGTCATTGCGTTGATCGGTCTCACCTCCTCAGTTCGCAGCAGCTCACTACGACGTCGAAAATACCACAGCCGGCTAATCTCCCGACGGCGCCAGCGGCCGGCCGACTCAACACTTCCATGTGTCCTTCTAGGTGGTTCCCGTTCGTTGTCTGGTCGTAAGCGCCAGGCGATCAGCTGTTACGGCTACGTGAAGCGAGGGTGAGATGAAGTACCTGCTCTTGATCATCTGCGATGACGGCCTGCCGGCACCAGAGGAATTGGCGGTCATGCAGCGTGAGCTCCCCGGCTGGGTCGAGGAGATGAAGGGCCGCGGCGTGCACCTGCTAGGCCGGGAGCTTGACCTGCCGGAGACGGGGGCGACGGTGCGCGTGCGCGACGGCGAGACGCTGGTGACCGACGGCCCGTTCGCGGAGACCAAGGAGTTCATAGCGGGCTTCAACCTGCTCGAATGCGCCGGCCTCGACGAGGCGATTGAGGTGGCCGTCAAGTGCCCGATCTCCTGGTTCCAGACGCTCGAGATCCGTCCGTTCGCCGATGGGCTGCGGCTGGGTGAGGAGGCGTCCGCGTTCGGGCGCGGTGAGGACGGCGACGCCCGCCCGTACCTGCTGACCATGTGGATGGGCGGAACGCCGGCGGCGCCGTTCAACGATCAGGCGGTGATGGACGAGGGCGAAGCCTGGCGGCTGGACCTGGAGGCACGCGGCCTTCAGGTCTTGGGGAACGCGCTTGAGGGGCCAGAGACGGCCACGACGGTCCGTGTCCGCGGCGGAGAGACGCTGCTCAGCGACGGGCCGTTCATCGAGACCAAGGAGTTCATCGCCGGCATCGACGTCGTCAGCTGCGCCGATCGGCAGCAGGCGATCGAGCTCGCGGCCGCGCATCCGATCGCCCGCTATCACGCGATCGAGGTGCGCCCGTTCTGGAGCGAATGATCGGCTGGACGACTCCCGGCGGTTCAGAATCCGATCGCTTCGCGGAGCAGCAGGACGGTGCCGCGCCCGGGGTGGGGTTCTGCGTTGAGGACCAGAAGGCGGCTGACGGCGCTGGGCCACCCGTAGGCCACCTGGGTGCGGGCGCTTTCCAGCGGGAGGCAGTGGTCTTCGACGCGGCGCAGCGCGGTGCTCAGGTCGGGAACCACCTTCTGCGCCCCGATGATCCAGATCGCGCGGGCGGCGCCGCCGGCGTAGGCGGGTAGCTGGCTTCCGCTGCCCGAGGCGACCACGAGGGAGCCGGTTTCTGTGAGCGCGGCGACGCTGCCCACGACGACGTCGGGGCTGGCGAGCAGCCGCCGGATGTCGTCGGCGCCGGTGACGCGGTCCATGGCCAGGACGCGTGGCTTGACGGCCTGGTAGCGCCCGCTGGCGTTGATGTCCTCATCGATGCCGGACAGGCGGAGGGTCTCGCTGGCCGAGGTGAACACGCTGGCGCCCTCGGGTATCAGATCTTTGATGCGGGTACGCGCGGCAGCAGCGTCGTCGAGGATTTCGACGGTGAAACCGTGTGCCGTCAGCGCAGCGGCCGCCCGCTCCAGGCTCGGCGCGGGCGCCGGGTCGGCGAACGGTGTGGCGGGTGCTCCGGCTGGGCGGGGCGCCGAGCCCGCCAGCGGGCTGGTGTCGAGGTACCTGACCTCGTAGACCCGCTCGGTGAACTTCCAGCCGCCGCCGGTGCGCTGGTAGCGGTCGTGGTAGATGGCGTAGTTCAGGCCCTGGCGGCCGTCGCGGGTGCGGGCGAGCTCTTGGATGTAGGCGCGGCCGGTCGCGGTGTCGCCGTCCAGCTGGATCGTCCCGGGGTGGGTGGTCTGCACGAAGAAGTCCCACTCGGCCTGCAGCCGCTCGCCCCCGGCGCGGATCTGTTCCCGGCCGGCCAGCTCGGCGGGGATGTTGGGCATCCGCAGCACGCCGTCCGGCGTGAATAGCGACGCCAGGCGGGCGCGGTCGCGCATCATCGCCGCGTCGGTGAACTCGCCGCGCAGCGCCTCGATCTCGACGCGGTCGGCGATGGCCTGAAAGTCACTCATCGGTTCCCTTTTCCCTCCTGGTCACATCGCACCCGGTGCGGGTGGCATCGGGTGCGATGATGTGTTCGCCTAAGCAGTACGACAACGAAACCCCCTGGAATGTGAGGCGAGGCGCCGGCCTCACATTCTGGTGCGCTGTCTTGTCGGGACTGGTGAGGGCAGATACGACCGAGGGAGCCGTCGGCACCATGACCACCCGATCCGGGCCAGGAGGCGGCCGGGCCGAGCCGGGCCTGGACGCGATCATGAGCGAGCGGCGTCAGCTGATCAATCTCACCTACCGGCTCCTGGGCTCCCTGGCCGAGGCCGAGGATGCCGTCCAGGAGACCTACGCCCGCTGGTACGCGATGTCCCGGCCGCAGGCCGAAGCCATCGAATCTCCCGGCGCCTGGCTGACGACAGTGGCCAGCCGCATCTGCCTCAACCTGCTCGGCTCGGCACGGGCCCGGCGAGAGACCTACGTGGGCGAATGGATCCCCGAGCCGCTGCCCGAACGTACCGAGTGGATCACCGGGCGGCCGGGCGGCGCCACCGTCGACCCCGCCGACCGGGTCACCCTGGATGAGTCGGTCAACATGGCCTTCCTCGTCGTGCTCGAATCGATGACCCCGGCCGAGCGCGTCGCGTTCATCCTGCATGACGTCTTCGCTTACTCTTTCGCCGAGGTAGCCGAGATCGTCGGCCGTACGCCGGCGGCGTGCCGCCAGCTGGCCTCCTCGGCCCGCCGTCGCATTCGCGTGGCGCAGGCTCCCGCGAGTCCGACCGCTCAGCAGGCCGGCATCGTCAGGGCCTTCAAGGCGGCATGGGAGGCCAAGGACATCGACGCCCTGATCGGCCTGCTCGA
>PMST01000037.1 GCA_003168295.1 Actinomycetota bacterium
GAGTTTTGAATAACTCTCCTAGAACGAGACTGCCGTTGAAGGCAATTGCGATTCGATCTAGGTCCAGGTCGTCAAGATGTGCTCTAATATCACGAAGGATTACACCAGCAGCGAGAAAAGTAATGACCCCTACCGCAAGCGAAACAAACAACCACCAAAACAGTTGCCAGAGAACGAAAACGGTTCCCCAATGAAGAGTATGTAGGGCTAGAAGGCTGCCGAAAATCAGGCCAGCGGCGAGCGGAAGCGCTAGGAACGCGATCTTCGCTCCGATCGCAAAACGAGATACCATGCTGGCCAGCAACCTTCTAACCCCCACCGACCTCTTTGGGCTATCGCCCTTGCCTCCAACGTACGTACCCCGTTTGACCAAGGTCAACTCCTAGCTTGTGGAGCACCAAATGTCAAAGCTAGTGAATCGAATTCTTAGCCTACGATAATCGGCCGAAGATGTGCGTCGGCAGCTGATCAAGGCAGATTCGGCTCGCGGAGATGATCAGCGCTGCTAATGTGAGCGCCGGAGGTGGGTGATGACCAGGCATATAGCCATATCAGCCGTGCTCGGCGCCGTCCTGGCCGTCACTGGCTGCACCGTCACCAACCTGCCGACATCGGCGCCGCCGAGTGCGGCCATCACGCAGGCCCCGGCCGCTCCGCCCAGCAGCGCCGCACTGGCCAGCAGCACCGCGCTTGCCGTGGCCCCGGCGCCACCAGACGCGCCCAGCTACGACGCTGCGGGGAACATCTACCCCGATCCCCTATGCACGCAGGTCGGCGGAACCACGATCGCCGGACCCGCATGCTCACAGATTCCTTACCTCGGCAGCGACGACCAGACGTACTACGCCCAAGTGCCGATCGACCCGGCCACGGGCGCGCTCGAAGGACCCGCCGACACCGCAGGCACCGGGGCCACCCGGTCGGAATGCCTGGCCGGGTACTGGCCCGAGTACCAAGGTCAGGGACCCGGACACGCCGCCCCGGGCAGATGGAAGTCCGCGCTCAGCCTGTGCCAGCCCCGAGCAGGCATGTGACGGGCTTACCGGCCGCCCCGACGCCGCTCTCCCCGGGCCCCCGGAGAGGTAGAGACAGTGACGGCTGAATATGCCGGAACGCCGCTGGCCAGGGCGGTCAGAGACCAGTTCCGTGAGATGACTTCCGAGACGCTCGTGTCCGTGGCATGCGAAGGCCACCCCCGGCCGTCAGGCACGAGAGTGGCCCCTACAGGCGTGCAGACCCCGGTTGGGTCAGGAGCTAATGACCGCTTCACCTTCGCCGCGAACGCCTTCCATGCTGACGTGCTGAACGCCAGTACGGGACCGTTACCGTGCTGCGTCGTGTCACGGATCAGGACCCGATCTGTGACGTTGCCTGCTTCCACGCAGGACCCGCCGTTACCGCCGCTGTAACTGGACTTCCGCCAGTTCAAGACTGTGCTTTCCATTGCCCTTCCGCCGATCGTATGAGGGAAAGTGACTCCGTTCGCGGCATCGCCTCGCCAAGCAGCCTGTCGAACATCTGCTGCGCCTTGACTGCCAGGTGTTCCGCCGTCGTGGTCACGTCTTCCAGGGTGGTTGTCATGTTCACCGTCGTGATGCCGTCGCCGGTCGCGAGGTCCAGCCCGCCGCCTGACCCCCCCGTTGTCACGCTCTCCGGCAGGACGTGAAGCGTGACCATTGACCGGTCAGCCAGGGTAGCCAGGTGCCCGCACTGCTCAGACATCACGGCAGGTGAACCGACTACACGGTACAGGACGTGATAGCCGACGATCAGCGTCACGGGAACGCGGCCGATGACCTGCTGACGTTCGGTACGCGCCGTGGCTAGCTCCTCGGCTTTCGCCAGGTCGTGACCTTCATCCGCGAACAGCGCCAGCATGTAGGCGCGCGTCTGGGCGATGCCGGGGACCACCCAGGGCTGCCAGTAGCGCAGGAGCGTTGCGCCGCTTTCTGCCGAGCGCCAGGGCATGAACCAGTCAGGTGTACCCGAGCGCGCTAGCTCCGCCAGGCCGGTGAGCACGTCCAGCCCTATGCCGGTAGCACCAGCCCACGCCGCCAGGATCGCGTCAGACGGCACAGGATGCGCCGGGTTCTCTGCCTTGGACACAACCGGACGGGACACGTTCAGCCGCTTGGCGAGCGCGCCGTGAGACTCAAACCCCGCGTCCAGCCTGGACTGTTTCAGGACCTCGGCTAGCTGTTCTCGGGGCGTTGCCATCGTGCGCACCTCCGGTTACCGCGTTCGTTGCTGATCAGGAACCGGGTAACTACTACCTGATTCTCTCACCGACCTGCCACGTTTAGAACCGCACCCCGATCCCGCAGCGAGCAAGTACCACCCCGCAGATCGGGGGCCATACAGCCTTCAGGGAGGGTCAGTGCCAGCGGCAGCGACAGCAGAGGCAGCACGATTCACCGGGATGTTCACCGGGGCACCCGAATCGGTGCGCGATGTCCGGCATGCTGTAGCGGCCCATCTCCAGGATCATCCCGCCCTGGTGGACGACGCGACCCTGATTGTCTCCGAGCTTGCCACCAACGCCATTCTGCACAGCCGGTCGGCTGGCGGTTTTTTCACGGTTCGGGTGACGATAAGCGGCGGGTACTGCCGGATTGAATGCACCGATGACGGCGGACCATGGGCCTTGCGGGGTCCCGGTCAGGCAGACCGCATGCACGGTCTGGGCCTGGTGGAGGGAATCGCGGGGTTGCACAACGTCGACATTGAAGGTGACGAGTCCGGCAGGACGGTATGGGCAAGGCTAGCTCTGCGGGGGTCCGATGCCTTCTGACCAGCCGAACGTAGAGACGCCCCGTCATCCAACGGCCCAGATGACAACGAGCGAGTTGTCGGAGTACCGCCGCCAGCTCGAAGGCGCCATCGCGTTTTTCGGCAAGCAGACCCCGATCCCCCCGGCCCGCCGCCGACTTCAAGCCAGGCTCGATGAAGTAGTGGCGGAGCAAGCCGACCGGGCCAGGATCTTCGAGGC
>PMST01000355.1 GCA_003168295.1 Actinomycetota bacterium
TCCGCCGCGGCGTCGAGGTCACCGGCTTCGCCGTCGGCGAGTACGGCGTCACCGTGTCCACGAGCGGTGAGCCCTTCCGCGCGGGCTGGCTGGTGGCCTGCGACGGCGGCCGGAGCCTGGTCCGCAGGCAGGCAGGGTTCGCCTTCCCCGGCACCGGCCCGGAGATTACCGGGCACCAGGCGGTCGTCGAGATGACCGGCACCGAAGCGCTGCGGACCGGCTGGAACCTGACCGAGGGCGGCGTCTACGTGTTCGGCCCGGCCCCGGGCCGCATCCTGACCGTCGAGTTCGACGGCCCACCCGAGGATCGCGACGCCCCGGTAACCGCGGCCGAGCTCCAGACCAGCCTGCGCCACGTCTCCGGTGCTGACGTCACGATTACCGCGGTGCACAGCGCCACCCGGTTCACCGACAACGCCAGGCAGGCCACGACGTACCGGCTCGGCCGCGTGCTGCTCGCGGGCGANNGAACCTCGGCTGGAAGCTCGCGGCCGTCGCCCGTGGCCGAGCGCCCGAACGCCTGCTCGACAGCTACACCACCGAACGTCACCCGATCGGCGCCTGGGTTCTCGACTGGAGCCGGGCGCAGGTGGCCCTGATGCGGCCAGAACCCGGTGCCCGCGCGCTCAGCGGCGTAGTCAGGGACCTGATGGGGACGGTGTCCGGAACCACCTATTTCGTCAAGCGGATCTCGGGCCTGTGGCAGCGCTATGACCTCGGCCACGGACACGAGCTGGCCGGCCGGAGCGCACCGGACCTGCTCCTGGCGGACGGGACCCGGCTCGCCGATCATCTGCATGACGGCCGCGGGCTACTGCTTGACCTGGCTGGCGATCCGGAGCTGCGGGCGCTGGCGCAGGGATGGGCGGGCCGGGTACTCCTCCTCACGGCCGCCTGCGGCGAAGGCCCGGAACTGTCTGCCCTGCTGGTCCGGCCCGACGGGTACGTGGCCTGGGCCTCAGACCAAGGCCTCGGCCTGAACGGCCTGCAGACCGCGCTCACCACCTGGTTCGGGCCGCCCGACGCGGCCGTCGGCCCGCCCGGCGCGGGGCCGTTCGGTGTGAGCTCAGCTAGCCGTTAGGCTGGCTGAGTGGCTGAACCAGCCGACCAGGAGGCAGGGACCGCCCACGTCTGGTGGGCGCGACGGCAGGATGCATCCGATCGCCAGGCCGGGCTCCTCGACGACACCGAGCGTCAGCGCTGGGCGGCCTACCGGCGCGATGAGGACCGCCAGCGTTTCCTGGTCGGCTGCGCGCTGGCCAAGACCGTGCTCGCCGGGTATGCCGGCCTGCGCCCGGCCGACGTGCGCTTCGACCGGACCTGCGGCCAGTGTGGCCGGCCGCACGGTAAGCCTGTGGTCAAAGGCAGCGCGCTTTCCCATTCCGTGTCACACTCCGGCGATCTCGTCGCTGTCGCCGTCGCGAGAACTCCGGTCGGCGTGGACGTGGAGCAGCTCGACGGCCGCGCGCGCCCGCTGGGCGGTGACGGGGACACTCAGGCGCTCGCGCGCCTGGTGCTCGCGGACGGCGAGCAGGCCGCCCTGGCCGCGCTCCGCCCGTCGGCTCGGGCCCGCGAGTTCCTGGCCGCATGGACGAGGAAAGAAGCCGTCACCAAGGCGACCGGCGATGGCCTGCGCGTCTCCTTCAGCGACGTGGTCATCGTCACCGGCGAGGGGGCGCCGCGCCTGGTCGCCTGGCCCTACCCGCAGCCGCCGGACAGCGTGTCCCTGATGGACCTCGAGGTGGCCGCCGGGTACGTCGCGGCGCTCGCCGTCCTCGGCCGCTGCGACACCGTGCGGGCACACGACGGATCAGCACTCCTGGCGGCCCCGGCCTGAGACGCGGAGACGCGGCTACGCCGCGGCGCGCGCGTCTTGTAGCGTTGGCTGCCGGAGGCGCCTTGATGCGTATCGGCTTGTTCGTGACGTGTCTCACCGACACGCTGTACCCCGGCACCGGCCGGGCCGTGGTCACCGTGCTTGAGCGGCTGGGCCAGCAGGTCGATTTTCCCGCGGCCCAGAGCTGCTGCGGCCAGATGCACTTCAACACCGGCTACCGGCGCGAAGCGACGCCGATGGCCCACGGGTTCACCGCGGCCTTCAGCGGCTACGAGGCGGTCGTCACCCCGTCGGCTTCCTGCGCCTCGATGGTCCGCGAGTATTACCCCGCGCTGGCGGCCGAGGCGCAGGACCCTGGCCTGGCCCGGGCGGTGGCGCAGATCGTGCCCCGGACCTACGAGCTGTCCGTGTTCCTGGCCGACGTGCTCGGGGTGACCGACGTGGGGGCCTACTTCCCGCACCGGGTGACCTACCACCCGAGCTGTCATTCGCTGCGCATGCTCCGCGTCGGCGACGCGCCGCTCCGGCTGCTGCGCGCGGTACGGGGGCTCGACCTGGTGGACCTGCCCGATGCCGGGTCGTGCTGCGGGTTCGGCGGCACGTTCTCGGTGAAGAACGCCGACGTCTCCGCGGCGATCTGCGCCGACAAGGTGACGGCGGTCCGCCAGACCGGTGCCGAGGTGCTGTGCGCGGCGGACAACTCGTGCCTGATGCACATCGGCGGTGCGCTCACCCGACAGCGGTCGGGGGTGGCCACCATGCATCTCGCGGAGATCCTGGCGTGCACCGAAGACGCGCCGCCGACCTCTGTGGTCACCGGCCCCGCGAGACGCCGCGCGAGACGCCGGGCCGGGGCGCCGGGATGACGGCGCCCGACACGACTGGGCCTGACCCGACGAAGCCTGACCTGACTGGGCCCCATCCGGGCATGCCGACCTATCTCGGCATGCCCCCCTTCCCGGTGGCGGCCGCCACCGCGGTCGCCGATTCCCAGCTGCGCCGCAACCTCGCCCACGCCACCCACACGATCCGGGAGAAGCGAGCCGGCGCCGTCGCCGAACTGACCGACTGGCAGGCGCTCCGCGCCTCCGCTCAGGCGATCAAGGACCATACCCTGGCCAACCTGGACAGCTACCTGCTCCGGCTGGAGGACAACGTCACGAAGGCGGGCGGGCACGTCCACTGGGCTCAGGACGCGACCGAGGCGAACGCGATCGTGACCCGGCTGGTCCGCAGCACGGGCGCGGACCAGGTCGTCAAGGTGAAGTCCATGGTCACCCAGGAGACAGGCCTGAACGAGGCGCTGGCCGCCGAGGGCATCAGCGCGGTGGAAACCGACCTGGCCGAGCTCATCGTCCAGCTCGGCCACGACCGGCCCAGCCACATCCTGGTGCCCGCCATCCACCGGAACCGGGCCGAAATCCGGGAGATCTTCCACCGCGAGATGCCGGACGCGCCGGGCGACCTCACCGACGACCCGGCAATGCTCGCGGCGGCCGCCCGGACGCACCTGCGTCAGGCGTTCCTGTCCGCGCAGGTCGGCNNGGATCGAGAAGATCCTGCCGTCGTGGCGGGACCTCGAGGTGTTCCTGGCCCTGCGACCAAGGTCGTCGACGGCCGAGCGGATGAACCCGTACACCTCGACCTGGACCGGGATCACGCCGGGGGACGGCCCCCAGGACTTCCACCTCGTGCTGCTGGACAACGGCCGGACCTCCGCGCTCGCCGACCACACCGGCCGGCAGGCGCTGCGCTGCATCAGGTGCTCGGCCTGCCTGAACGTGTGCCCGGTCTACGAACGGACCGGCGGTCACGCCTACGGCTCGCCGTACCCCGGCCCGATCGGCGCGATCATCTCCCCGCTGCTGCGCGGCGTCACGTCCCCCATCGACGCGTCGCTGCCATTCGCCTCCACCTTGTGCGGCGCGTGCTATGACGTGTGCCCGGTCGAATCAACATTCCCGAGGCCCTCGTGCACCTGCGCAGCAAGGTCGTCGACACCAAGCGGGAAAAGCATTTTTCTCCGGAACGGACGGTATTCAACGTGTCCGCCCATGTGCTTCGCTCGCCGCGGCTGCTCGGCGCCGCTCAGCGAGCCGGGTCCCTGGCCGGCCGTGTCGTCGCCAGGTCCGGCCGGATCAGGCGCCTCCCGCCGCCGCTGAACGGCTGGACGGAAACGCGTGACGCCCCGGCCCCGCCCCCGGAGTCGTTCCGCGCCTGGTGGGCGCGCACCCGGGGAGCCGGCCGATGACCGCCCCCCCATCCGCCCGAGACCAGATGCTCGCCCGCATCCGCACCGCCATCACCGCCGGAGCCGTCCCCCCGCCCGCCGGAGCCGCCCCCTCGCCCGCCGTGGACGTCGACGCGGCCTACGCGGCGCTGCCGCGCGACTATCTGCGCGCGCACCACGACCCCGGCTCGCACGACATCGTGGCGCTGTTCGCCGGGCGCGCCGCGGATTACCGTGCCGTCGTCGAGCGGGTCCCGGAGTCCGGCCTGGCATCCGCCGTGGCCCGCGTGCTGACCGCCCGGGCCGCCGCCGTACCCGGACCGTTCGTAACCCCGGAAGGGCTGCCCGCCGACTGGCTCCCCGCTGACTGGCTCCCCGCGCCGCCCGCCGGCATCGAGCTGGTCGGCGACACGCCGCTGCGGTCCGCAGCCGAACTCGACCGGATGACAGGCGTGGTGACCGGCTGCGCGGTCGCCATCGCCGAGACCGGCACGATCATCCTGGACCACGGACCTGGTCAGGGCCGCCGCGCGCTCACCCTGGTGCCCGACTTCCACCTGGTGGTGGTCCGCGCCGATCAGGTCGCCGCCGACCTGGCCGACGCGTTCGCCCGGCTGGACCCGGCCCGTCCGCACACCCTCATCTCCGGTCCCTCGGCTACCAGTGACATCGAACTCATCAGAGTCGAGGGCGTGCACGGTCCCCGCAACCTCCACATCCTCCTAGCCGCCCCCTTGTCACCTTCATGAGGGATTAAGCGCCTCAGTCTCTGGATAACCGGTCGTCCTCGGCAGTCGATGATCAGCTGGCGGTCATGGCCGAGTCATGACACGTCAGTTCAGGCAGGGTTTGCGGCATCTACCTTTCGTCTACCGCACATTCGTGCGCCCATCGACCCTCTCACCGAACATCTGCTCGCCATACTGGTATATAACCGGCAAACCGTACGAAGCAGCCTCCGTTTATTGTGGTTGATCCGGGCTCCGCGGTCGATCCGGTGCATTCCAGCACCCCAAACCCACCGCGAAGCCCGAATCCACCACGCAAATCCGCCTCTGAGCACGAGGGCGCTCTACACCCGGGGCAGGCGTGATCCCTGAGACACCCGGGACCTGCGAGAGATGTACGGGCCTGTGGCGTAGCTGCGATGAAGGATTTAGTGACACAAAAAGGAGCTGCGCACGCCAGCAGGCGAGCGTCCGGCGGGAAGATCCGGGTGCCGGGCTAGCGTTCGCAGAGAAGTCGGGGGTGCAGGACCAAAACGTTCGGCGGGGAAGATCTGAGGCGGCGAGGAGCCTGATCGCTGCAGGCGAACGCCGTAGGGAATTTCGGAGGGCTCTTCTTTCTTGAGTGAGTATGACTCAAGCTTTGGAGGCCATGAATGAGTGAAACGCTCACCCTCCCGGTGCTGCCGCTGGACGACGAAGTGGTGCTGCCGGGGATGGTGGTCCCGCTGGAGACATCCCAGACGGAAGTTAGCGCTGCGATCGACGCCGCGCGTATGCCGTCCCGTGAGGTTCCCGGCGTACGTTCAGAAGTTAAGGCGCGGGTGATCCTCGTGCCGCGGCTACCCGACCGGGGGTTCGCGGGCGTTGGCACGCTGGCCGTAATCGAACAGGTCGGGCGCCTGCCCGGCGGACAGCCCGGCGCGGTGGTCCGCGGTGTCGCCCGGGTCAAGATCGGCTCGGGGACCACTGGTCCCGGCGCCGCCCTGTGGGTGGAAGCCACCGTGGTCGAGGACACCGGCCGCGGGCCGCGCGCCGATGAACTCGCCCAGCAGTACAAGTCACTGGTCACCGGGATGCTCCAGCAGCGCGGCGCCTGGCAGGTTATCGACATGATCCAGCAGCTCGACGACGCGTCCGCGATCGCGGACCGGGCGGGCTACTCCAGCTACCTCAGCACGGCACAGAAGCTGCAGGTACTCGAGACCCCGGATCTGGTCAGGCGGCTGGAGCTCGTCATCGGCTGGACCAAGGAACAGCTGGCCGAGCTGGAGGTGGCCGAGTCCATCCGCAAGGACGTTTCCGAGGGCATGGAGAAGCAGCAGAAGGAATTCTTGCTGCGCCAGCAGCTCGCCGCGGTGCGGAAGGAACTCGCCGACCTAAACGGCGACGCGGCGACCGAGGAAGACGACTACCGGGCCCGGGTGGAAGCGGCCGACCTGCCGGAAGCGGTCAGGGACGCGGCGCTGAAGGAAGTCGGCAAGCTCGAGCGGACGCCTGACGCGTCCCCCGAGACCGGCTGGATCCGAACCTGGCTGGACACCGTCCTGGAGATGCCCTGGAACGAGCGGACCGAGGACGCCTACGACATCAGCGACGCACGGCGTGTCCTGGATGAGGACCACACCGGGCTGGATGACGTCAAGGAACGCATCATCGAGTACCTCGCGGTGCGCAAGCGCCGCGCGGACCGCGGACTGGGGATCGTCGGCGGCCGACGCTCCGGTGCCGTGCTCGCGCTGGTCGGCCCGCCTGGCGTGGGCAAGACGTCGCTGGGCGAATCGGTCGCGCGGGCCATGGACCGCAAGTTCGTCCGGGTCTCTCTGGGTGGAGTCCGGGACGAGGCGGAGATTCGCGGGCACCGGCGGACTTACGTCGGGGCACTGCCTGGCCGGATCGTCCGCGCCATCCGCGAAGCGGGTTCGATGAACCCGGTCGTGCTGCTCGACGAGGTGGACAAGATCGGCGCGGATTACCGCGGCGACCCCGCGTCGGCGCTGCTCGAGGTGCTGGACCCGGCGCAGAACCACACGTTCCGCGACCACTACCTCGAGGTGGAGCTCGACCTGTCCGACGTGGTGTTCCTGGCCACGGCGAACGTGCTCGACACGATTCCCGGCCCGCTGCTTGACCGGATGGAACTGGTTC
>PMST01000268.1 GCA_003168295.1 Actinomycetota bacterium
TGTACGAGGCCGCCGAGCTCGACGGAGCCGGGCTAGTCAAGAAGATCAGGCACATCACGATCCCGCAGACCAGGCTGATCCTGTCGATGCTGCTGATGTTGCAGATCGTCGCCACCATGCAGATGTTCGTCGAGGCCTTCATCCTGACCAACGGGGGGGCCGGGGTGAACAACAACACCCTGTCGGTGGTCAACCTCATCTACACGTACGCGTTCGCGCTGAGCGGCGCGAGCAACTACGACAGCGCGTCCGCGCTCGGCGTGGTCCTCATGCTGGTACTCGCCATCTTCTCCGGCACGTACCTGTGGCTGACCCGCGACCGAGATCACGGCTAAAGAGGAGCTGAGATGGCCACGCTACCCATCGCCCGCCCGCGCCTGGCCCGGGCGCAACCCGGGCCGCGGCCCAGGACACTTGTTTCCAGCAGCCAGCTGAACCTCCCGCGCGGCAAGATCATTTACCGGATCGTGCTGACGCTGGTGGTGGTGATCTTCACGCTGGTCTTCATCGGGCCGCTGTACTTCCTGTTCAGCGACGGGCTCAAGTCGACCACCGAAGCGGTCCAGGTGCCGCCGACGCTCATTCCCGCGCACGTGCACCCGAGCACCTACGTGTCCGCGTGGAGCCGGGTCGGCCTCGGGCGGCTGCTGTTCAACACCCTCTACTACGCCTTCGGCGCGCTCTTCTTCCAGCTGATCTTCGACGTGACCGCCGCCTACTCGCTGTCTAAGCTGCGGCCGGCCGGCGGCAAGCTCATCTTCGCGCTGATGCTGGCCACGCTGATGATCCCGTCCACCGTGCTGCTGGTTCCGCAGTACATCACCGTGGCGAACCTGCCGATCCTGCACCTGAACCTGATCGGCTCACCGGCAGCCATCTGGCTGCCCTCGGTGGCCAACGCCTTCAATATCTTCCTGCTCAAGCGGTTCTTCGACTCGGTCCCTCAGGAACTGCTGCACGCGGCGGCGATCGACGGCGCCTCCCCGCTGCGCACGCTGCGCTCGGTCGTCCTGCCGATCTCCCGGCCGATCCTCGCGGTGGTCTCGATCTTCGCGCTGGTGGCCGTCTGGAAGGACTTCCTCTGGCCGCTGCTGGTCGAATACGGATACAACCCGAGCCGGGAGACGCTGAACGTCGGCATCTACGAAGCCGCGAACACGACACCGCAGAACCTGGTGCTCGCCGCCTCCGCCATGGCCGCGGTACCGACGGTCATCTTCTTCCTGGTCTTCCAGCGCAATATCCTGTCAGGCCTGATCGCAGGCAGCCTCAAGGGCTGAAATACCTCCCCGGCTGACAATCACTGAGGAAACAATGACCCCTTTGACCTGGTGGCGCGATGCCGCGATCTACGAGCTCTACGTCCAGAGCTTCGCCGACGGCGACGGCGACGGGATCGGCGACCTGCCCGGGATCCGGGCGCGGCTGCCGTTCCTGGCCGCCCTCGGCATCGACGCGATCTGGTACAGCCCGTGGTATCCGTCGCCGCGGTCCGATGCGGGCTACGACGTCGCCGACTACCGGTCCATCGACCCTGCCTTCGGCACGCTGGCCGACGCCGACGCGCTGATAGCCGAGGGCCATGCGCTCGGCATCAGGACGATCATCGACATCGTCCCGAACCACTGCTCGGATCAGCACCGCTGGTTCCAGGCCGCGCTGGCGGCACCGCCCGGGTCGGCCGAGCGCGACAGGTTCTGGTTCCGGCCCGGCTGCGGCGACGGCGGTGACCTGCCGCCGAACAGCTGGCGGTCGATCTTCGGCGGTCCCGCCTGGACCAGGACCATCTCCCCGGACGGCACGCCTGGCGAGTGGTACCTGCATCTGTTCGCGCCCGAGCAGCCGGACTTCAACTGGGCCAACCCGGAGGTCCGCGCCGAGTTCGAGGACATCTTGCGGTTCTGGTTCGACCGCGGCGTCGATGGCATCAGGATCGATTCCGCGGCGCTGCTGACCAAGGACCCGCGGCTGCCGGAGACCGAGCCGGGCGACCCGTCGGCCTACACCGACCGCGACGACGTGCACGACATCTACCGCAGATGGCGCGCGGTCGCCGGCGAGTACTCCGGCCGGGTGCTGATCGGCGAGATCTGGCTGCCCGACGCCAACCGGTTCGCCAGGTACCTGCGTCCGGACGAGCTGCACACCGTGTTCAACTTCCCCTACCTGTGCTGTCCCTGGGACGCCGTGCGGCTGCGCGAGGTGATCGACAGCACGCTGGCGTTTCATGCGGCGGCGGGCGCGCCGGCCACCTGGGTGCTTTCCAATCATGACGTCGACCGGCACGTCTCCAGGTACGGCCGCGCCGACACCTCCTTCGGCCTGGACCGGCGCGACCACAGCAAGCCGGTCGATCTGCAGCTCGGCACCCGCCGGGCCAGGGCCGCCGTGCTGCTCACGATGGCCCTGCCTGGTTCGGTGTACCTCTACCAGGGCGAAGAACTCGGCCTGTGGGAGGTCGAGGACCTTCCCGAAGAGAAACGCCAGGACCCGATCTGGCATCGCACCGGCGGTGCCGACCCCGGACGGGACGGCAGCCGGGTCCCGCTGCCCTGGGCCGGCCACGAGACGCCGTTCGGCTTCTCGCCACCTGACGCCGCCAAGCCCCCCTGGCTGCCGCAGCCGGTCCAGTGGCGTGAGCTGACCGTCGAGGCCCAGACCGGCGATCCGGACTCGATGCTCGAGCTTTACCGCCAGGCGCTGCGGATCCGCCGCACCTCCGGCGAAGCTCTGGGGACCGCGATGACCTGGCAGCCTGCGCCCCCCGGCGTGCTCGCCTTCGACCGCGGCGACGGCCTGCGCTGCCTGGCCAACCTTTCCTCCATGCCGGTCGCCCTGCCCGGCCGCGCCACGGTGCTCCTGGCCAGCAGTCCCTGCACCGATGGCCTGCTGCCCCCCGACACCGCGGTCTGGCTGCGCACGACGCAGGAATGATTCCCTGCTCAGCCAGTCTTCCCCTGGACGCTGCCAGCGATCATGATGCCGCCGATTGTCACCATGGTTCAGATCGCCGCAGGCTGCTACGGCGGTTATGACAGCGGCCAGCCGCGGGCGCGATAACCGACGGATCGCAAGTAGTCGCGGGCCTGCGCCACGGCGGCATCGACGTCGGCCAGGCTGAGGCCGACAATGTAGTCGTCCGGGTTCCCCTTGCCGTCGGTGTCGTAGGTCAGCACCCAGCCGGAGCGCCACCCGCGGCCGAGCGGGTAGCGCTCGTGCCAGACGAGCATCGCGGTCAGGTTGGCGTCGAACACCACGTCGCGGCGATCGAGGTCGTCCTCGAACACGCGGCCACTGAGGTCGGGTGGAACGATCACCCGCACAGTAGGCAGTTCCTCGTCACGGAGATGGCCGATCTCGCCGGGCGGCTTAGACATAGAGAAACTCTAACTACATGCGCGTGTGCCAACGGCCGTCGATGACGCGGCGTCACAAGTTGACCGGTTCGGCTCGCAGGCCCGAGCACCTGGGAACATGCATGCTGGCGGATTCGTTAGTCTTACGAACTGTTAGAGAACCGTACGATAGGAGCTGACGGGGTGAACGACCCGGGCCCGGACGCCGAGACGCTGGACGTGCAGACCTCGCAGGAGGCCGTGCTGACCGTGATGCGCCTGTTCCGGGCGCTGGAGCGGGTCGACACGGGCCTGACGGCCCAGCAGTACCGCATCTTGAAGCTGGCCGGGGCCGGCGGTGAGCGTTCCGCCCGGCTGGCCGAGCGGCTGGCCGTCGCCAAGCCCACGCTGACCGCGACCGCCGATGGCCTGGTGGCTGCGGGCTATGCCCAGCGCGAGGCCGAGGCCGGCGACCGGCGGGTCGTGCGGCTGTGCCTGACAGCGGCTGGCCGCGCCGCCCTCGATCGTGCCGACGCCGCCTATGCCGACTGGCTCGGCCCGCTGCTTAGGGCGACCGGCGACACAGCCGGGGTATTTGAGGCCTTTCGCGGCCTGGACGCGGCGATGGATGAGCGGCGCCGGGCCCGGAAAGGGGCGGCATGACGGCGACGGCGGCGGGCGGCGGGCGTCCAGGAGGGCAAGATGCCTGGCTGCGGCGGCTAGCGGCTTACTGCTGGCGGCACCGCCGTCTGGAGATCATGGCGCTGGGCGGGTCACTGCTGGCCACCGGTGTCCAGGCGAGCATCCCGCTGATCATGGCGTGGATCGTGGACAGCGCGATCCTGGCCCACCGCGAGCCGATCTGGCTGGGTGCCTCGGTGCTCATCGTGGCCGGGTTGCTCAGCTTCGCCGGCGTCTACACCAGGCGGTACCGGGGCGGGCAGCTGTCGCTTGAGGTTCAGCACGACATGCGGACCGAGCTCTTCGGTTCGCTGGAGCGGCTGGACGGGGCCCGCCAGGACCAGTTGCACACCGGGCAGATCGTCAGCCGCTCCATTTCTGATCTCAACATGGTCCAGAGCCTGCTCAGTCAGATGCCGATGCTGCTCGGCAACGCCTTGCTGTTCGTGCTGTCGATCAGCATCATGGCCTACCTGTCGCTCGTGCTCACCCTGGTCGCCCTGGCGATCGCGCCGGCGCTCTGGCTGATCGCGATCGCCTCGCGGCGCAGGCTCTTTCCCGCCAGCTGGGACGCGCAGCAAAAGGAGGCGCAGGTCGCGGGCGTCGTCGACGGTGCGGTGACGGGCGTGCGGGTGGTCAAGGGCTTCGGCCAGGAGGAGCAGGAGATCGAGCGGCTGGAGGGAGTCAGCACGCGGCTGTACTCCGCCCGGCTGCGCGTCGTCCGGCTGACGGCCCGTTACAACCCCGCATTGGGAGCCGTCCCCATGTTCGGCCAGGTCGGGGTCCTCGCGCTGGGCGGCTGGCTGGCCCTGCACGGCTCGATCAAGATCGGGGTCTTCCTCGCCTTCTCCCTCTACATCGGGCAGATGGTCTCGCCGGTGCGCGCGCTGACCAGCCTGATCACGATCGGCCAGGAGGCGCGGGCCAGCGTGATCCGGGTCTACGAGGTGATCGACTCCAGGCCGGTTGTCACCGAGAAGCCCGGCGCGATCGTCCTGCCGCCGGGGACCCCCGACGTCGAGCTCGACCACGTGGCCTTCGGCTACCTGCCGTCCGAGCCGGTGCTGCGGGGCCTGTCGCTGCACGTGCCGCCGGGCCAGACGCTCGCCGTGGTCGGCACCTCAGGCTCGGGAAAGTCGACGATCTCCCTGCTGCTGCCCCGCTTCTACGACGTCAGGGGCGGTGCCATCAGGATCGGCGGCCAGGACGTCCGCGACCTGACCCTGGACTCGCTGCGCGCCTCGATCGGCCTGGTGATGGAGGACAGCTTCCTGTTCTCTGACTCGATCCGGGCCAACATCTCCTACGGCCGGCCCGACGCCACGCAGGAGCAGATCGTCGCGGCGGCCCGGGCCGCTGAGGCCCACGAGTTCATCACTGCTCTGCCAGACGGCTACGACACGGTGATCGGCGAGCAGGGCCTGACCCTGTCCGGCGGCCAGCGCCAGCGCGTGTCGCTGGCCCGGGCGCTGATCACCGATCCGGCCATCTTGATCCTGGACGACGCCACCTCGGCGATCGACGCGGGGGTCGAGGCGCAGATCCACGCCACCTTGCGCAAGGTGATGGCCGGGCGCACCACGCTGCTGATCGCGCACCGCCGTTCGACGCTCCAGCTGGCCGACAGGATCGCCGTCCTGGACGAGGGGCGGCTGATCGACGAGGGCACGCACGAGCAGCTGACCGCGCGCTGCGCGCTTTACCGGCTGCTGCTGTCCGGGCCGGGCGAGGACGCCGAGGGCGTGGATGCCGGCGAGATCGGCTACCACGAGAACGCCGGCCGGGCCGCCCCGGCCGGGCGGAAGCCGGCCTCCGGGACGGTGACCCCCAGTCTGTGGGCGGCTGGCGAGGAAGCGGCCGGGTCCGGTCCTGCGGCGGGCGTGGCCGACCGCCAGCCGGCCCGCGCCCCTGGCGCTGCGATCGGCCGCGGTTTCGGCGCCGCGGCCCGCGGCGGACGGGGCGGCAGCGGCGCGGCCGGGGGCATGCTGGCGGGGATACCGCCGACACCCGAGCTGCTCGCCAAGGTCGATGCGCTGCCGCCGGCCAATGAGCTGCCGGGGGTCAGCCAGGCGGCATCCCGCGCGGCCGACCCGCACTTCACGCTGCGCCGGCTGCTGCGGCCGATCGCCCTGGCGCTGTTCATCGGCTTGGTCCTTGACGGCCTCGACGCCGTGGCCAGCATCGCCATGCCCGCGCTGGTCCGCGGCGGCGTCGACAACGGCGTCCTGGCCAAGGCATTCCATCCCATCATCGTGGTGTCGCTGATCGGGCTCGCGATCGTCTGCGCCGACTGGATCATCAACGTGATCCAGACCAACGTGGTGGGCCGCAACGGCGAGCGGATGCTCTACACCCTGCGGGTGAAGATCTTCTCCCACCTGCAGCGGCTCGGCCTGGACTTCTACGAGCGCGAGATGTCCGGCCGGATCATGACCCGGATGACGACGGACGTGGACGCCATGGACACGTTCCTGCAGACCGGGCTGATCACCATGGTCAACGCGGTCCTCACGTTCGTGGGCGTGCTGATCGCGCTGCTGTACATCAACCTGCGGCTGGGCCTCATCCTGCTGACGATCATCCCGGTGCTGGTGGCGGGCACGCTGGTGTTCCGGGTGAAGTCCCGGAGGGCCTACACCGATGCCCGGGAGAAGGTTAGCATCGTCAACGCCGACCTGCAGGAGAACGTGGCCGGGTTGCGCACCGCCCAGGCGTACCGCCGCGAGGGGCGCAACCAGGAGCATTTCGCTGAGCTGAGCGCCAGGTACCGCCGGTCCCGGCTGCGGGCGCAGCGCCTGATCGCGCTGTACTTCCCCTTCGTGCAGCTGCTGTCCACCGTCGGCGGGGCCCTCATCTTGTTCGTCGCGGCCGGCGAGGTGCACAGCAAGACGCTGACGGCCGGCGGCCTGATCGCCTACCTGCTCTACATCGACCTGCTCTTCTCTCCCGTACAGCAGCTGTCCCAGGTCTTCGACGGCTACAACCAGGCCGCCGTGGGCCTGCGGCGGATCAAGGACCTGCTGCGGCAGCCGACCAGCACGCCGGAAGCCGCGGCCCCGCGGCCGGCCGGCCGGCCGCAGGGCCAGATCGAGTTCACCGGCGTGCGCTTCAGGTACTCCGGGCAGCCGCAGGATGCGCTGTCGGGGGTGAACCTGGTCGTGCGGCCCGGCGAGACCGTGGCCCTGGTCGGCCAGACCGGCGCAGGCAAGTCCACCATGGTCAAGCTGGTCGCACGGTACTACGACGTCACGGCGGGCCGCCTGCTCATCGACGGCACTGACGTGCGGCAGCTGGACCTGGCCGGATACCGGCAGCAGCTGGGCGTGGTACCGCAGGAGCCTTACCTGTTCCCCGGCACGGTCAGGGACGCGATCGCCTACGGCCGTCCGGACGCGACGGACGCGGAGGTCGAGGCCGCGGCCCGCGAGGTAGGGGCGATCGAGATGATCGCGCGACTGCCCGGCGGCTTCCGGCACGAGGTGGCCGAGCGGGGACGCAACCTGGCCGCGGGCCAGCGCCAGCTGATCGCCCTGGCCCGCGCCTACCTGGTGGACCCCGCCATCCTGCTGCTCGACGAGGCCACCGCGGCCCTCGACCTGGCGTCGGAGGCCGCGGTCAACACCGCGACCGAGCGGCTCACGGCCAGGCGCACTACCTTGGTGGTCGCGCACCGGCTGACCACCGCCGCCCGGGCTGACCGTATCGTGGTGATGGAGTCGGGCCGGATCGCCGAGGTCGGCACCCACACCGAGCTGCTGGAGCGGGACAGCAGCTACGCGGCCCTGTGGGCCGCGTTCACCGGGGATGCCCAGCTCGTTGCCTGACCAGATCCCGCTGGGGACGGCGACCGTGAAGCGCCGTCTTGGCGCGCTGCGGCGCCAGACGTTCTCCTCGTTGAAGGTGCCGAACTACCGCCTGTACTTCACCGGCCAGTCGATATCCCTCGCCGGGACCTGGATGCAGATGACGGCGCAGTCCTGGCTCGTGCTGACCCTCACCCACTCCAGCAC
>PMST01000666.1 GCA_003168295.1 Actinomycetota bacterium
GCGCTGGTTGCGGACGATCAGCAGCGTGGTGGTGATCAGCATGAGGGGTGGCAGGCCCATGAGGCGGCACCAGCCGCGGCTGATGTCGTTGGTGGCGGGGTCCTTGGCGGTGGCGAAGCCGCGTTCGGCGCCGGTGCGGCGGGCGTAGGAGCGGCGCCAGGCTGCGGAGGGGTAGTCGTGTTTCTGCGCGGTTTTCGCGGTGACCTCGGGCGGGACGGTGAGGGTCTGCTGGGTGCAGCAGGCGGGCGGGTGCTCCGGGGGCTGGAGGATCTCCGGCCGGTCCCGGTCCAGGGTCATCGAGGCTGGCCGGAGCGGGCAGCGGATCTTGCCCATGGCGGCGGGGCACTGGACCCGGTGGTAGCCGTCGTCGTCGTCGCGGGTGATCTTGCCGAGCTTGTGCCGGGCCAGCTCGGCGGTCTGCTGGTCGTGGGCGGCGGCTTGGTCAGGGGTGGCGTCGCGGGCGAGCGGCCCGAGTCCGGTCAGCGGCCGGGGCGTGGCCGGGCAGTACAGGTTGCCGTTGGCGATGATGGCGCCGTGGTGGGTGCCCTTGGGGCCGCTGTTTGTTGACCGGACTACTGGACGACACGCCGGGGGTGGTTGATGCCTTCGAGGCGGGCTGGCCGGTAGAACTCACGCGACTCTTTCGAAGGGAGACGCGTGGGGCTGTCGGGTGGGTTCGTCGAGCGGGACGTCGTCTCGGTCCGGTTGCCGCAGTGGGGCCGGGTCGTTGAGGCTGAGGGCGTCGTGCCGTGGCTGGTGATCGATCCGGACGGCAGCCCGGTGGAGCCGGTCCGGCGGTTCCTGCGGGACTTCGTGGCCCGCGGCAACCGGGCCGGCAGCGTCCGCAGCTATGCCTATGGCCTGCTGCGATGGTGGCGGTGGCTGGAGGCCGTCGGCGTGGACTGGGACAAGGCGACATCGGCTGAGGTCAGGGACTTCGTCTTGTGGCTGGGGCAGGCGCCGAAGCCGCGCAATTCAGCGAGAACCGAGTCGGCGGCCACGGCCGGGACTGTCAACGCGGTGACCCGCAAGCGGTATCTCGGTGATCAGTACGAGCCGCGGACGGTGCGGCACGGCAACGCGGTGCTGCGGAGCTTCTATGAGTACTGGATCGAGCTGGGCGGCGGGCCGCTGGTCAACCCGGTGGTGCTCGACCGGTGCGGCCGGCGGCCGAACGAGCATCACAATCCCCTGGCTCCGTTCCGGCCGGAGGGGAGGATCCGCTATAACCCGCGGGTTCCCCGGCGCGCGCCGCGGGCGGTGCCCGACGAGCGGTGGAACGAGCTGTTCGCGGGACTGCGGTCGGACCGGGACCGGGCAATCCTCGCGCTGGGGATCAGCACCGGCGCCCGGGCCAGCGAGCTGCTCGGCGTGAGGTGCTGCGACCTGGACTGGGGCGAGCAGCTCGTCCGGGTCTGCCGGAAGGGCACGGGCGCGGAGCAGTGGCTCCCGGCCAGTCCGGAGGCGTTCGTGTGGATCCGGCTGTATCTGGCCGGGCTCGATCCGCTGGAACCGCACGAGCCCTTGTGGTGGACGCTCCGCCGCCGCGACCACGGCGGCGGGCTGCGCCGCCAGCCGGTGAACTACGAAGCACTGCGGGCGGTGTTCAAGCGGGTCAACGTGCTGCTGGGCACCAATTACTCGATGCATGACCTGCGTCATACCGCGGCGCTGCGGATGAGCCGGGATGAGTCTTTGACCATGCGGGACGTCCAGGTGATCCTCGGTCACGCGCACCTGTCCACTACCGCCGACGTCTACCTGGTTGAGGACGAGGCCGAGGTGATCCGCCGGGTCCGGCAGCACCTGGCCGCACGGGAACAGCGCGTTCAGCAGGCCGCGCCGCCCCCGGCCGCGGCCGGCTATGACGCCGGCGACCTGTCCGTCCTGTTCGGAGGGACCCTGCAGTGACCGCGACGGCTGCCACGCCCGGAACCCGCACCCGCGGCCCGTTCGACACCGGTGAGCGGCTGCTGCAGCAGCACCGGGCCGGGCCGGTGGACCGACTGCCGGCCGGCGGCATCCTCGCGCTGCTGCCCCGGTTGCCGGACTGGCCCGCTGCCACAGTCCACCGCACCAGGAGGCTCAAGGGAGCCGGCACGATCCTGGACTGGCTGAACGCCCACCCCGGCGAGGGCTGGCAGGACCGGTGGACGGTCTCCGGCGCCGACCGGGACACCAGCTGGATCGAAATGCTGGCCCCGGGCGACACCCGCCAGGCGGTCACCAAGAGGCAAGAGCACATCGCCGGGCTGGGCTGCCTGCTGATGTGCCGGGTCGTGTTGCCCAGTTACGACTTCCTGGCCGCCTACCGGGCGAAAGGACTGCTCAGCCAGGTCCGCGAGATCATGCGGCCCGATATGTTCGCCCGCCTTGAGAACGCCGCGGCCGACCGCGGGATGAGCGGCCGCGACAAGGGCGACGCGCTGTGCGTGATCAGCAAGATCGTGCTGCATACCGGCACCGACGTCGACGCGCTGACCCCCGGCGACGTCCTGGAGATGTTCGCATGGAGCGTTCACGCCGACCCCCCGCGTCGGCAGGTCCCGGGACTGCACGCGGCCTGGGACCTCCTCGGCGCCATCGGGGTGACCCCGGCCGGCACGACCCTGCGGTCCGCGCAGCGGCGCGGCCAGCGGACAACCGCGGAACTGGTCGGCGACTACAGCATCTCCTGCCGCCCGGTCCGCGACGTGCTCGTCCGCTACCTTGACGAACGCCGCCCCGCGCTGGATTACAAGACCCTGGCCGGTCTCGCCGGCGAGCTGGCGGGCACCTTCTGGGCCGACATCGAGCGGCATCACCCGGGCATCGATACCCTTCACCTGCCCGGCGAGATCGCCCAGGCATGGAAGGAACGCGCGCGGGTCGTCACGGACGCCGACGGCACGATACGGGAGCGCAAGAACATCCACGCTCTCCTGACGCGGGTCCGCGCCTTCTACCTCGACATCCAGCAGTGGGCGCTGGAAGACCCGAGCTGGGTGCCGTGGGCGGTGCCCAGCCCGGTGCGCAAGGCCGGCACCCAGGGATATGAGAAGGCCCGCAGGAAAACCGTGGCCGAAATGCACCAGCGCGTCCGCGAGCGGCTGCCGCACCTGCCCGCGCTGGCTGATGCCGCCGGACGGTGCCTGGCCGAGACGACCGCGCTGCTGGCCGCCGCAGCCGGATGCGAACCGGACGAGGTGTTCGATCACGCCGGCACCCGCTACCGCCGCAAGGCCCTCAAGAGCGCCGGCCTGTCGGCCCGGCACCAGGGCAATCCCTCCGTCACGGCGGAAAACCTGGTCACCGGCGAGACGGTCAACCTGACCCGCCGCGAGGACGAGGCGTTCTGGGCCCGGGCGATCGTCGAGACGCTGCGCCTGTCAGGGGTGCGCCTGGAGGAACTGCTGGAGATCACCCACCTGGCGCTGGTGTCCTACAAGCTTCCCGGCAGCGGCGAAGTCGTGCCCTTGCTGCAGATCGTGCCGTCCAAGAGCAACGAGGAACGCCTGCTGCTGGTGGACCCGGAGCTCGCCAGCGTCCTGGCCACCGTGATCACCCGGCTGCGTGCCGGCAGCAACGGCGCCGTTCCCCTCGTCGCCCGCTACGACCGCCACGAGCGGACCACCGGGCCGCTCCTCCCGCACCTCTTCCAGCGTGTCCTCGGCGCCCGGCGCGAGGTGATCAGTCCCGGCACGGTCTACAAGCTGATCAACACCGCGCTTGCCGCCGCCGGCCTCAAGGACGCCACGGGCCAGCCGCTGGCCTACCAGCCCCACGATTTCCGCAGGTGCTTCACGACGGAAGCCGTTACCGGCGGGCTGCCCGTGCACATCGCAGCCCGGATTCTCGGCCACAAAAGCCTGACCACTACGGAAACGTACCTGGCCGTCTTCCAGGACGACCTGATCCGCTCCTACCGGGCATTCCTCGACAAGCGGCGGGCCGCCCGGCCCTCCGAAGAATACCGTGAGCCCACCGACCAGGAATGGCAAGAATTCCAGAAGCACTTCCAGTCGCGAAAGGTGGCGCTGGGAACCTGCGGACGTCCTTACGGGTCAGCTTGCCAGCATGAACACGCATGCCTGCGATGCGCAATGCTCCGCGTGTCGCCGCAGCAACGGCCCCGCCTCACCGACATCATCCGCAACCTGCGCGAGCGCATCACCGAAGCACGGATGAACGGCTGGCTCGGCGAAGTCCAGGGCCTTGAGGTCAGCCTGAACGCCGCTAAACGCAAACTCGCCAGCCTCGACCGGGGCATCGAACGCAACCGCCGCACCGGACCCACCGACCTCGGAATGCCGACCATCGGCGATTCCCGGTGATCGCCAGCACCCCCGCCCCAGCAAACCATAAAGATAAATAAAACGGACAAAAATTAATCCGGAAAAGGTCGTGCGGGTGCAGGTCCTGGACGAGCTGGCCGCCGGCGGCGCGCACCGGGATGGCCCAGGCGTCCGCGTCGCGGTGGGCGTAGCCGGAGTCGGCGAGGATGTCGCCGAGACCGGTCCCGGCGGCGGGCATCGCGGTCAGGACGGGGGTGAACGCGCGGACCGGGTCGTGGCGGCACGAGGAGAGGCCGGCGC
>PMST01000624.1 GCA_003168295.1 Actinomycetota bacterium
ATGTTCGGCCAGGGCCTGTTCCACGGTCAGCTGGTCGCGGGCAACTTCGTCCCCTCCCAGCAGACGGACTTCATCTTCACCGTGGCCGGGGAGGAACTCGGCTTCGTCGGCACCATCGTGATCGTCTTCCTGCTCGGCGTAGTGATCGTCCGCGCGCTGCGGATCGCCACCCGGGCCGATGACCTGTTCGGCCTGCTGGTCGCGTCCGGCATCGCGATATGGTTCACCTTCCAGTCGTTCGTCAACATCGGCATGACCATCGGCATCATGCCCATCACCGGCATTCCGCTGCCGTTCGTCTCCTACGGCGGCTCGGCCATCTTCGCCGACATGATCGCCATCGGCCTGCTCCAGTCCGTCCACCGCCGCCACAGCGTTTTCGATTAGCCCGGTTTAACCCAGTGGCTGCTGATCCGTCGCGTGGCGGTGTGGCCACTGCCCGTTCGGATACTCTGGTTTGATGCCTATCGAATCGGTATTCCCGAGACTCGAGCCGCTCCTGCCGCGCGTGCGCAAGCCGATCCAGTACGTTGGCGGCGAGGTCGGCTCCGTGGTCAAGGACTGGGACGCCGCTGACGTCCGGTGGGCGCTGTGCTATCCGGACGCCTACGAGGTCGGGCTGCCCAACCAGGGCATCCAGATTCTGTATGAGGTGCTGAACGAGCGCGACGGCGTGCTCGCGGAACGGACCTACACCGTCTGGCCCGACCTCGAGGGGCTGATGCGCGAGACGGGCGTGCCCCAGTTCACCGTGGACGCGCACCGGCCGGTCGGCGCCTTCGATGTGCTCGGCGTAAGTTTCGCCACCGAGATGGCCTACACCAACCTCCTGACCGTGCTCGATCTGGCCGGCATCCCCCTCTGCTCTGCCGAACGGTCCGAGGGACACCCTGTGGTCATCGCCGGCGGTCACGCGGCGTTCAACCCGGAGCCGATCGCGGACTTCCTCGATGTCGTGGTTCTCGGCGATGGCGAGCAGGCCGTGCTCGCCATCACGGACGTCATTCGCGACTGGAAGCGGACCGGGCGCCCTGGCGGACGGGACGGGCTGCTGCTCAGGCTCGCGACGGTGGCTTACGTACCGCGATTCTACGACGTGTCGTATCTTCCAGACGGAAGAATTTCAAAAATAGCACCTAACCGTCCGGGTGTTCCGGCTACGGTTTCGAAATACACCGTGATGGACCTGGACGCCTGGCCCTACCCGCGTGCTCCCATCGTCCCCGTCGCGGAGACCGTGCACGAGCGGTACAGCGTGGAGATCTTCCGCGGCTGCACCCGCGGCTGCCGGTTCTGCCAGGCCGGAATGATCACCAGGCCGGTCCGGGAGCGGTCCATCACCACGATCGGCTCGATGGTCGCGGCCGGAGTGGCGGCCACCGGGTTCGACGAGGTCGGGCTGCTCTCGCTGTCCAGCGCGGACCACAGCGAGATCAACGAGATCGCGGTCGACCTGGCCGACTGCTACGAGGGCACCAACATCGGATTGTCGCTGCCCTCCACCCGGGTGGACGCCTTCAATGTCACCCTGGCGGATGAGCTCAGCCGTAACGGCCGCAGGTCCGGGCTGACGTTCGCCCCGGAGGGCGGGTCGGAGCGGCTGCGCAAGGTGATCAACAAGATGGTCACGGAAGAAGACCTGATCCGCACCGTGACCACGGCCTACGCCAGCGGCTGGCGGCAGGTGAAGCTGTACTTCATGTGCGGCCTGCCCACCGAGACCGACGCGGACGTGCTCGCGATCGCGCAGCTCGCCCGGCGGGTCATCGCGGCGGGCCGGGAAGCGTCCGGCCGGCGCGACATCAGGTGCACGGTGTCTATCGGAGGCTTCGTGCCCAAGCCGCACACGCCGTTCCAGTGGGCGTCGCAGTGTGAGCCCGAGGTGGTGGACGCCAGGCTCCGCGCGCTCGGCGGCGCGCTCCGCGCGGACCGCGCCTACGGCAAGGCCATCGGTTTCCGCTATCACGACGGGCGGCCGGGCCAGATCGAGGGGCTGCTCTCCCGCGGTGACCGGCGGGTGGGCCGCGTGATCCTGGCGGCGTGGCGGGATAGCGGGCGTTTCGACGGGTGGAGCGAGCACTTCTCCTACGAGCGGTGGCTGCGCGCGGCTGAGTCTGCCCTGGTCGGCGAGCCGGTGGACCTGGCATGGTACACTACGCGCGAACGTGATTACAGTGAGGTGCTCCCCTGGGACCACCTCGACGCAGGCCTCGACCGCGACTGGCTCTGGCAGGACTGGCAGGACTCTATCGCTCCCGAGGGCGTGGCCGAGGTGGAAGATTGCCGCTGGACTCCGTGTTATGAATGCGGGGTGTGTTCGGCTATGGGGACCGAGATCCAGGTGGGCCCGACTGGAGTTCGCCTCGACGGGCGGCGGCTGCTTCCCGTAGTGGTCGGGAGGTAGCGTGCCGGAGCCGGACCCAAGGTCGCCTAACCTGGGGCAGTTGCCTGCGGTGCAGCATCTTGTGGTCCGGTATGCTAAGCGCGGAAAGATGCGTTTTGCCAGCCACAGAGATGTGGCTCGCGCCTTCGAGCGGGGAGTGCGCAGGGCAGGGCTGCCGATTGCTTATTCTGCCGGGTTTTCGCCTCACCCGAAGATTTCCTACGCGGGTGGGGCTCCGACCGGGGTGGCGAGCGAGGCTGAATATCTGAGCCTCGCGCTGACTGCCCGGCAGGCTGAGACGCAGGTGTGCCAGCGGCTGGACGCGGCACTACCTGATGGGATTGACGTGATAGAAGTCACCGACCTGGACCCCCAGGGCCAGGGGGGCGCGGGGGGGCGGGCAGCCCTCCCGTACGCGGGGGGTACCGGGGGTTCGTCCCCCCGGGCCAGCACAGCCCTCCACCTGGAGGCTTCTGAGTGGCGTGTGGTTCTACCGGGCGTGAGTCCGGCGGCAGCCGAGCAGGCTGTCGCCAGTTTTCTCACACTCGGCGAGGCGCCGGTGGAGCGCCTCACGGACAAGGGCGTCCGGTGCCTGGATGCTCGAGCGGCCGTGGTCGACATGACCGTCATCGACGCCGATGAGATCCCGGTCGATCCTGATGGCGGCCAGCGTGTCGCCACGACAGGTCATAAAGATTGTGCCATGATTCGAATGGTTGTTCTACATACGGCACCTGCCGTGCGGCCCGAGGATATTCTGACCGCGCTGCGCGACGGGAGCGGCATCGCTGCGTCGTCACCGCCATTGACCACCCGGCTGGCGCAGGGTTCACGAGCCCTGCTGACTGGGGAGACTAGGTCATGACCGGGACACGGATGTGCCGAGGAGCCGTACCCGTAAAGACAGAGATAAGTTACGAGGCTCGGTGTTGTCGGGCTAGCGCGCAAACCGCGCGAGTTCAGGGCCGCTCACGCGGCTCCGCCTGGGTCTTCGTTTACAACGTGCTCCCGTGTGGTGTGCGGGCGCATCGCGGTACACCGCCATCGAGCGGAATGCCGCGATACCGCACGCCCGGGAGCCTGACTGGAGATTGCCCGAATGCTCGAGAGCGAGCTGTACGACAGAGGTTCCAATGATGACGCGGCGGGCGGGCGAAGTGCCAGCGAGCTGACCCCGAGCGTGCCTGCGGCGGTGTTCCAGCCGCCGCCGGTGGTGTTCCAGCCGCCTACGGCCAGATCCGAACCCGCGCACGCCGATCCGGCGCCCGGATCATCCTCGGCCTCATCGAGTCCGTCCGGGACGCAAGGGGACGCCGAGGCGGCCGGGAGTTTTTCCGACTCCGGGGTTTTGGGCGATGACGACGATGGCTCGGCGTCGGGCCGTCGCCGTAGGCGCCGGCCGAGCCGCGGCCGGGCCAGGAACGGTGACCAGGACGCGACGGCGGAAGCCGCCGATGACCAGCCGGAGAACCAGGCCGCCGAGGGAACTTCTGGGGGCCAGGGCGGCCAGGGTTCCACGGCCGAGCCGGGAAACGGCTCGGGGAACGGCGCTGATCAGCCGGAGGGCCGCAGGCCGGCCCCTCGCACCCGCAGCCGGCGTGGGGGCGCGGCTAAGGACGCCGCGGACACCTCCGTCAGCGCCGAGCCTGCCTCCGCGGCCAGCGGGGCGTCGGATGACGGCGGGACGGCCGACGGGGAGGACGACGACACCGGTTCGGCCAGCGCGCGCAGGCGCAGGCGCAAGCGCCGCCGCGGTTCGGCCGAGGGTGCGGCGGCTTCGGACTCGCTGACGCCCGACGACCCGCCGGACACCGTCGTGCACGTCCGCGAGCCGAACGGTAACGACGATGTGCGGTCGGTGAAGGGCTCCACCAGGCTTGAGGCCAAGAAGCAGCGGCGCCGGGAGGGCCGGGAAACTGGCCGCCGCCGCCCGCCGATCGTCACCGAGTCGGAGTTCCTCGCCCGCCGCGAGTCGGTCGAGCGGACCATGGTGGTCCGCCAGCGCAAGGACCGCACCCAGATCGCCGTGCTCGAGGACGGGGTGCTGGTCGAGCACTACGTGAACCGGTCCAGCCAGCAGTCCTACGTCGGCAACGTCTACCTGGGCAAGGTCCAGAACGTGCTGCCGTCGATGGAGGCCGCCTTCGTCGACGTCGGCAAGGGCCGCAACGCGGTGCTCTACGCCGGCGAGGTCAACTTCGACGTGAGCGGGCTCGAAGGCAACTCGAAGCGGATCGAGTCGGCCCTGAAGTCGGGCCAGTCGGTGATCGTGCAGGTCACCAAGGATCCAGTCGGGCACAAGGGGGCCCGGCTGACCAGCCAGGTCAGCCTGCCTGGCCGGTACCTGGTCTACGTGCCGGGTGCCTCCATGACCGGCATCAGCCGCAAGCTGCCCGACATCGAGCGGAACCGGCTCAAGCAGATCCTGAAGAAGGTCATGCCGGAGCACGCCGGCGTCATCGTCAGGACCGCGGCGGAGGGAGCAGCGGAAGAAGAGCTGGCCCGCGACGTGACCAGGCTCGCCGCCCAGTGGGAGGCGATCGAGAAGAAGGCGAAGACGGCCACCGCTCCCGCGCTGCTCTACAGCGAGCCGGACCTCACCATCCGGGTCATCAGGGACGTGTTCAACGAAGACTTCAGCAAGCTCATCGTGTCCGGTGACGAGGCCTGGGACGTGGTCGATGAGTACGTCAAGTACGTCGCGCCGCATCTGGCTGACCGGATCACCCGCTGGGAAGGCACCCGCGACGCGTTCGCCGACTACCGCATCGACGAGCAGCTGGCCAAGGGCCTCGAGCGCAAGGTCTGGCTGCCGAGCGGCGGATCGCTGGTTATCGACAAAACCGAGGCGATGACCGTCGTCGACGTGAACACCGGCAAGTTCACCGGGCAGGGCGGCAACCTCGAAGAGACCGTCACCCGCAACAACCTCGAGGCCGCCGAGGAGATCGTCCGCCAGCTCAGGCTGCGCGACGTGGGCGGCATCGTCGTCATCGACTTCATCGACATGGTGCTCGAGAGCAACAGGGAACTCGTGCTCCGCAGGCTGCTCGAATGCCTGGCCCGGGACCGGACCAAGCACCAGGTCGCCGAGGTGACCTCGCTCGGGCTGGTGCAGATGACCAGGAAGAGGGTGGGCGCGGGCCTGCTCGAGGCCTTCTCGACGCCCTGCGAATGCTGCAACGGCCGCGGCGTGATCCTCACCTTCGATCCCGACACCGACACCCCCGCGCCGCACCACCTGCACGCCCGCAGCAACAACGGCGGCGGCAACGGCGGCAACGGCGGCAACGGTGGCGGTCACGGCGGCAACGGAGCCAGGACAGCCGCCCAGGCTGCGAGCCCGGCTTCGGTGGCCGCCCGCTCCCGCCAGCCAGACGCCCCCCAGCCCGACAGCGTGCGCCAGGCGGACGGTCAGGCCGCGGACGGGCCCTCAGCGGACGGTGAGGTCGCTGCGGCCGGGCCCGACAACACTCAGCCGACGAGCGGCCAGTCCGGCAGCGGGCAGTCCGGCGGCGGCCAGTCCGGCGGCGGCCAGTCCGACAATGGGCAGGCACCCAACGGGTCAGGTGAGCCCGGGCGTTCCGGCAGCGGCCGCCGACGCCGACGCAGGCCCACCGCATCAGCTGCATCAGCCGCCGCTGCCGTCAGCTCCACCGCGTCGCCCGCTCCCGCAGCTTCCATCGCCTCCGCCCCGGAACCCCCACAGGCCCAGGACGGTGCCGCCTAACCCAGAAGTGTGCCGCGCAGTCGCACACTTGGCCGGCTCCCACCGGCTGGCGGGGCTGCCACCCGCTGCCACCGGCTGCGGCGGTGGCGCCTAGGCGCGGGCGGCGAACCGGACCTCGGAGAACGGGACCTCGGAGGTGAGCCGAACGACCTGGGTTCGTGAACACGCTGAGGTCTGGTAGCCTTAGCGGTCGGGAGTCGCCCGCTGCGCGGGACCCCGTGCAAGCTCAAGCGAGTTCAAGCGAGCCCGCCGTGGTGACACCGGCGCGCCGGGGCACGCAAGGAAAGCGCAAGGAAAGAGAGAGACCTCGGGTGTACGCGATTGTGCGCTGTGGCGGCAGGCAGGAAAAGGTCGCGCTGGATGAAGTCGTCACTGTCGACAAGCTTCCTGGCGAGACCGGCTCAAGCGTTACGCTGCCGGCCTTGCTGGTGGTGGACGGTGAGCGGGTCATCAGCGACCCCGCCGAAGTTGGCCGCTACCTAGTCACGGCGGACATCGTCGGTGACACTGCAGGCCCTAAGATCAACATGATCCACTACCGGAATAAGACCGGCTACCGGCGGCGTCTGGGTCACCGGCAGAAATACACTCAAGTGCGGATCACCAGCATCGGCACCGAAGGCTCCGACACCAAGGGCAAGGCGGAGGCCAAGCCGAAGGCCCGGGCCAAGGCGTCGGCTCAGGCGCAGGAGGACTGAGATGGCACATAAGAAGGGTGCGTCATCGAGCCGCAACGGCCGCGACTCGAACGCCCAGCGCCTCGGCGTCAAGCGTTTCGGCGGCCAGCAGGTGAACGCGGGCGAGATCATCGTCCGCCAGCGCGGCACGCACTTCCACCCGGGCGAGGGTGTCGGCCGTGGCGGTGACGACACGCTGTTCGCGCTGGTCGAAGGCAAGGTTCAGTTCGGTATGCGCCGCGGCCGCCGGGCCGTCAGCATCGTCACCGCCGAGCCTCCGGCGTAGCTCCGCCGAGGCGGAGGCCGCGGGTACCGGCAACGGGGGTACCGGCAAGACGTACAGGCAGTACGAAGTACAAAGCCGTGCGAAGTATCAGCAGGGCGACCAGAAGGCGGGCCCGGGCAACCCGGCCCGCCTTTTTCGTGTCAGACAGGAGATGGACATCGTGGCGGAGTTCGCCGACCGGGTCACGCTGCAGGTGCAGGCCGGGCACGGCGGAAACGGCTGCGCCTCGGTTCACCGAGAGAAGTTCAAGCCGCTCGGCGGCCCGGACGGCGGCAACGGCGGGCGCGGCGGTGACGTGATTCTCGAGGTGGACGCGAGCTCGGCGACCCTGCTCGACTTCCACCGCCGTCCGGTCCGCCGGGCCGGCAACGGAAAGCAGGGCGAGGGCTCGAACCGCAGCGGCGGCAACGGCCCCGATCTGGTCATCGCGGTGCCGAACGGGACCGAGGTGAAGACCGAGGACGGTGAGGTGCTCGCCGACCTGGTCGGGGTCGGCACCAGGTTCGTAGCGGCCGCGGGCGGCCGGGGCGGTCTCGGCAACGCGGCGCTGGCCTCGCCGCGGCGCAAGGCGCCCGGGTTCGCCCTCAAGGGCGAGCCGGGCCAGCAGCGTGACCTCATCCTGGAGCTCAAGACGGTCGCCGACGTCGGCCTGGTCGGCTTCCCCAACGCCGGGAAGTCCTCCATCATCGCGGCGATGTCCGCGGCCCGGCCGAAGATCGCCAATTACCCGTTCACCACCTTGATCCCGAACCTGGGCGTGGTCGAAGCCGGCGAGGTCCAGTTCGTTGTCGCCGACGTGCCCGGCCTGATCCCGGGGGCAAGCCAGGGCAAGGGCCTGGGCCACGATTTCCTGCGGCACGTGGAGCGCTGCTCCACCCTGGTCCACGTGCTCGACTGCGCCGCCGAAGCCGCCGAACTGCCCGGCCGTGACCCGGTCGCGGACCTGGCGGCGATCGAGGAGGAGCTGGCCGCCTACGGCGACGCGACCGGCGCCGAGCTGGTCGGGCGGCCGCGGCTGATCGCTCTGAACAAGATCGACGTCCCGGCCGCGCGGGAGCGCGCGGACCAGGTCAAGCCCGAGTTCGAGGCCCGAGGCTACCAGGTCTTCGAGATCTCCGCCGCGACCGGGGAGGGTCTGCGTCAGCTCGGCTTCGCGATGGCGGCGCTGGTCGCCGCGGACCGGGCCTCCCGTCCGGCCGAGCAGCCCGTCGAGCGGGTCAGAGTCCACGTGAAGGCCGCCGACGAGCCTGGCTTCGAGCTGGTACGGATCGGTGAGAGCTTCCTCATCCGAGGCGAGAAGCCGTTGCGGTGGGTCAGGCAGACCGATTTCAGCAACGACGAGGCGGTGGGCTACCTGGCGGACCGGCTGGCCCGCCTCGGCGTGGAGGAGGCGCTCGCCGAGGCGGGCGCCGAGCCAGGCGCCGAGGTCATGATCGGCGAACTGGACGACGCCGTGGTCTTCGACTGGGACCCGGCCGCTCCCATGTCCAGCGGAGCCCCCCGCTACGCCGGACACGGCGCCAAGGGCAGCAAGGGCGGCAAGCGGCACCTGGGCCCGCGCGGCACGGACTCCCGGCTCTCCTCGTGACGCCCGGGTCCCAGGGCCCGCCCGCGTCCCAGGGTACGTCCGCNNAGGGTACGTCCGCGTCCCAGGGCCCGCCCGCGTCTGAGAGCACGACCGCGCCTGAGCGGCCGGACATCGCCACCGCGGTCCGGGTCGTGGTCAAGGTCGGCTCCTCGTCGCTGACCACGGCTAACGGCGAGGTCGCCGACGAGGCGATCACCGCATTGGCCGCCGCCCTGGCCGCCCGCGTCCAGGTCGGCACCCAGCTCGTGCTGGTGTCCTCGGGAGCGATCGCGTCCGGGCTGGCCCCGCTCGGGCTGTCCCGGCGACCCAGCGACCTGGCCACTCAGCAGGCCGCGGCCAGCGTCGGCCAGGGCTTGCTCATCGCTAGGTATACCGCCGCGTTCGCCCGGCATGGCATCCGGACCGGCCAGGTGCTGCTGTCGGCCGATGACCTGATGCGCCGGACTCACTACCGCAACGCGCAGCGCACCCTGGACCGGCTGCTCGAGCTCGGTGTGCTGCCGGTGGTCAACGAGAACGACACGGTCGCCACCGATGAGATCAGGTTCGGCGACAACGACCGCCTGGCCGCCCTGGTCGCGCACGTCACGCGGGCCTCAGCCCTCATCCTGCTCTCTGACGTCGACGGCCTCTACGACGGGGACCCGCGCCGCGGAGCCGCACAGCGGATCGCCGTGGTGCGCGACCCGTCGGACCTGGAGGGCATCAGGCTGGGCCGGGGCGCCCGGGCCGGACAGGGGACCCACAACGGTCAGGCGCCGGGCATCGGCGGCATGGCCACCAAGGTGGAAGCCGCGATGATCGCCTCCGCGGCCGGCATCCCGACCGTGGTCACCGACACGGCCAGTGCGCCGGCGGCCCTGGCGGGCGCGGCGGTGGGTACCTACTTCACGGCCCATGGCCGCAGGCCAGCGACTAGGCTGCTCTGGCTCAAGCACGCCGCCGTGGCCCGCGGCAGCCTCAAGCTCGACGCGGGCGCGGTCGAGGCCGTGGTCAAACGCCACGCCAGCCTGCTTCCGGCCGGCATCACCGGCGTCGAGGGAACCTTCGACGCCGGTGACCCGGTGAACCTGCGCGATGAACACGACACCACCGTCGCCCGCGGCCTGGTCAACTACGACGCGGCCGAGATCCCGGGGCTGATGGGCCGGTCCACCCGGTGGCTGGCGAGCAAGCTAGGCCCGGAGTACGAGCGCGAGGTCGTTCACCGCGACGACCTCGTCATCCTCTAGCCGCCGGCCAGCCTGCCGAGCGTCAGTTGTCGTCGCTGCTACCGCTGTTGCCGCCACCACCGCGGTTGGAGAACCGGTCGAACAGCCCCCCAGCGGCGCTGGCCATGGTCCCGGCCGCGCCGCGGACCATGCCGATGAGCGGGTCCTCCGACCGGTTCCAGGACTCCTGGTAGGCCTTCGCGGCGCTGCGTACCTCTTCGCCCACCGACGCGTTGCGGTCGGTGTCCCGGCGCGGGTAATCCCCGCCCAGGATGCGGTCGTACTCGCCGCTGGCGACCCAGTGGTCGAGCTCGGCGAACCTGACCACGGCGAACGGGTGCGTGTTGCCCTGCAGCTGGAGCAGCTTGAGGATGCTGTCCCGCAGATCCGGCGCCGCATCGTACTCGCGGGCCTGGTCGTGGAAGGCGTCCGCGTTCATTTCCGCGAGCCGCGACCCGCCGGCCAGCTTCATCAGGACCCGCCGGGAGGCGTCCACGTCCTGGCCGGCCAGCAGCCCGGCCCGGTCACAGGACAGCTCGGACTTGCGGTACCACTCCTCCAGGCCCCAGATGATGGCCCGCAGCCCGAGGTAGCCGATAGGCATCCACGCGATCCGCTGGGCCAGCAGAATCAGGTTGTACAGCATGGTCCGGTAGACCGCGTGCCCGGACAGAACGTGGCCGAGCTCGTGCCCGATCACCGCCCTGAGCTCCTCGGCGTCGAGCAGGTCGACCAGACCCGAGTTGAGCACGATGAAGGGGTTGTTGGTGCCGAGCGCCATCGCGTTCACCAGGGGAGTCTGCGTGATGAACAGCTCAGGTACCTTGTCCATGTCCAGGACGTAGGCGCCGTCGCGCAGCATCTCGTGGATATGCGGGAACTGCCGGTCGGAGACCTTTACTCCGCTGGCGAGGAAATTAAGCCGCATGGCCCGTTCGTTGAACAGGCCGTTCAGCAGCTTTAGCAGGGTGTCGAAGCCGGTGAGCTTACGCAGCGCCACCAGCGCCGAACGGTCGGCGGGATGCTCGTATGCGCGGGACGAGATGCCGGTGAGCCGGACTCGGGCGCGATCTGGCACTGAAGTCATATCTCGAATCATAACCCGAGTGTCGGCCGGTTGGGCCGGTACGATACGAGGCACGAAGGGGGCATGAAAAAAATGCGACGGATCGGTGTGATGGGCGGTACCTTCGACCCCGTTCATCACGGTCACCTGGTCGCCGCCAGTGAGGTCGCGCACAACTTCGCGCTGGACGAGGTGATCTTCGTGCCGACCGGCCAGCCGTACCAGAAGGACTACCGCACCGTCTCGCCCGCCGAGGACCGGTACCTGATGACGGTCATCGCGACCGCGTCCAACCCGAGGTTCAGCGTCAGCCGGGTGGACATCGACCGGCCCGGGCCTACCTACACCATCGACACGCTGCGCGACCTGCGTGACGCCGCCGGGCCGCAGGACAAACTGTTTTTCATCACCGGCGCCGACGCGCTGTCCTTGATGCTGACCTGGCACGATGTGGACGAACTGTTCACCTTGGCGCACTTCGTCGGGTGCACGAGGCCGGGCCACCGGCTGTCGGGGGCGGGCCTGCCCGCCGGGAAGGTGAGCCTAGTGGAGATCCCGGCGCTGGCCATCTCGTCCTCCGAATGCCGGGCCCGGGTCGAGGCCGACGAACCGATCTGGTACTTGGTGCCGGACGGGGTGGTCCAGTACATCGCCAAGCGCACCCTGTACGCCAAGGCAAGCGATGTCCCCGCTGAGGGGTAGCTGCTGACACCGGCGGAACATAGGATCGGGACGCTGCCCGTGAGAGGGTAAGAAGAAGAGGGTGAGCCTACTGAAGGAGGTCTGCAAGCACTCGTGACTGCCACACCGAGGGCCGTCGAGCTGGTAGAGACCGCCGCGCTGGCCGCGGCGGACAAGCTGGCCGACGGCATAATTGCCTATGACGTGAGCGACCAGCTCGTCATCACTGACGCGTTCGTGCTGTGCTCGGCGTCCAACGACCGGCAGGTCAGGTCCATCGTCGATGAGATCGAGCTGCGGATGCGCCAGGCAGGCGCGGGACTGGTCCGGCGCGAAGGTGAGCGGGAGGGCCGCTGGGTCCTGCTCGATTACCTGGACGTGGTGGTCCACGTACAGCACTCTGAAGAACGTACCTACTACTCGCTCGAGCGGATCTGGAAGGACTGCCCGCTGATTCCGCTGCCCGAGCTGGTCGTGAATCCGGGGAGGACGCGCTGAGCGATCCGGTCCGGCTGGTGCTGTGGCGGCACGGCCAGACGACGTGGAACGCCGAGCGACGGTTCCAGGGGCAAAGTGACATCCCCCTCGATGCGACCGGGCAGGCGCAGGCGGAGCGGGCGGCCCGGCTGCTGGCCGGCCTGCGCCCCGACATGATCGTCTCCTCGGACCTGAGCCGCGCGGCGAGCACGGCCGCCCCGCTGGCCCGCCTGACCGGGCTCGACGTGATCCTCGACAAAGACCTGCGCGAGCGGCACGGCGGCTGCTGGGAAGGGCTGACCGACACCGAGATCCGGGAGCGCTACCCGGCCGAGCACGCGAGCTGGAACCCGCCCGACGGCGAGCCGTCCCTGGCGGTTGCCGACCGGGTCGCGGCCGCGCTGCGCCGCATCGCCACCGCGGTCAGCGAAGACACCCGGACGGGCGGCAGCGGGCTCGGCGTGGTGGTCAGCCACGGCGCGGCGCTGCGGCTCGGCGCCTCACGGCTGCTCGGCCTGCCCGAGGACGTGTTCAGCGCGCTCGGCCCGCTGTCCAACTGCTCCTGGTCGGTGGTCGGCCAGCGGCGCGACCGCTGGCGGCTGCTCGAGCACAACGCCGGCACCCTGCCCGAGCCCATCCTCAGTGACGACCGCTAAATCATGAACAATTTTCCCGAACGATCGGGCCATCAAGTCTCCGTCACCTGGTACGGCCAGGCGGGTTTCCGCCTCGTGGCGGGGGATAGCCGGGTGCTGATCGATCCGTTCCTGACCGATCGGGCCGACCGCCGCTACCAGCCTCCGGCCAAGGCGGCGGATTTCGCCGACATCACGCTCGTGCTCTGCACGCACGAACACGTGGACCATCTCGACCTGCCGTTCCTGCGGGAGTTCTGCGCGGTTAATTCCGGTGCCCGGATCATCGTGCCCGCGCCGGTCATCCAGATCGCGGTCGAGGGCGGTCTTGACCGCGAGCGGCTGGTGGGCGCGGCTCCGGGGCAGGAACTCACCGACGGGGACGTGACGGTTAACCCGGTCCCGGCCCTGCACGGTTTGGGCGGTGACAAGCCCGTGGTCTACGAGTTCTCGCCGGAGGAGGGGGAGTCCGGCCCGGTCCGCTTCCTCGGCTACGCGGTCGAGGTCGGCGGCGTCCGCTTCTTCCACGCCGGAGACGGCCTGGTGTACCCCGAGCTTCCCGGCACCGTGTCCGCCCTGGCGCCCGACGTGCTGATGATCCCCATCAACGGCCGCGACCACATGCGCGAGGCCAAGGGCATCGTCGGCAACATGAACGAGACCGAGGCGGCCTGGCTGTGTTCCCAGGTCGCCCCCAGCTACGTCATCCCCATGCACTACGAGGCGATCGCCAGCAACACCGGCGACCCCGGCCACTTCACCTCGCTAGTCCACGATTCCGCCGCCGCCACCGTCCTGGTCCCCCCGCGAGCCACGCCCATCACCCTGGCCCTGCCCTAGAACACAGCGCTAGCAGAACACGGCGCCTCAGCTCAGCCGGGGCAGCGCCTTGATGACCCGCCGCCGACTGCGTTTTGCGAGTACTTTGGCCAGGCTCCGGGTGTCTACGCCGCGCACGGCCTCCTCGGGGCTCTGACCGCCTGCGCCGCCCGCGATCAAGGCTCCCAGGACGGCCAGGGCGGCCGCTTCGAGCGGGACGACGGACCCGCCAGGCGGAGGATCCCCGGTCGCTGGCGGGTCCGCCGGGAGGCGGCCAAGCGCCGAGATGTCGCCGACGATGTTCACGCCGAGCGCGCTGATGTTCGCGGCCATCTCGGCGCTGATCTCCGCCGCGCGAGTGAGCGCCCAGGCGGGAGTCGCGATCCTCGGTTCGTCCGGCGCCGGGTGACGGGCGGTCTTCATCTGCTCGACCGCGCCGTACCTCATGAACCTGGCGTAGTTGCGATCCGGCCATTTCCGGCGGCTGAACTCGGCGTTGAGCAACCGGACCAGCTCGGCTTCGGCGACGGTGAGGGACCGGTTCGCCGTCCCTTCCTCGGGAACCAGGAAACCGTCAGGCAGCCCGAGCATCGATTCGAACGTGCGCAGGAGCATGAGCCGGTCGGATTCGTCGACCACGACGGCGGTCAGGTTCTGCGTCCCGACCACGTTCACCCAGCGGGTAACGAGCGCGTCATGCCGGTGACGGCGCCAGAAGCCGGGAGTCGGCGTCCGCGGTGGCTCGCTGAGTATCCCGTCGAGCCATTCCAGATATGGGAATTGGTAGCCATTCTGCAGGTATTGCTGCCATTGCGAGGGCAATATCCGGATAAGGGAGCGCAGCGTCACCACGACATGGACATCGGGACCGCCTAGATCCTTGATGACGCGGCGGGCCGTCTCGTCGTCCGCCTCGGCGAAGAACTCACTGCTCAAGACAACGCGCTGCTCGCCCGCCGCGCGGATATCGCGGACCAGCCGGTCCCAGTAGGCCATCTCGGGGCTCGGCTCGCCACGGAGGGCCGGCTGCCCGGTGACGGCGAGGATGGGCCACAGCGGCTGCCTGCCCCGGCCTGGGTAGACCACGCCCTGCCCGGCCAGCCGCTCCCGGGCCAGGCGGAAGGCGCCCTGGACGGCGGTGCTGCCGGTCTTGTGCGGGCCAATGTGCAGCAGACGGGCGCCCGCCCGCAATCGCACCTGCTGGTCCGCAACCATAGATCCCCCGGATTGCTAGCCGCCCCGCGTTTGAAACTATAGAGAATCGAATAGGCCGCAGGGGTGTAATGGCGACGCAGGAGCGCGTGTTGCGCCGGCACCGACTCAAACGCAGCCGGGCGCCCGGAAATCTGCGCGGCCCTGGAATCCGGAGAAAGTAATCTGCCCGGTCCCTTTTCTCCTGTCAGCTACCGCTTTACGTCCGCGCCTAAATCCAGGCAACTAACGTGCAATTGCTATTATCGGGCAATTATCCTAGCCCCGTGGCCGCCCTCGTCGTCGGTGCCAGCGCCCTGGCCGCCCGCTTCCGCGCCGCCGTCCGTACCGAGGCCACCGCGGACGCTGCCACCGCAACTCACCGCCCATTACCCTGATCACCATGCCCACCCCGCCCGACCAGACCCCGCCTGGGCTGACGACGCCCAACCGGACCCCGCCCGAGCCCACGCCGCACGTCCAGACGCCGGCCGGCAAGCCACGGGCCCGCGCGCTGAAGATCCCGTTCGGCGGCCGCCCCGGACCCTGGAACGCCATCACTGACGTACCGGGGGTACAGGTCGGCTACGTGACGCTGATCGAGGGCGACCGGGTCCGGACCGGTGTCACCGGCATCCATCCTCGCGGTCCGGCCGGCACCGGCGACCCGGTAGCGGCCGGCTTCCACGCCCAGAACGGCAACGGCGAGATGACCGGGGTGTCCTGGATCAACGAGTCCGGAACGTTCACCGGGCCGATCGCGATCACCAACACGCACGCGGTCGGCGTCGCGCACGCCGGCATCATCGAGTGGACCCTGCGGCACCACCCCGAGGTGGCCGAGTCGTGGCTGCTCCCGGTGGCCGCCGAGACCTGGGATGGCTACCTGAACGACATCAACGGGCACCACGTCACGCAGGACACCGTGGTCGCGGCGCTGGACGCCACCCACTCCGGGCCGGTCGAGGAGGGCTCGGTCGGCGGCGGCACCGGGATGAACTGCTACCAGTTCAAGGGCGGGTCCGGGACGGCCTCGCGGCTGGTCGCCTTCGCCAGCACCGACTATGCGGTCGGCGTCTTCGTGCAGGGGAACTTCGGCGCCCGCCACGAGCTCGTGCTGGCCGGGGTGCCGCTCGGCACCGAGCTCGCCGGGGACAACCCGATGGCCGACTTCCGCTTCGCGCCGGGCGCCGGCTCGGTCATCGCCGTGGTGGCTACCGACGCGCCGCTGTTCCCGCACCAGTGCCAGGCGCTCGCCCGCCGGGTCACGGCCGGGCTGGCCCGGACCGGGGCCAGCGGGTCGCATTTCTCCGGCGACCTTTTCCTCGCCTTCTCCACCGCTAATCCCGGCGCGCTGCGGCCCGCGCCCGAGCGGCTGCAGCAGCTGTCGTTCATCCCGTGGGGCAGCCTGGACCCGTTCTTCGAGGCCGTCGTCCAGGCCACCGAGGAAGCCGTGGTCAACGCCCTGGTGGCCAACGAAGACATGATCGGCCGCGACGGTCACCGCACCCCGGCCCTGCCCCGGCGCAAGGTCACCGAGCTGCTAACCCGAGCCCGATGACCCCAAAACATGATCGTGGCCAGAAACGGGCGCATATTGCAGAAAACTGGCCACGATCATGAAATGGGCTCGCGAGCCGGCGGGGGAGGGCCGAACATCGCGACCGGATTCTCCCAGCACACCGCGCGCAGCCACGCGTCGCCGAAGCCGAGCCGGGTCAGCCCGGCGATCTGCCGGGCGTACGGATAAGGGATGTTCGGGAAATCGCTGCCGAGCAGGATCTTGCCGGCCAGCCCGAGCTCGCGCGCCAGCGGCAGCGCGGCGGGCGGGAACGGGGCCAGCTTGTCGAAGAACTCGGTGAAGATCATCGTGGTGTCCAGGGCCACCCGCTCGTAGTCCGCGGCCAGCCGCAGGAACGCCTGGTAATCCGGTGCGCCCATGTGCGCGACGACGGCGGTCAGCCGCGGGTGCCGCGTCAGCAGTGTGCCGAACGGGCCTGGCCCGGTGTGCTCGGTCCCCACCGGCGCGTGCCCGGCGTGGACTACCACCGGCACCCCGGCGTCGGCGAGCAGACCCCAGACCGGTTCGAGTTGCGGGTCGTCGGCCGGGAACCCGCCGACCTGCAGGTGGATCTTGAAGATGCGCGCCCCCGAGTCCAGCGCCCGGCCCACGTATTCCGTCACGCCGGGCTCGGGGTAAAACGTCGCCGACGGCAGGCACCCCGGCGTGGCGTGCCCGAACGCCAGCGTCCACGCGTTCAGGTCGGCGGCCATCTCCGGCCGGTGCGCGTAGGCCAGCGCGCTGAACATCCGCACGCCCATGCTCCGCAGGTGCGCCACCCGCTCCTCGTCGCTCCACTTGTACCGGATCGGCCAGCTGACCCCGATCAGCGGTCCGGCCGTGTCGAAGTACTCCCAGACCCGGCGCAGCATCCGCGGCGGCAGGAAATGCGTGTGGATATCGGCCAGCCCCGGCAACCCAAGCGCCTGCCAGAACGCTGGGATGTCCGCGTCGTCGCCCGGCAGCAGCACGTCGTCCATGACTCGAATTTAACCTGAAACCCCGGCCGGATTTGTCTCAGGCACACGCAGGAGAAGCGTTCCCGGTCGGATGGTGATGACGAGCTGGCGCGTGCGGCCCATGACCTCGCCGTCGAGTTCCCACAGCTGCGCACGATCCGCCGAATCGTTTCTTCACGGGCTCACTGGTGCCGTCGAGCATCTTGGCGTCGAGACCGAGTCCGGCCACGACCAGAAACAGGCTGCCGTTCGCCGTACCGGCGTCGAGCCGCCGGACGCTGCCGGCGAGCGCGACGGTCAGAGCGCCGCCGAGATCGATGGGCAGGCCGAGATTGCGAGCGAGAAGGTTCCCCGTGCCGAGCGGAATGACGGCGAGCGGGATTCCGGTGCCGGCCAGGCCTGCCGCGCATGCGGTGACGGTGCCATCGCCGCCGCAGGCCAGGACCAGATCGGCTCCGGCCTTCGCCGCCATCCGGGCCTGCCCTTCACCGGGATCTTCGGCGTCGTTTCCAGCCACATCGGCTCGCTCCACCCGTGCCTGGCCATGGCGGAGCGGACCGCCGCCCTGAACTTGTCCGGATCGTCGAGTTTCACGGGGTTCACCACCACCGCCGCCCGGCTCACTGGCAGCCGGTGCGGGGTCGGTCCATCATGGCCATAGCGGCGTTGGCAGGAGCATGGCTGGCAACCTGTCCAGACAGCCCTTATCCAAACAGCTCTCATCCAGGCAGCCCTTATCCAGACAGCGCGGCGGCGAAGCGTTCCCTGACTGTGGCGGCGGTCTGGTCCGCGGGCGCATTCCAGATGTCGGCGTTGAAAATCTCGACCTCGACGTAGCCGTCGTAACCGGCCGCCGCGACGCTGGCCGAGATGGGACCGAAGTCGATCACCCCGTCGCCCAGGTGACCACGGCCGAGCAGCGCGTCGGCCGGCAGCGGCAGCACCCAGTCGCCCACCTGGTAACTGACGATCCGCGGTCCGGCCCGGGCGATCTCTTCCGGCAGCCGGGCGTCCCACCAGACGTGATAGGTGTCCACCACCACGCCCACGGCCTCGGCGGGAAACCTCATGGCCAGGTCGATCGCCTCGCCCAGACCGCTGATCACGCACCGGTCGGCGCAGAACATCGGGTGCAGCGCCTCGATCCCGAGCCGGACACCCAGCCGCTGCGCCTCGGGCACGAGCTCGCCGATCGCGTCCGCGACCAGGCGCCGGGCCAGGCCCAGGTCCCGGTGGCCGGGGACCAGCCCGCCGCACACCAGGACCAGCGCATCCGCGCCGAGCTCCGCCGCCTCGGCGATGGCCGCCCGGTTGTCCGCCAGCGCGGCCGCCCGCCCGTCCGGGTCGCCCCGGGTCAGGAATCCGCCCCGGCACAGGCTGGAGACGTGCAGTCCGGCCGCCCGCACCGCCGCCGCGCTAGCCTTCAGCCCGGTTTCCGCGACCCGGTCCCGCCACAGCCCGATCGCCGGGATGTCGTGCCGCACGCACAACGCCACCGCGTCTTCCAGCCCGAGGTGCTTAACCGTCGCCTGGTTCAGCGAAAGCCGCTCCATCCCGATCCCGCCCACCCCACCCCACCCCTCTCCTTGATCCCCACCCACCCCACTGACTCGGTGCCGGTCACACGCGCTCGGGGCCGGCTAGCTGGGCGAGCAGGTCGGTAAGCCGCTCGGCGGCTAGGCCCGGGTTGGTCAGGGCACGGGCGGCGGCGGCCAGCTCGGCCACCCGGAGCAGGTGCCTGGCCGGCCGCTCCCGCTGCAGCCCGCCCAGCATCGCGAAGTGCGGCTGCCATCCGTTCAGCCAGGCCAGGAAGGCCACCCCGACCTTGTAACGGGAGGTCGGCGGCTCGAAGATCAGCCGGCTGAGCGGCACCGTCGGTCCTATCGCCGCGTCGTAGCCATCGGTGTCGCCGCGGTCCAGGGCGGCCAGCGCCGCGGCGGCCGGCGCCGTGATCGCGGCGAACGCCCCGAGCAGCGCGTCGCTGTGCCC
>PMST01000271.1:0-28111 GCA_003168295.1 Actinomycetota bacterium
GGCCTTGATCGCGTCGGCGAGCTCGTTCACCGCGATGTAGCTGATGGCGGAGTAGCTGTTCGGGGCTACCCCCTTATTCTCTGACTTGAAGGTGTTGGTGAACGCCGTGGCCGCGGCGGACGAGGCCGGCGAGAAGTTGACCGCGACGCCCTCGACTCCGTCCATCGCCGCCCCGGCGGTCTGGATGTCGCCGGGCGACAGCGCCGAGTCGGCGCCAAACAGCGGGACTTTGAGGCCGAGCTGCCGGGACTGGGCGACGATGTGGCCGATCTCGCCCGTGTTGGACAAGATGACCAGGCCCTGCGGNNTAGGCGTCGTTGGAGTGGATCACGGCGACCTTGGTGAGATGCCGCTGGGTGTAGACCAGCGAGGCGAGCTGGCCGAGCTCCATGTTGTTGGTCGGTATGAAGGTGAAGTACCGCGGGTTCGTCAGGAAGATATCGTCCTGGGCGGCGACATTGACCAGCAGCATGTTGTGCTGGGCGGCGGCCGGGAGCTCCGCCTCCACGACGGACGAGCCGCCGGTCAAGACGAGCGATACGTTACTGCTGGCGAGATCTTGCATGTCGGTCGCGGCAGTCGCGGGAATCAGCTGGTCGTCCTCGTACTTGAGGACCAGCTTGTGCCCGTTGATGCCGCCGGCGGCGTTGATCTCGGCGGCAGCGATGTTCATCCCGCCCGATGACACGACGCCGAATGACGCGGCGGACCCGCTCAGCGGGATCGTGACCCCGATGGTATAAGCGCCGGACGTGCTGCTCCCGCCGGTGGTGCCGGTGCTATTCGCGGCCGTGCTCGAGCTGGAGCTTGAGCACGCGGCGAGCATGGCGACAGCCGTAAGGCCGGCGATCGTCAGCCCGAGTGTTCGTGGTCGGCCCATTACACCCTCACTTCTGTGTGTTGGCCGCACGGCAGGTTGCGGCCGCCTGGGGTGCAAGCCGTGCGAGATTGGTTACAGGTTCGGCACCCGACTACGGCTACAGCGAGTCAAGCTCATGAGCTTGTATACAACGTGGCAATAAAGGGTGTCAATAGCCGCGACCGGGCACCCGGCAATCTTGACCGTAGAGAGACCCGATCGAGATCCGGCCCGGCCACCGGGGACGACACCGGCCAGAAACCGGCCCGGGTTCGTTCCCGCGCGAGGTGAACCGGGGGCGACGGCTTGCCTCGTTCACCCGAAATGCCACTTAGAACCGCGCATGGAGACAGCCACGGCCGATAGCGGGCGACGCCGGGAACCAGCCGGCGAGCGGGTCCGCGTGCGCCCCGGGGACATCTGGCGGTTACCTCGGGCGGACCGGCCTACCCGGACGAGTGAAACATTGCGAGCACTTGACCAGCCCGAGGCAGGGCGCTACCGTTTGTATACAACAGCTGGTTGAGACCAGGGGTGCATCAGTGACGTCAGACCAGGAGGACATGGCCGCGATGACAGCCGCTGAGCCAGCACCGGACGAGGCGCTTCCGCTGCGGGACGTCCGGGTGATCGAGATGGGCCATCTTATTGCCGGGCCTTTCTGCGGTTCACTGCTGGCCGATCTGGGGGCCGAGGTGATCAAGATCGAGAACCCCGACGGGGGCGATCCGATGCGCCGGTGGGGAACCTCGGACAGCGAGCCTGACTCGCTGTGGTGGCCGATCATCGGCCGGAACAAGAAATCGGTGACCGCTGACCTGCACCTGGAGTCCGGCCGGAGCACCGCCCGCAGGCTCATCGCGGCCGCGGACGTGGTGATCGAGAACTTCCGGCCCGGCACCCTGGAGCGCTGGGGCATGTCCTATGAGGAGCTGGCCCGGGACAACCCGGGGGTGATCCTGGCCCGGGTCTCGGGCTTCGGCCAGACCGGCCCGTACGCCCGCCGGGCGGGCTACGGGGCCATCGGCGAGGCGGTCGGCGGGATCCGCTACGTCACCGGTGATCCCGGCTCGCCGCCGAGCCGGAGCGGGATCAGCCTGGGCGACTCGGTGGCGGGCATGTACGCCTGCATCGGGGTCCTGACCGCGCTGCACGAGCGGGAGCGGACCGGCCGGGGCCAGGTCATCGACGTGGCGCTGTATGAGTCGGTGCTGTCGCTGATGGAATCGACGCTGGCCGAGTACGCGGTCCGCGGCCGTATCCGGGAGCGCACCGGGGCGGTGCTGCCCGGCGTGGCGCCGTCCAACCTGTACCCCACCGCCGACGGCCAGTGGATCCTCATCGCCGCCAACCAGGACAGCGTGTTCGCGCGGCTGGCCGAGGTCATCGGCCTCGGCATCGGCAAGGACCGGTTCGCCACCCACGCGTCCCGGGCCACCCACCAGGCCGAGCTGGACGCGGTCATCTCGGACTGGACCGCCGGACGCGGCGCGCAGGACATCATGACCCTGCTCGAGGAACACTCCGTGCCCGCGACCACCATGTACCGGGCACCGGAGATGCTGCACGACCCGCACTTCGCGGCCCGCGACTCGATCATCACCCGCCCGCACCCCACCCTCGGCCCGCTGCCCATGCACAACGTCTCGCCCCGCCTGTCCCGCACACCCGGCCGGGTGCGCTGGCTCGGGCCCCAGCTCGGCCAGCACAACCAGGAACTGCTCGGCGAGACCGGGGCCGAGCAGGCCGCCGAACCCGAGCCTGCCGCCGCCGAATCCGAATCGGCGTGAACCGGTGACCAGCCCAGCCGCGCAGGCCGACCCCGGCCGGCCCGGCGCTGACGCGCGCGCGCTGATCGAGATCGTCGAAGTCAGTCCCCGCGACGGACTGCAGAACGAGGCTCGGATCCTGCCCACCGCCAGCAAGATCGAGCTGCTCGAGCGCTGCGTCGCGGCGGGAGCCCGGCGGATAGAAGCGGTGTCCTTCGCCCGGCCGTCGCTGGTACCGCAGATGGCGGACGCCGAGGCCGTGATGGCGTCGGCGCCGCGCCGGGCGGGCGTCTCCTACATCGGCCTGGTCCTGAACGAGCGCGGCCTGGACCGTGCGCTGGCCGCCGGAGTCGACGAGATCAACGTGGTGGTACCGGTGACCGACGCCTTCTGCGAACGCAACCAGGGCACGTCGGTATCGGACCTGGTCCGGCAGTGGTCCGCCATCGCTCCCGCGGCCCGCTCGGCCGGGTTGCGGGTCTCGGTCACGATCTCGGTCGCCTTCGGCTGCCCGTTTTCCGGTGACGTCGAGACCGAGGCGGTGGCGGCGCTGGCCGGACAGCTGGCCGAGTCGCCGCTGGACGAGCTGGCGCTGGCCGACACCATCGGCGTGGGCACTCCCGCGGCGGTCACGGCCGCGGCCGAGGCGGTAGCCAGCATCGCGCCCGGGGTCCCGCTGCGCGGGCACTTCCACGACACCTACGGGCGCGGCGTCGCCAACGCCCTGGCGGCCGTGCGGTCAGGTATCACGGTGCTGGACGCGAGCGCCGGCGGCGTCGGCGGCTGCCCGTTCGCGCCCGGGGCCGCCGGGAACACCGCGACCGAGGATCTCGCTGCCGCGCTGCGCGACTCCGGCGCCGCCACCACGATCGACATCGACCTGGTGACCGCGACCGGCGGATGGCTGCGCGAGCTGCTGGGCAAGCCCGCCGGGCGGGACCGAAAGGCAGGAGACCGCTGATGGACCGAATCTGGTGGCAGTCGCTCAGCTCGGCCGCGTGGGCCGGGCCATACCAGGACTACATGACCAAGCACGCCGAGGCGGTGCTCGAGGGCGCGGCGGAATTCCACCTCGGCGGCCTGCCGGCCGACACGTTCGGCGAGTTCTCGCCGATGAGCCTGCTCGGCTACCCGCTCGCCTCGCATGTCCTCATGGAGCAGATGCCCGGGTACGCGCTGCAGGCCGAGGACCAGGGCTTCTCGGCGTTCGTGCTCGGCTCGTACAGCGAGCCTCACCTGCGGGCGGTTCGCTCCGCCGTCGACATCCCCGTGGTCTCGGTGGCCGAGACCACGCTGTTCGCGGCCTGCAGCAACGCCGAGCGGATCGGCATCGTCGCTATCACCCCGCAGCTGCGGCGGATCATCGCGGACATCGTCGCCCGGCACGGCCTGGCCAGCCGGGTGGCGCACATCGCCGTGCTCGAGCCCGTCGTGCTCGAGCACGAGCTGGCCGACGACGCGTTCGCCGACCCCTCCGACATCGCCGAGCGGTTCGAGCGCGCCGCGGCCGGATGCGCCGCGGCACAGGCGGACACCGTGATCCCCGGGGAAGGGATCCTCAGCGAGGTGGTGCACCGGGCCGGACTGCACGTCGCGGCGGGCATTCCGGTCGTTGACTGCCTCGGCGTGACCCTGCTGCACACCCTGTTCCAGATCGCGGCGGCCCGGCGGGCCGGCCTGGTCCGGGGCCGGATGTGGTCCTACCCCAGGCTGCCCGCCGACAAGGCCGCGTTCATCCGGGGCCAGATGACGCTGCCCGGCCAGCCGTGAGCCGCCGACCGTAAGCCGCTGCCCAGACAAGGAGCGCCCATGTACAAGCGCGCATACGCGATTCAGGTCAAGCCGGGCGTCGGCGAGGACACGGTGGCCGAGCTCATCCGGGTCCTGCACGACGCTCCCCAGCACATCCCGGGCATGACGCGGTCGGTGGTGCGCCCGGCGCTGCCGCCGGCCAAGTACGACCTGATCTGGGACAACGCGTTCCGCAACGTCGACTTCTACATGAACTACCTGTCTCATCCCTACCACTGCAACGTCATTGACCACTTCATGTACCGGGAGTCGCCCGCGGCGGTCATCGGCGAGTCCTTGTGCCTGCGCTGGAGCGAACTGGACCGCGACCTTGAGCCGGGCGCGGCGGAGGACGAGATGACTGATCCCGCGGCCAGCCCGGACGAGCGGCTGCCCACCGTCGGCGATCACCACGGCCCGCTCTACCTGGTCGAGCACGTGGAGGTCCTCCCCGGCAAGGTCCAGGAGTACCTGCAAGCGATGCAGGAGGACTACCTCCCGATGCTGACCGGCTTCGGCATCCGGCAGGTGTCCTGCCTGCGTACCCCGTCGGCCTCCGGCGAGGACGAGATCATGCTGATGTGGGAGCTGGCGGACTGGCAGACCTTCGTGGATTTCCGGGCGTTCTTCCAGTTCGAGAACGAACCGGAGAGCACGAACTGGCTGGCCCGGATCAACCGGCTGCGTTCGGGCGGCAGGCGGCGGCTGATGGTGCCGGCGACGACGACGACGGCCCGCCCGGCGACGACGACGGCCCAGCCGGGGGCTGCGCCGGGCTGACCGGGGTCAGGACTCCTCCGGGTCAGGACCGTCGGGATAAGGACTGTCCGGGGCACTGCGGATCAGCGACTGGATGGTCGGGCGCGCGGCCAGGATGTGGGCCCGGATCATCGCTGAGGCCCACTCGCCGTCCCGGGCCCGCAGGGCGGCCAGGATCTCGTCGTGGTGGAACTTGCTGGCCATGAGCCGGTCCGGGGTGTAGTGGCGGAAGGTCCGGTAGACCAGCGAGGCGTCGGTGATGCCCCGCACGAGCGACTCGATGTGGCTGTTACCGCCGGCTGCGGTGATGATCCGGTGGAACTCGGTGTTGAGCCGGGTCATCTCATCCGCGGTGTCGGCGCCGGGATCGAGTTCGTGCATCTCGCGGGCCAGCTCGGACAGCCGGTCCAGGTCATCGGGTTTGATCCTGGTCGCCGCCTGCCGGGCCGCGTACCCCTCGATCAGGGCGCGCGCCTCGTACAGGTCGTCGAGTTCCTGCTCGGTCCAGGCGGTCACGCTGGCGCCGCGGTTCGGCAGGAACTCCACCAGGCCCTCGGCGTCCAGGCGGCGCAGGGCCTCCCGGATGGGGGTGCGGGAGACCCCGGCGAGCTGGGCGAGTTCCTCCTCGCGCAGGCGCTCGCCGCGGCTGAAATCACCGGCCAGGATTCGCGTCCTGATGACGGCGTACGCCGTCTCAGATGCCTTGCCCACCTCGTCCTCCTCTGCAGCACTGCTGCGCACAGTCCCGGAGTCGTACCCGGCGGGATCAGACCGCTAACGCTAGCGCGTACTAGCGTGCCTGGCCGCGCCCTGACCCGCGATCCGCCCCAGGATGATCGCATTGGAAATCGCGTTGCCGCCACCGACGTAACGGGGGCCCAGGATCCCGCCCCCGGCCTCCCCGGCCGCATACAGCCCGCTGATCGGCGCTCCAGCCGGATCGAGCACCGAGGCATCCGGGCCGATCCGCATCCCGTAGTGGGTGACGACCAGTTCGCCGGGCACGATCCTGACCGCATAGTACGGAGGGGTCGCGATCGGCGGCAGATGCGGGTCGGCTCCCTTGGCCGCCAGCGTGAGATGCCGCTCGAACTCGGGATCCACGCCGGTCACCGGCAGCTGCGTGTTCCAGCGCTCGATCGTGGCCTGGAGGGTAGCGGCAGGCACGGGCATGGCCGCGGCCAGCTCGGCTAGTGTCGGCGCGGCGATGGTCCGGCCGCTGCGCGCCTCGGCCGCCACCGCGTCCGGCGTCCACGCGATGTATCCGGGGGCCAGCGCGGTCCTGGCCGTCTCGTCAAAGATCATCCACAGCGGGCGCAGCTGGTCGGCGGCGATGCCGGCCCCGATCGCGTAGGACGCGTCTTCGTCCATGACCCGGCGCCCGGCGGCGTCGACGGTGACCCGCGCGGGCGGCGGGAAGCCGGCCTGCCAGTGATGATGACGCTGGAAGTAGGCGGTCAGCAACAGCATGCCCCAGCCCTCGCCGACCATGTCCGCGCCGACCTGCCCGGCGAACCGGACGTGGTCCCCGCGGCTGCCGGCGCCGGAGACGGCGAACAGGTCCGGGCCGGCCTCGAGCACGTCGGGATAGAAGCGCTCGGCCAGGCCGCGGTTCTGCGCCATGCCGCCGGTCGCGACGATGACCGCGCCCGCGCTCACGTCCTCCTCATCCACCCGGACGCCGTGCACACCGCTCTCGTCGGCCAGCAATCCCTCGACCCTGGACGCGAACACGACCTCGGCACCGCGGGCCCGTCGCGCGGCGTCTAGCACCGCGACCAGCCCCGAGCCTTCGCCTTCCGGCACGTGACCGCGCCAGACGGCCTCCACCCCGGCCCGGGCCAGCCCGGGCATGTGGGCGTTGGCCGAGCGTCGGGCGGGCACGCTGAGGCCGAGCCCGAGCAGCCACTCGAACGTCGGTGCGGACTGCTCGCAGAACATGCGGATCAGCCCGGGCCGCAGGCGCCACTGGTTCAGGTCCATGTAGTGCTGAAAGTACTGACCGGGGTCGTCGTCGATGCCGAGGGACTTTTGCACCGAGGTGCCGGCCGCCGTGAACATCCCGGCCGACTGGGACATCGAGCCGCCGACCTCGCGCTCGCTCTCGAACACCAGCGTCCGCGCGCCGGCCTCGGCGGCGGCGATGGCCGCGGTCAGCCCGGCGCCGCCGGCGCCGACGATCACCACGTCGTAGTCAGTCATCCGCCACCTCGGTCCGTTCCTCGAGCGCGCGGCTCACGTCAGGTGCCAGCCGCCGTCGACGAAGATGGTCTGCCCCGTGACGTACGAGGCCAGCGGGGAGATCAGGTACAGGACCGTATCGGCGATATCGCTGGCCTGGCCGAGGCGGCGCAGGGCCAGCGTGCCCATGGTCGCGAGCTTGGAGATCTGCCGCGGGTCGTCGTCCGGCCACTGGGTCAGGCGGCTGTCGATGTAGCCAGGGCTCACGGCGTTGACCCGGATCCCGTGCGGGCCCCATTCCTGCGCCATGTGCCGGGTGACGTTCCCCAATGCCGCCTTCGAGGTGGAGTAGCTGAGCCGTTCCGGTAGCACCTTCTCGGTGACCAGCGAGGTGATGTTGACGATCGCTCCGCCGGCCGCGCCTGCGGCCGTCATCCGGCGGAACGCCAGCTGGCCGCCGCGCAGCGCGCTGACGACGTTGTTCCTGAACAGCCCCTCGAACGTGGCCGGATCGGTGTCCTCGGCGGCCTGGTGGCTCACGCCGCCGGCGTTGTTCACCCACACCGTGACGGGCGCCAGCTCGTCCAGCGCGGTCTCCACCCCCGCCAGGTCGTCGGCACCGAGGTCGGCGGTCACCCCGGCCACCTCGCCGGTCCCCTCCGCGGCCCGCATGGCCTTCACCGCGCGGTCGAGCTCGTCGCCGTCCCGGTCGATGAGCAGCAGGCTCATGCCGATCGACCGGAGCGAGTCCGCGACCTGGAATCCGATGCCACGCGCGCCGCCGGTTACTACCGCGGTATGTCCCTCTAGGCTGGCGAACGGCTCTCGCAGCAGCATCTGCGCTCCCTGGATCGACGTCGGGTTGATGGCCTCGTTGTACACTTTCCGGCATTACTGTGTCAATCGTCGTCCTTTGGCCTTCATCCCGTTAACCAGCAATCCATCAGGTATAACCGAGGGATTAGCCCGATCGCGGTGCGATCGGAGTCCCGAGTCCCGGACACCACAAAGTATACAATAGGGCGATGCGGGCACGTTCCGGGGCACGCGGCCTCACCCGGGCTCAACGGACCGCCGCGACGCGGGCTCACAGGATCTGGAACACCTCGTAGATGACGTGAGCGCCTTCGCGGCGTCCGACGCCGACCGAGACGATGCGGTTCAGCCAGTCGTAGCGCTCCGAACTCGTCTGGAAAAACGGGGCGACCCGGAGGTAGTACTCCGTATAAGGCACGTGCTCGCCGCTTAGCAGCCGGTCGCTGACCTCGGCACTGGCGAACCGGATCCCCTCGTAGGTGACCAGGACCAGCTCGCCGTCGTCGGTCCGCACGACCAGGCGCACATGCGGATGCAGCGTCATGTCGCCGTGCCGGTGCAGCAGGTCGCTGCCGCCGGCCTGGATCTGCCCGCTGATCCTGGGGCCACGGAAAGTGCCGCCGACCAAGACGTCATACCGGCGCCAGCCGGCCTGGAGCTCGCCGAGCATCAGGGACTCGCCTGCCTCGATATCCAGCGTCCCGAGAAATTCGTAGCGCAATCCGGTGGGTATGGGATTTGGCATGTCGCAGCTCCGGGGCAGGATCAGAAGGATTCCAACGGGAGTCGCATTGTATACATACGGTGAGTTACCACGGAAGGCTCGAGGAGGAGAAAGTTCGTCGGCCCCGGAGCGCAACCGGCATCGGGGCGGGGCGGGGCACGGGCTCCTCGTCCGGCAAAAATAGCAGCTAATACGGTCATTCGAGCGACTCAGCGGCCGGTCTTGCCGGTCCGGGCCCTGGCCGCTTTCCGGTCGCGCGCGGACCGTGGTCAGGCAAATCGGTCATTGCATGGCGGTTAGCTCGCTGTATACTATCGGTGTAAATAGTCTCGGTCCCCGCTACTGAGCAGTGGTTCGGTCAGGCCGGCGGGCCGGCACGCCACGCGGCCCTGCGCCGTTCGCTGAACAGGAGTCGGTCCATGCCCGAGACACTGCCCAAGAGCGTCAATCACATCGCGTTCCCCATTGCGAGCACCGCCGCCGCGCACGAGTTCTACACGAAGGTTCTCGGCTGCAAGCTGATCGGCGCCGTCCGCGAGGATCACATCCCGTCCACCGGCGAGGACATCGGCTTCCTGCACTCGTTCTACGCGATGGCCGACGGAGTTGCGATCGCGTTCTTCGAGATCGAGGGATTCAACGGCGACTTCGACGGCAACGCGCCGAAGTTCGCGCGGCATCTCGCGATGAACGTGAACTCCATGGACGAGCTGCTCGATTACAAGAAGCGGCTCGAAGACGCCGGCGTGAGCGTGATCGGCGTCACCGACCATGAGGGCATCTGGGAGTCCATCTACTTCTTCGACCCGAACGGGATCCGGCTCGAGCTGACGTACCAGGCCCGCCCGCTGGCCGAGCAGGACGCCGCGGAGGCGGAGATCGAAGTGCAGAAGTGGATCGCGGAGCACGCGAGTGCGTGAACTGCTCGAGGTTCCGATGGCGGCTGCCAGCGGCCGGGTGGACATCTATTCAGGTGTCGCCCGGGCGCACGGCAAGCTCTGGGCGACGGTCGTCAGGCCGGAGTCCGACCAGCGCGAGCTCGCCCTCGTCCTCATCCACCCGACCTCGAATTTCATGGGCCACTACGCCCAGGACCCGCTCGCGGAACGCGGCATCGCCGCGGTCGGGATGGCGACCAGGTACATGGGCAACGACACCGCGCTGCTGATGGAGAACTGCGTGCTCGACGTCGGGGCCGTGGTCCGTCACCTGAAGGACGTCCAGGGTTACCGGCGGGTGGTCCTGGTGGGCAACTCCGGCGGCGGCGGCCTGGTCGCGCTCTACCAGAGCCAGGCCGAGAAGCCGACGCTGACCGCGACGCCGGCCGGCGACCCGCCGGACCTGACCCAGGCGGACCTGCCCCCGGCCGACGGCCTGATCCTGCTGATGGCACACCCGGGCCGCGCGTCCACCTACACCGAGTGGCTGGACCCGGCGATCATCGACGAGAACGACCCGTACCGCCGGGACGCCTCGCTCGACCTGTTCAATCCGGAGAACGGCCCCCCGTACAGCACCGAATTCCTCGACCGCTACCGGGCCGCGCAGCTGGCCCGCAACCGGCGGATCACCGCCTGGGTGCGGGACCGGCTCGACTACGCGGCCAGGACCGGCCGGACCGAGTTCGCCGACATGCCCTTCGCGATCCACGGGACGTGCGCGGACCCGCGGTTCGTGGACCTGACCATCGACCCGTCGGACCGGCAGGCAGGCACCCTGTGGGGTGAGGTGCCCGTCGCCAACAACATCCCGGCGACGCTGGGGCACTTCAGCAGCTACCGGTCCTGGCTGAGCCAGTGGAGCATCGATGACTCCGAGTGCAACGCGGTCCGCCATCTGCCGTCGGTGACCGTCCCGGTGCTCGTGGTCTACGGGACGGCGGACAGCGCCGCCCTGCCGCACCACGCGCGGGAGGCCTACGACGCGGCGCCCGAGGGCCGTCGCAAGCTGGTCGCGCTGCAGGGTGCCTCGCACTACTTCGCGGGACAGCCGGAGCACCTCGAGCACGCCGCCGATGAGATCGCGGCCTGGCTGGCCGATGAGAAGCTGGCCGCGGCCTCATGACCGCTGGCATCGTGACCCGCAACGGAACGGAACATCAGTGAGCGACCCGGAAACTTATCAGCCGACCGTGGAGGACCTGCTCGCCCGTGAGGCCATCCGCGACTGCATCTACCGGTTCTGTCACGGCGTCGACCGCCGCGACCGGGAGACGCTGCGGCTTTGCTACTGGCCGGACGGCACCGACGACCACATCTCCTTCAGCGGGAACGCGTATGAGTTCATCGACGTCATCATGCCGTTCCTTGAGGGCCTGAAAGCCTCCACCCACTCGGTGAGCAACATCTTGATCCGCGTCGACGGCGACAGCGCCCGGGCGGAATCGTACTGGCACGTCTTTCACCGCGAGCCCGGCCAGGACGGCGCGGCCGACTACGACTACATCGCCGGCGGCCGGTACCTGGACCGGTTCGAGCGGCGGAACGGCGAGTGGCGGATCCTGACCCGGGTCCTGGTACGGGACTGGTACGAGGTCATCGAGGGCACCGGCGACTGGGCCAATTACATCCGCGCCGAGGAGGGCCCGCATGGCTCCGGCAAGGAGACCGACCCGGTCCGGGCGCTGTTCGGGACACTGGGCGGGGCCGTCAGCACGGTGAGCGCACCCGCCTAGCATCCCCTCCCTGAGGGCGCAGGCCCGGGCCGACCTCGGCCGGGGCCTGCGTCGCGTCGCCAGGGGCGCGGACGCTCAGTCTGCGTCGAGGACCACGAGCAGGTCCCCCACCAGCGGCTCGTCACCGACGCTGACGAGAAGCTCGAGGATCGTCCCGCCTTCGGGCGCCTCGATGTCGAGCTGTGCCTTGGCCGCGTCCACCGTCATGATCGGCTCGCCGGCTTCGACCCGGTCCCCCGCGGTCTTGTGCAGCTCGACGACTTCGGCGTCCGACATTCCCATGCCGTGCTGCGCCAGGCGCAGTTCCAGACGTGCCATGTAGGTGCATCTCTCCTTGCCGGATCGGTGACCGCTAGGTCTGCTGCCAGCGGGTGCGGATGTCGTCTTCGAACGCGTCCAGCTCGGCCAGCCGGACCAGGGACTGCCGGTCCTGCCAGGACAGCAGGCCGTCCTCGAGCTGCTCCCCGGCCGAGCGCTGCAGGGCGGCCAGCGCCTCGGCGCCGGCCTTCAGGGCGGTACGCAGCAAGTAGTTGGCGTACAGCACGATCCGGTACCCCATGACCTCCAGCTCGGTGCGGGTCACCACCGGGGTCTTCCCGCCCTCCACCACGTTGAACAGCAGCGGGACGGACGGCAGCCGGGTGGGGATCTGCTTGATCTCGTCCAGCGTCTGCGGCGCCTCCACGAAGATCACGTCCGCGCCGGCCTCGAGGTAGCTGGCGGCGCGGCCGATGGCCGCGTCGAAGCCCTCGACGGCCCGGGCATCGGTGCGCGCGATGACCAGGAAATTGGGGTCCCGCCTGGTCCGGACGGCCGCGTCGACGCGTTCTTGCATTTCGGCCACCGTTACCAGCCGCTTGCCGTCGAAATGGCCGCACCGTTTCGGGCTGGCCTGGTCCTCGATCTGGATCGCAGACGCGCCCGCCCGCTCGAGCAGAGCGGTGGTCCGGGAGAGCGAGACCAGGCCGCCGTAGCCGGTGTCGGCGTCGACGATGACCGGCAGGGTGACGGCCTCGACGATTCGCTCGACATGACTGAGCATCTCCGGGAACGAGATCAGGCCGGTGTCGGCCAGCCCGTAGTAGGTATTGGTGACGCCCGCGCCGCTGACGTAGACGGCCGAGGCCCCGTTCGCCGCGCACAGCCGGGCCCAGATCGCGTCGCTGACGCCCGGCAGCAGCAGCGGCGGACCGCCGCCTTGGACCAGGTCGACCAGCGCGCGGTTCCGCTCAGCGTTGGTCACCGCCAGGCCCGGTGCCGCGACCGGCTCGCGCATGCCCCCGTCCACGGTCGCCTTAATCGGAGGTGCGCACGGCGGGCTGAACGGTCTTCAGCACCGCCGACACCACGTCGTCGGGGGTGGGGAACATCGTCCGCTCCAGTGGCGGGCTGAACGGAATGTGGATGTCCGGCGTGCAGACGCGGACCACCGGGGCCTTCAGGTCATCGAAGCAGTATTCGGCCGCGATCGCGGCGATCTCGGCCGCGGCCCCCGCGGTGTGGTGCGCGGTGTCGACCACGACCAGGCGCCCGGTCTTGGCCACCGAGGAAATGATCGCCTCGTCGTCCAGCGGGGCCAGCGTCCGCAGGTCCAGCACCTCGGCCCGGATGCCGTGCGTGTCGGCCAGCCGCTTGGCCGCCTGCATGCAGGTGTGCAGCGAGACGATCGACACGATCGTGACCGCGTCGCCTTCGACAGCGATGCGGGCCGGGCCGATCGGGACCAGGAACTCGGGGTCCTCGGGCACCTCGCCCTTGCGGTTCCAGGACGTCATATCGCTGAAGATCATGACCGGGTCGTCGCTGCGAACCGCCGACTTGATCAGGCCCTTCGCGTCGGCCGGGGTGCCCGGGGCGAGAACCTTCAGGCCGGGCATGGCCATGAACAGCCCATGCGGCCGGTCGGTGTGCTGGGCGGCGGTGTAGCTGCGGTGAAACTCGTTCAGGAAGATCACCATGGGCAGCTTGGCCTGGCCGCCGAACAGGAACCGGTTCTTGGCCACCTGGTTCACGATCTGGTCGAAGGCCGTGTAGGCGAACGTCGCGATGTTCAGGTCCACGAACGGGCGCAGGCCGACCATGGCCGCGCCGACGCCCGCGCCGACGATCGTCTCCTCCACGATCGGCGTGTTGCGGACCCGCTCCTGGCCGAACTCGGCGACCAGCCCCGCCGACAGCCCGAACAGCGCCGCCTCCACATCCTCACCCATCACGAAGACGCTGTCGTCGCGGGCCATCTCCTCGCGCAACGCGAGGTTCGCCGCCTGCAGCCAGGTCATCTGCACCGTGGGTCGTCCCTTCACTTCACCGGCTCGAGCTTGCCGAACCATGCTTGGTTGTGCCGCCGCGCCGCGAATCCGGACGGGTCGGTGTACATGTTTGGCCACAGGCTGTCCGCCGTGGGGTAGTCGCTGGCCCGGGCGAATTCCAGCGACCGCTCGATCTCGTCGGCCACGGACTGGCGGACCGCGGCCAGGTCGTCCTCGGTCGCCAGCTTCTCCTCCGCCAGCAGCCGTCCCAGGTTGTCGATGGGGTCGTTGGCCCGCCAGATGTCGACTTCCTCCTCGGTGCGGTACTTCAGCCGGTTCATCAGGTAGGAGTGGTCGCCGTAGCGGTAGGTCAGGGCCTCGATCAGGCTCGGCCCGCCGCCGGAGCGGGCGATCCGGGCCGCCTCGCGCACGGCCGTCCACACCGCCAGGGCGTCCTGGCCGTCCACGGTCTCCGCGCGCATCCGGTACGCCGGACCGCGCTCGGAGATCCGCTCGACGGCGCAGACGGTCTCGTGCCGGGTGCTGACCGCGAACTGGTTGTTCTCGCACAAGAAGATGACCGGCAGCTTCCAGATGGCGGCCATGTTGAGTGATTCATGAAAGGCCCCGGCGTTCGAGGCGCCGTCGCCGAAGAAGGCCAGCACGACCTTGTCCTCGCCCTTGAGCTTGGACGCCAGGGCAGCACCGACCGCGATCGGCAGCGAGGACGCCACGATGGCCGTCTCCCCGAGGCTTCCGACGCCGAAGTCGGCCAGGTGCATGGAGCCGCCGTTCCCGTGGCACACTCCGGTGACCTTGCCGAACAACTCGGCCATCAGCTTGGCCAGCTCCGCGCCCTTGCCGATCGGGTGGCCATGCGAGCGGTGGCTGCCGGTCATGTAATCGTCGGGCGCGACGGCCATGCCGGCGCCCGCGCAGCTGCCTTCCTGGCCCACCGAGGTGTGGATGCTGCCGACGAGCTCGCCGCGGTCGATGAGCTTCTCCACGGTGGTGTCGAACACCCGGATCGCCACCATGCGGCGGTACATCTCGAGCAGCCCGGGGACCCCGAGCTCGTCCAATACCTGCTGATCCATGCGGATGCCTTCCTGAGTCCGGCAGCGCGCTAGCGGGGCGCCGGCTCGCGTGTGTCGGTCGGGCTGTCGATGCGCAACGTGGCGAAGAGCTGGTGGATGAGCGTGTAGTACGCCGTCAGCAAGATGAAATCCATGGTCAGCCGCGGGCCGAGCTGGTCAACGACCTGGTCGAAGATAGCGTCGGTCATCGCGTGAGTCAGCTGGCCGTCGATGAAGGCCGCCAGCGCGGCGTCCTGCGGGCGGCCGGTCCAGGCACCGCCCGGGGGCTCGGCCAGCGCCGCCAGGTCCTCCGGGGTCAGGCCGGCCTCCGCCGCGAGCACGGCGTGGTGGGCCCACATGTACCGGTCCGCCAGGACGGTGGCCACGCGCATGATCGCCAGTTCCAGCGTCCGGGCAGGCAGGTCGGTGCGGAACCTGACGTACTCGCCGAACCCGGCGATCGCGTCGGTGGCGCCGTCGCTGTTCATGAACACCCGAAACGATGTCGGCATGCCGCCGCGGGAGGCCGAGATGGCCTCGTAGCGGGCGCGTCCGGCCTCGTCGAGGTCACGGAAGTCGACGGGCGCCAGCCTGGGCTCGATCATGCGCGGACCCCGTAACCGGGTGCGGACCTCGAAGACAGCATGACGACAGCACCTCGCAGGTTACCGATACATAGGATGTTGTACCTTGTGTATACCGTTGGTACGCGAGCTGTCAAGGCTCCGCGTCGCCGTGGGCCGATGTGACCCGGATCGGGGGTCCCGGAGCCTTGGCCGCGGGATCTTGACGTGGTTCCCCGATGATCGGTAGACAGTTGGTATACCGTTTTGGTTTCCAGTGCCGAGGAGCGCGTGTGAATGCAGTCACGGTGCCGCAACGGCTGCGCAGGCAGCTTGAATGCCCGGTCGAGGGCCCCGGGGATCCTGACTACGACCGGACGCGGCGCGTCTGGAACGGGGACATCGACCGCCGCCCCGCCGCCGTCGTGCACCCCAGGGACGACCGCGAGATCGCCGGGGTGCTGCGGCTGGCCGCCGCCGAGGGGCTGGAAATCGCCGTGCGCGGCGGCGGCCACAGCTTCCCCGGCCTGTCCGTGTGCGACGGCGGGCTGGTCCTCTCGCTGGACCTGATGCGGGCCGTGACCAGCGATGACGGCCGTCGCTTCCGGGCCCAGGGGGGCGCCCTGCTCGGCGACCTGGACACCGCGGCGCAGGCCCGCGGGCGGGTGGTCCCGTCTGGCGTGGTCTCGCACACCGGCATCGCCGGGCTGACCCTCGGCGGCGGCTACGGGTACCTGGCCCGGCACTGGGGCCTGTCCTGCGACAACCTCCGCTCGGTGCGGATGATCACCCCGGACGGGCGGGTGGTCGAGGCCGACGACGAGTCCGAGCCTGAGCTGATGTTCGGGCTGCGCGGCGGCGGCGGCAACTTCGGCGTCGCCAGCGAGTTCTGCTACGACAGCCACCCGCTCGGCCCGGTCCTTTCTGGCTGGATCCTGCACCCGTTCGACCAGGCCCTGGACTTTGCCCGGTTCTACCGTGACTTCGCCGCCAGCATGCCGGACCAGCTCTTCGGACTGCTGCGGCTGCGCGCGTCTGCCCAGACGCCGTTCTTGCCCGAGGAGCTGAGGGGCGCCGACCGAGCCTACATCGGGCTGTCGCTGGTGTGGTGCGGCGAGGCCGAGGCCGGCCTGCGGCTGCTTGAGCCGCTGCGCGCCTGGGGGCAGCCGGCCTGCGACACCATCTCCTCTGGCGACTTCTGTACCTTGCAGCGCAGCATCGACTCCGGCGCCCGGCACGGCGTCGGTCGGTACGAGCGGTCGGGGTACCTGGCGGCACTTACCGACGAGATGCTCCAGGACGTGCTGCCCCGGCTGGAGCACGTCCCTTCGAATGAGTGCGAGACCAGCATCATCACGCTCGGCGGCCGGATCAGCGAGGTGGGCGAGCAGGAGACCGCCTACAGCTCGCGCGGCGCGCCGTTCCAGTACGAGGTGCGTACCGGGTGGACCGATCCCGCCGACCGCCCGGGGCTGGTGGCCTGGACGCGGGACCTGTGGGCGGCGCTGAACCGGCACGCCACCGGGGGCGTGTACGTGAACCTCGTCTTCGACGAGGGGGGCGACCGGGTCCGGACGCTCTACGGCGCGCAGAAGTACGAGCGGCTGGCCCGGCTCAAGGCCGCCTGGGACCCGGGGAACGTGCTGCACCTGAACCAGAACATCGCGCCGCTGTCCTCCTAGCCGGCCTGGTCCGGGCCGCTGCGGCGACACCATGATCGTGGCCAGTTTCGGGCGCCATTTGCCCAAATCTGGCCACGATCATGAAGAGGGCCGGCCGGTACGGCCCGGGAAGGTCAGCTGGCCAGGGAAGGTCAGCTGGCCAGGGAAGGTCAGTCGGCCAGGCCGAGTGTGCTGAGCGCGACGTCGGGGTTGGCCCGGCCGCCGGTCGCGTCGCCGCCGTCGACGTCGAGGGTGGTGCCGGTGACGAAGTCGGCTAGGCCGCTGACCATGAAGAGCACCGCCCGGCCGATGTCGTCGCCGGATCCCACCCGCCTCAGCGGGATCAGCGCGGCGCGGTTGCCGGTGTTGGCCCCGGCCGCGGCCATCTTCGCCTCCTGGGCCGCCATCCCGTCCGTCTCGACGACGCCGGGCGACACGGCCGTGACACGGATCCCGAACGGGCCGAGGGCGGCCGCCATGCTGCGGGTCAGCGCCTTTACCCCGGCCTTGGAGGCGGCGTAAGGAGTCATGCTGACGTGACCCGCCCGGTCGGCCGCGATAGACGCGATGTTGACGATCACCCCTGGCCGCTTGGCCGCGATCATCTGCCGGGCGGCCTCGCGGCTTCCGACGAAGACCCCGCGCAGGTTGACCTGATGGGTGAGATCCCACAGTTCTTCGGATTCGCTGAACATCGGGACCATCGGATAGACGCCGGCGTTGTTGACCCAGATGTCCAGTGATCCGGTCTGGGCTACCACGTCCGCGGCCAGCGCGGCCACGCTGGGCGGCGAGGCCATGTCGATGTGCTGGGCGTAGGCCGTTCCGCCGATAGCCTCAGCCGTCGACTTCGCGGCGTCGTCGTCGATATCGGCGACGCAGACCGTCGCGCCCGCCTGGGCCAGGATCCGGCAGATGCCCGCCCCCATGCCCTTGCCTCCGCCGGTTACCACGGCGGACTTGCCGGTAAGGTCGAGCAGCGCGGTCAGGTCCGAGGTCACGGTCATGGCGTGGTCCAATCTCTTAACGGGCGGTTAACTTAGGGTCGGCGGTGAAGGTACTACCCTGATATGGTCAGTTAGATATACTGTCGGTATACCGTCGGCGGGCGAAGAGGCATAGAGCGAAGAGGCATGACGACACTGCGGCAATCGGAACGCGCCTATATCGCGCTGCGTGACGAGATAGTCGGCTCGGTTCTGGCGCCCGGCGAGGCGCTGCCGGAGGCGGCCACGGCGGCCCGGCTGAACGTAAGCCGGAGTCCAGTCCGGGAGGCGACCCGCCGGCTGGCCAGCGAGAACCTCGTCACCATCGTGCCGGGCCGCGGCGCTTTCGTGGCCACCGTCTCGCTGACCGACGCGGTCGAGCTCTACCAGCTGCGCGAGGCCCTGGAACCGCTGGCCTGCCGGCTGGCGGCCGGGCATCCCGACGAGGCACGGCTCACCGTCACGCTCGCCGCCATGCGGGCGGCGCCCAAGCTCATCGCGGACGGCCAGTTCACCCAGTACCACCAGTTGTGCTCCGACATGGACAGCGCCATCGCCGAGATGTGCGGCAACGGGCGGCTGGCCACCATGCTGACCGAGGTCTGGCAGCAGGCCGCGCGGACCCGCGGTATCGCGGACAACAACACCGGCAGGCTGCGCGAGTCGGTCAACGAGCACGAGCAGCTGCTCCAGGCGATCATCGAGCGGGACGCGACGCTGGCCGAGAGCCTGTGCCGGGCCCACATCCGGCGCAGCATGCAGAACGTCTTCAGCTCCATCCAGGGACTCGGGTCCGCGCTGCTCGACCACTGACCTGGCCTTCATCGCGTCAGGTGCTCGGTCAGCCGCAGCGGCGGGGCGAGCCGCGCGAGCCGGGCCATCGCAGCCTCCGAGACGCGGCGTCCCTCGATCGAGACCGGCACCGGCCCGCCCACGCTGTGCTCGAGCAGGGGCTTGATCGTGCCCGCCAGGGTGGCCGGCCAGAACAGGCACCCGGTGCACATCCCGGTCAGCCGCAGCACGACCTCGCCGTCGGCGCGCTGCTCGACCAGTTCGGCGCCGCCGCGGTGCGCCCGCAGGGCGCGGTCCACGCAGGCCACGCCGTGGCTGAGCGTGTCCTGGCGCGGCGAGTCCGGCTGGTCCGTACCGGACGCGGCCACCTCAGGGCCGCCCGGGTATGGGCGACGCGCTGGCGACGGCCCGGGCCAGGTCCATGCCGAGCATCCGGGCGAAGTTGAGCCCGAGTATGGCCTCCTTGTCGGCCCGGGTGATCTGCGGGTAGCCGTAGCCGTCCATCAGCTCATCGCTGATCGCCAGGTCCATGAACGTCCGCAGGTAGGGCTCGGGCGAGCCGACCAGGGCCGCCTCGGATCCCCACAGCAGCTTGGCGCTGCCCACCTCGTACAGCAGCCGTCCCATGATGTGCTGCATGCGCACCGGGGCGATCATGAACAGCGAGACGGTCCCGGACAGAGCCAGGTAGATATTCGGGAACCGGGCCGCGATCGAGATGGTCTCGTCGACGTACGGATAGGCCAGGTGATGGATGATGAACTTCATCGCCGGGAAGTCGCGCGCCGCCTTCTGCAGGTCGTTGGGCCGCAGGGTCTCCATGTTCTGGTCCCCGAACGGGATGCCCTTGTGGAACTGCACCACGTCGACGCCGAGCTCGAGGCACTTCTCGTACAGGGGGTAGGCGACCTTGGGGTCATCGCACGCCCAGCTGCCCTCGACGTGACCGTTGTAGAACTTGATCGACCGGGCCCCCATCTCGGTGACCTGGTGCTCCAGCGCGGCCAGGGCGGCGTCGAGTCCCTCGTACAGCGGGTCGACGCCGCCGCAGAACAGCACCCGGTCCGGGTACTTCCTGGCCAGCTCGTACTGCGCGTTGACCGGGGCGAACCAGTTCGTGTACCAGTCGTAGATCGGCACCACCTGGGCCATCGCCAGGTCGGTGCTCGACTGCTCGAACACCAGGGAGTACATGTCGTCCGCGAGCCAGGCCCGGGACAGCTCGGCCGGGTCCTGCCGCCGGGGCGGACCGAGCGCGCCGACCATGTGCGCCCGGGCCGTCACCGCGTCGGCACGGTCCGGGCGCAGGTTCTCGTCGGACAGGTCATAGGCGTGGATGACGTTGTCGAAGACATGGATACCGTCGATCAATTCGCTTGCTCCTCGTGTTGTCGCGGGCTCAGGCGAGGTGCCAGCCGCCATCTACGGGTATAGCCGCACCGGTGACGTACGCCGCCAGCGGCGAGGAGAGGAACAGCGCGGTTCCGGCGATGTCGTCCGGTGTGCCCCGCCGGGCGATCGGCAGCCGGCTGAGCAGCTGCTCGTGAAACGCGCCGTCCGCCGTGCCTGGCTTGAAGGCCGTCAGCCGCGTGCTGATGTGACCCGGGCAGATAGCGTTGACCCGGATCCCGAAGCGTCCCCAGTCGTTGGCCAGGTAGTTCGTCATCGCCAGCACCGCGGTCTTCGACACGCCATAGGCGATACGCCGGTCCATCGCGCGCAGCGCCGCCAGCGAGGAGATGTTGACGATCGAGTGGTCGTCGAAGCTGCCCATGTGCTTCCGGGCCAGCTTGGCCCCGAACAGCACGGTGGTCGCGTTCTTGCGCTGGACGCGCTCGAACTCCTCGATCGTGACGTCGTCGGAGGAGGCGTGGCTGACGATGCCCGCGTTGTTGATCCAGGCCCGGACCGGTGGCAGGCCGGCCAGGGCGTCGCGGACGGTGCTCGCGCACGCCTCGTCGGTCAGGTCGATGGCGGCCGCGGCGAAGCGCGCGCCGGGGTGCGCCACGATCGCCTCGTCCAGGGCGGCCTTGTCCAGGTCGAGCAGCAGGACCTCGGCGCCGGCCTGGGCGAAGTACCGGCCGATGGCCAGGCCGATCCCCCGGGCGCCCCCGGTCACGACGGCGGTCGATCCGGTGAACCAGCGGGGCAGGCCCGGAAGGCTCTCGGTCAAGTTCATGGCTGCTCCTCAGCCTGGCGGCGGTCGCTGAGCTAGGCTTAGACTAACGGAATTCTCTCTGTATACCGATAGTCTCCCAATTACGTCAAGGTTCCGGCTGAGCCTGGAGGGCAAGTTGACCGCAGAATTCGGCCTGGTGCGCCGCGAGGAGCTGACGGGCGACGACGGCGCCCTGTGGGACACGATCGCGGGTGCCCGCGGGCACATGCCGGTGTCCTACCAGTCGCTCATGCACTCCCCCGGCGCCGCCCGCGCCGTCAGCCAGATGGGCAGCTACCTGCGCTTTGCCTCGGCGGTGCCGGAGGACGTCCGGGAGGCCGCGGTGCTGGTCGTCAACGCCCAGCTGGACTGCCCGTTCGGCTGGGTGCAGCACGTGCCGCTGGCGCTGGCCGCCGGGGTTGACCAGCGCGCCATTGACGAGCTGGCGGCCGGCCAGGTGTCGTCGTGGCTGACCGCCGGGCAGCGCCTGGCCGTGATGATGGCCGAGGAGAGCGTGCAGGCCGGGCGGGTAACGAGCGAGACGCTGGCCCGGGCCCGGGAGCAGCTCGGCGTCCCGCAGACGATCGACCTGCTGCTCGCCATCGGCTACTACTCGATGCTGGCGCTGTATTTCCGGAGCCTGAACCTGGAGCTGCCGGGCTAGCCGCGCCTTACTCGGGCACCTCGACCTCGGCGCCCTCGGCCCGCAGGTCATTCACCACCTCGTCCAGGATCTTGAGCGAGTCCAGCGTCACCGGCGAGCCGGCGTACGGGGACAGGTGGATGAACGCCTCGCGGAGTTCCAGGATCGACCAGCCCAGGTTGATCGCGCCGCGAAGCTGGATCTTCAGCTCGTACGGACGGTTCAGCACGGCCAGTGAGCAGATGCTGAGCAGGCTGCGGTACTTCAGGTCCAGGCCGGGCCGGCTCCACACCCCGCCCCAGGCGCCGCGGATGGTGTAGTCGTAGAACGCGCGCATGATCGGGGACGGCTCCGATGCCGTGCCGGCCAGATAGGCCGGGCTCAGGACCTTCTGCCGGGTCAGCTCACCGCGCTGGTACATCTCGTCGCCGCTCACTCGCATCTCCTCTGCTGGGCTGAGCACTAATCGCATACCGTCGGTATACCTACCCTTGTGTACCGTGTCCCGAGCGGCGGCGCAATAACTCCGGGCGGGTGGCCCGCGGTTACGAGCCGGCCAGCGCCTCGCGGGCCGCCTTGAGCGACGAGCGCCGCGCGGAGTCCAGGTACTCCTCGATCCGGGTGATGTGCCCGTCTCGTACTTGCAGGTACATGGCGGCGTGCAGCTCGGCCTCGGTGCCGTCGGGCAGCCGGCCGCGCAGCACGTGCTGCTGCAGCACGCCGTCGGGGGTGGCGACGCGCCGGACGATGTCGTAGTGCAGGCCGGATATAGCCCGGACCGTGCCCGCCAGCGTCTTCAGGTTCTCCTCGACCGGCTGCTCGATCAGGTCGTCGTTGTGCCAGACGACCGCGTCCGGCGCGTAGATCTCGCGGACCGTGTCGATGTCGCCAGCTTCCAGCGCGGTGAAGAAGCGGATAACCAGTTCCTCGCTGATGGCGGTGCCCTCCTTGATCACCGGAGCGCCTCGCGGCGTCCGTTCGGTTTGGTCGAAAGCGCGGCGCTGCCCATGGCCGCGATGGTCTGCTCATAGCCCCAGTCGCCCTCGACCGGGATCGGGAACAAGACGGGCAAGTCGACGCCGGCGGACCGGTAATCCGCCAGCCGGGCGGCGCACTGCGTCGCGCCGCCATGCGCCACGAACCCGTCGGCTACCTGCTGCGGTACCTGGCCGGCGGCACGAGTCCGGTCGCCCGCCAGGACGAGTTCGCGCACGCCCCGCAAGTCGACATCGCCGCCATCGCCGCCGGCTTCGCCGAAGAGCCGCGGGGCGGCGGGGTGCATCACATAGCGGAGCACGATCGCGCGGGCCGCCGCCGCGGCCGCGGCGGCGTCGTGTGACACACAGCAATGCACCACGCAGGCGATCTCGACCGACGCCGGATCCCGCCCGGCGGCCCTCGCGGCGGCCCGGACGACGCTGGCCGCCTGGCCGGCCTGAGCCGGGGTCATCAGGTTGAGGATCACGCCATCGGCGATCCGGCCCGCCAGCTCCAGCATCCGCGGTCCGAGCGCGGCCAGGTAGACCGGCAGGTCGGCCCGGACCGGCGGGCTGTCGAGCGGCACCATGCCGGTGCGGAACACCTGGCCGTCATAGCCCGCGGCGTCGCCGCGCAGGACCGCCCGGATCACGCCGACGTACTCCTCGATCATCGGCAGCGGCGCGAACGGCGCAATCCCGAACCTGCCGTTCATTACCGTGTTCGCCACGCCCAGGCCGAGGATGAACCGGCCGCCGGAGGTCTGGTCAAGCTGCGCTGCGGTCTTGGCGGCCAGCACCGGCGGCCGCAGGGCCGCGTTGGTGATCGCGGTCCCCAGCCGCACCCGGCTGGTGCCGGCGGCCACCGGATGGCACAGCGACAGCGCGTCCCCGTGGCCTTCGGCCACGAACACCGCGCTGAACCCAGCCTGCTCGGCGGCGCCGGCCAGGGCGCCGATGCGAGCCGGCAGCAGGCCACTATGCGAGGCGATGGAGAGGGCAGTGTTGCTATGAGCCTCCGGGGCGCGCTTTAGGCGCGGCCTTCCTTCGTCGCTCGTTCCTCGCTCCTGCGTCCAGGCCGCGCCCGCGCCCCTTTGGCTCGGATGGAGGAGCGCCGTGGCCCGTTGGCCGGGATGGGTGAGCTGGGCTCGCAGCTCGCGCTTGAGGACTTTGCCGGTGGTGGTGCGGGGTAGGGCCGTGGTGAACTCGACGGTTTTCGGGCACTTGAAGTGCGCCAGTTGGTCACGGCACCAGGCGACGATGTCCTCCGCCGAGGGGGACTGGCCGGGGGCCGGGATGATGACGGCGTGCACGGCCTCGCCCCAGGCCGGATCGGGCCGTCCGAGCACCGCGACGTCGGCGACGGCCGGATGGCGGGCCAGGACGGCCTCGACTTCGGCCGGATAGATGTTCTCGCCGCCGCTGATGATCATGTCTTTGGCCCGGTCGAGAATGTAGAGGTAGCCGTCGGCGGTCAGGCTGGCGATGTCGCCGGTCCGGTACCAGCCGCCCTCCGCGAACGCGGCCGCGGTGGCCCCGGGGTCACGCCAGTACCCAGAGAACAGGCACTCGCCGCGGATCAGCAGCTCACCCGGGACCTCCGGGGGAAGGTCGCGCCCGTCCGGGTCGACAATGCGGACTTCCCAGCCGAACGAGACCCGGCCGGCGCTGGCCAGCCGCGGGTGACCCGGCTGATGGTCCTCCGGGGCGAGCAGGCTGATCATGGACTGGCTTTCTGTGTTGCCGTAGATCTGCCGGAACCGGCAGCCGAACGCGGCCAGCGCCGCGGTCAGCGAGGACGGGGTGATCGGCGCCGTGCCGTAGGCGATCTCGCGCAGGCTGCTCAGGTCGGCGCCTGCGCCTGCGCGGGCACGGATCTCGGCGACGAGCATGTCGATCAGCGACGGCCCGGCGGTGAAAAACTCGATCCGGTCCGTCTCGATGGCGTCGATGACGGCCGGCGGGCTGAAGGCGGTGTGGATGTAGACGGTGCCGGCCGTCAGGATCGCCTGCAGGCACTGACCGAAGCCACCGAGGTGGAACAGCGGAAGGATCTGCAGGTGACGTGACCCGGCGACCTGATCGCCGATCTCGATGGCGAAGTCGGCCACGCTCATCATCAGCGCACCGTGCCGCAGCGGGATGGCCTTGGCCCGGCCCGTGGTCCCGCTGGTGTGCACCAGCGCCAGCACGGTCTCGCCGGTCAGCGCGGGTCGCGGCGGAACCGGGCCGGCCAGCGTCGCGCCGTCCAGGGCGCCGGTCGGCACCGGGCCGCCGCCGATGATCACCCGGGCGCCGGGTTCCGGCCACGCGGCGTCGACCAGAGCCGCGTCCACCAGAGCCGCGAACTCGGCGTCGGCGGCGACCGCCTTCGGCCTGACCAGGGTCAGGACCTCGGTGAGCTCGCGGGGCGACAGCCGCCAGTTGACGAAGGCCGGCGTCGCACCGGCGCGCATCAGCGCGAAGGCGTGCACGAGAAAGTCGGCGCTGTTCTTCGCGACCAGCGCGACGACGTCACCCGGTCCGACCCCTAGCCCGGCCCAGCCGCCGGCCCTGCGCTCCACCTCGGCTCGCAGCTGGGCGTAGGTGTAGGCCGTTCCCCTGTCGTCGATCAGGGCGGCCAGTTCGGGCCGCACGTTGGCCCGCCACTCGATGACGTGGATCCAGCTCTGCATCCCGCCACTACCTTTCCTCCGCACCGTATCGTTGCAGAAACGACTTCTGTAGAACAGACTCCTGCTCGTATTCGGCAAGGGAATGACCGGCACCGTGCTGCATTCGATGGCGGCGTCGGGATCAGATAGCACCGGGGTGCACCGAACCCCGGCTAGCCGGCCTTCCAGCCAGGCGGCCCTTGCCCGGGCATGTCGTATACATTATTGTCAAGTTCTGAGGGACTATTGGTGCTGGATGTCGGTTAATCCGCCTCACGCTTGATCAATGTATACAAGAGGTCCGGCGCGAGCACCGGGTGCACGATGTCCGGAGGCAGACGATGGCGGAGTTGACGTCCAAGGCGTACCCGAGCGCCGGCTTCCACGCGGTGCAGGATCTGTTCCTGCAGCGCGGCTGGGGTGACGGCCTGCCGGTTATCCCGCCCACGCCCGACCTGGTCGGTGCCTTCGTCGACGCGGTGGAGCTGGCGGCCGACGACGTGATCGGCACGATCCCGGAGCAGGGCCGGGACATCACCGTCGAGAAGCTCGCCATCAACGCGGTCGCGGCCGGCTGCCGCGAGGAGTACATGTCGGTGCTCGTCGCCACCGTCCGCGCGTTGTCAAAGCCGCAGTTCAACCTGCACTCCTCGACGATATCCGGGGCCACGGCGCCGCTGCTGATCGTCAGCGGGCCCGTCGTCAACAAGATCAACCTGAACACCTCCTTCAGCGTGTTCGGTCCCGGCCATCACGCCAACGCGACGATCGGCCGGGCCGTCCGGCTGCTCCTGCAGAACGTCTGCGGCGGGATACCGGGGGTGCTGGACCGAGCGACGTTCGGCCATCCCGGCAAGTACAGCTACTGCATCGGCGAGTCGACGACGACCAACCCGTGGACCCCGCTGCACGCCGAGCGCGGCGTGCAGGCGCAGGACAGCGCGGTCACGGTCTTCTCGGCCGAGGGCCCGATCAACGCCCGCAACGACTGGGCCAGCGAGCCCGGTCCGGTGCTCGCGACGATCGCCGACGCGATGCTGCCGTCGCACTACACCGGCGGCAGCTTTGTCGTGGTGATCGGACCGCTGCACTCGGCGATCCTGGCCCGCGCCGGGCTAACCAAGCAGGACGTGCAGGCCGAGCTGTTCCAGCGCGCGCGGCGCAGCGTCGCCTCGATGAAGCGAGCCGGCCGGATGCCAGGCGAGGTCGAGCCCGGCGACGAGGACGTCGAGCGGCTCGCCGTCGAGCGTCCGGAGGACGTCCTGGTGGTCTGCGCCGGCGGCAACCTCTACGGCTATTCCGCGGTGATCCCCTACTGGATCGCCGGCCACGAATCCAAACCGGTGACCGAGGCGCTGAGCCCCGGCGAAGCGGACCGATGCACGATCCGGCCATCCCGGCCGGCCCAGGAGGAATGATGGACGACATGCTCATGGTGCTCGACCCGACCGGGGGCGTCACCGGGGTGACGACGGAGCTCGCCGAACGGCCGCGGTCATTCGCCGGGCTGGTGGTCGGCTACCTCGACAACGGCAAGCCGAACAGCGACCGGTTCCTCGAACTGCTCGACCAGCAGCTGACCGGGCAGGGCGCGCGCGGCGTGCTGTGGGCGCACAAGACCAGCACCGGCAAGCTCGCCGACGCGGACACCATCGCCGATCTCGCCCAGCGCTGCGACGTCGTGGTGACGGGGGTCGGAGACTGTGCCGGGTGCTGCTCGTGCACCGTTCAGGACGGCATCGCGCTCGAACGACTCGGCACGCCCACCTACGTCGTCTGCACCACCGAGATGCTGACCACCGCGAAGATCGCCGCCACCGCGGCCGGCGCGCCCGACTACCCGTTCACCGTGATCGAGCATCCGCTCGGTTCGCTGACCGCCGACCTGCTCGCCGAGCGCGCGGCCGACGCCGTCAAGCAGGTCCTGGCCGACTAGACGAGGCCGTGCCGTTCCGTTCCGTTCCTTAATGAGCCTCTGATAAATCGGCGTCTGGTCTGAGGTGGCGGCCGCGCTAGCGGTGTGTCGTTCGGCGGAGATGCCAGACGCGGGGCTCCATGATCCCGATGTGTGACGATTAAGAACCAGAGGGAGCCCGCGCGGCGAACCACGTTCTGATCGCATCTTGCGACCGGGTACAGTAGTCATTGCCTGATGTCATCGTATAATGACATCACCGGATGACGAGTGCGGGAGCACCTCCATGACGACGACCGCCGAGCCACCTAGGACCGGTTCGCCGGACCCGATCGGGGCCGATGACGTCCCTTCGCTGCGCCGGCGGCTCCTGGTGCCGACCCTGGTGCTGTCCGGGTCCTTGATGGCCGTGGTGTCGAGCCTCGGCGCGCCCCTCGTCCCCACCCTGTCGCGGGCCGACGGGGTGTCGCTGAGCACCGGGGAGTGGATCCTCACCATCACCCTGCTGACCGGTGCCCTGGCCACGCCGGTGATGGGGCGGCTGGCCGACGGACCCCGCCAGCGGGCGGTCATCCTCGTCGCCCTCGGTGCGGTCGTCGTGGGCTGTGTGCTCTCAGCGGTATCCAACGGCTTCACCGTGTTGATCATTGGCCGGGCCCTGCAAGGGGTGGGTCTCGGGCTCCTGCCGGTGGCGATGGCCATCGCCCGCCGGAACCTGCCATGGGAGGCCGCCCGGCAGACCATCGCCACCCTGTCGGTCACCACCGCCATCGGGGTTGGTCTGGGTTATCCGGTGACGGGGCTGATCGCCCAGTTCCTGGGCTTCCGGGCGGCGTACTGGTTCGGTGCCATCACCGTGACCGG
>PMST01000271.1:28147-28470 GCA_003168295.1 Actinomycetota bacterium
CGGCTCGCTCCCTCGGTGTCGTGGCCGCGTCGATGGTCCTGCTGGCGGTCTGGATCCCCTTCGAGCTGCGCGTTGCCCACCCGATGATCGATCTGCGCCAGGTCCGCAACCGCTCGGTGCTCACCGCCGACGTATCCGGCTTCCTCATCAGCATCGCCATGTTCCTGCTCTTGCCGATCATCGTGGAGTTCGTTCAGATCCCGCGCTCGGCCGGCTATGGGTTCGCCGCGTCCCTGGTCGTGTCCGGGCTGGTCCTGATCCCCCTGTCGGTGGGTAGCTTCGTGGCCAGCCGCTTCCTGGCCGTCTACGAGCGACGCTTCGGC
>PMST01000383.1 GCA_003168295.1 Actinomycetota bacterium
CGAAGAGGGCTGAACAAACGACCCGGTGGAACATCGGGCCGGTCCCATGCAGCCCGGTGGAACATCGGGCCGGTTCCATGAGGCAGGGAGACGCCAGGCGCCGGGCCGCTGCGAAGCCACCTTCGACGTCAGCCCACCCTTGCTGGGCCCGGAGCTTGACACTCCGACGATGCGCCGGCCGGCCTGGAATGTCGATGGAGCCGCGGACAATCTGCGCACCTGACCCCGGTGCCACAGCACATAGGGTCGCCAGGCACTCAGCGGTACGTTCGGATGGGAATTGACACACAGCAGATCTGGCCCATCCAGCGGAGGTGCACGGCCATGCCGCGAGAAATCAATTCGGTCGCCATCGTCGGTGGCGGGCTCATGGGAGCGGGTATCGCCGAGGTGTCCGCAGTCGCGGGCTTGCCCGTTGTCGTCCGTGATCTGCCGCAGTTCCTCGACGCCGCCCGGGGGCGGGTGGAGAAATCGCTGGCCGGCGCGGTCAAACGCGGCAAGATTGACCAGGCTAAGCGGGACGAGGTGCTCGGCCTGATCACCTTCACCCCGGATCTGAAAGACGCCGCGAGCGCGGACATCGTGATCGAGGCGGTCCCGGAGATCCTCGATCTCAAGGTGTCGCTGATCAAGGAGCTCGACGAGCTGGTCAGTCCGGGCACCGTGATCGCCACGAACACCTCGTCCATCCCGATCGCCGAGCTGGCGGGCAAGGTGCAGCATCCGGGACGGGTGATCGGAGTCCATTTCTTCTCCCCAGTTCCAGTGATGAAGCTGGTCGAAATCGTGGTCGCGCTGGATACCGACCCGGAGACGGCAGACATCGCGTTCGCGTTCGCCAACAAGCTGGGCAAGCACCCCATCCGGACCAAGGACCGGTCGGGTTTCATCGTCAATTTCCTGCTCACCGGGTACCTCATGGCCGCCATCCGGATGTACGAGGAAGGCTTCGCCAGCCGGGAGGACATCGACGAAGGCATGCGCCTCGGCGCCGGTCACCCGATAGGCCCGCTGGCCCTAGCCGACATGACCGGCCTCGACATCGTCTACGCCGTCGGCAACTCGCTGTACGAGGAGTTCAAGCGCGAGGAGTACGCGCCGCCACCGTTGCTCAGGCGGATGATCGCGGCCGGCCGGCTCGGCCGGAAGTCCGGACGAGGTTTCTACGAGTACGACACGTAGCGCCGCCGGTCGGCGGGAACGCGGGGCCGCACGACGGTCGCGGCCCGGGCCCTAGTCGTGGCCCGGGCCTAGTCGGTGGACTGGGACCTACTTACCCGCGAACTTCGCGTGGCCGGGCCCGCTGGCCACGAAACTCTCCATGCCGACCTTCTGATCCTCGGTAGCGAAGAGCGCGGCGAAGTGCAGCCGCTCGACCTCGAGCCCGGCGTCGAGGCCGAGGTCCAGCCCGGTGTCGATCGCCTCCTTGGCGGCGCGCAAGGCCAGCGCGGGACCGGACACGAACTGCCCGGCGAGTCTGGTCGCGGCGCGGTACACGTCAGCGTCCGGTACGACCTGGTCCACCAGGCCGATCCGCAGGGCTTCCTCCGCGTCCACGAACCTTCCGGTGTAGATGAGGTTCTTGGCCCGGGCCGGGCCGATCAGCCTGGGCAACCGCTGGGTGCCGCCCAGCCCGGGGATGACGCCGAGCAGGATCTCGGGCACGCCGAACCTGGCGTTTTCGCCGGCGACCCGGAAGTCCGCGCATAGCGCCAACTCCAGCCCGCCGCCGAGCGCGAAGCCGGTGATCGCGGCGACCACCGGCTTGCCGATGGCGGCAACCGCCCGGAAGCTGGCGTGCAGCCGACGGCTGGTGGCCGCCATCTCGGCGTAGTTCCTGCCTGCCATCTCCTTGACGTCCGCTCCGGCCGCGAACACCTTCTCCCCGCCGTAGATCACGGTGGCCCGGATGTCCGGGTCCGCGCTGACTTGCTCGGCCGCGTCCTTTAGCTCGCCCTGCAGCGCGATGCTCAGGGCGTTCACTGGCGGCCGGTCGAGCCGGATGGTCGCCAGCCCGCCGGAGGAGTGCACGCTGACGAACTCGGCCATCTCAGTCGCCGGTGTCGTACTTGAACGACAGGGCCAGCCGGACCCGGAAGTTCTTGACCTGGCCGTTCTCGATCGTGACGTCCTCTCGGATCACTTCGGCCACCCGGAGGTCGCGCACGGTGCCGGCTGCGGTCTTGACCGCTTCGCGGGCAGCGTCCTCCCAGGATTCCTCGCTGACCCCGATGACCTCGGTTACGCGGTAGACACTCATTGGCTCTCCTTGGTGGTCTCGCGGCTCAGGTGTTTAGGTGCGCGTTACCGACCCTGCTGCACGGCGCGGCAGGCGTCCATGGGTGGCGCGACAACACAGCTCGGAATCTCAGGTGCCTCCGCACAATCCGCGCGGCCCGGGACGCCGTCCATTTGCCTGGAAGGCTTGGCTGTGCCATGTGACAGGACCACGGCTGTGCTCGGGGAATCACGGCCGGCCCGGGGTTCGTGACGAGGAGCCAATGCGTGAGCGCCGACCGCGGCCTAGGCTCGGCTGATGGCGGCTATACGCACCGACACCGGCACGATCCGGTCAGCCGCGGCGGATGCTGTGGCACCGATGGTGGAGGGGTTCCCCGCCGCCGAAACGAGGCGAAGGTGACACAGGATGCGAATGTCGCAAATCCGCAAGGCGCCGTGCTCGTGTCGGCGCTGCTCGACCGGCTGCCTGCGCTTACCGACGAGCTGCTGAAATGCGTCCTTGAGCAGAGCGAGATTCGCGGCAAGCAGAGTGACATCTACGGCGACGACCGCCTGGTTCCCATCGATGACCTGCACCAGTCGTTGCAGGACAATCTCACGTTCATATTCAGCAATCTCGGCCGCGCAGGGTCGCACGACCTGGCCGGACCGCGGCGAACCGGCCGTCGGCGGGCCGAGCAGGGGGCGCCGCTCGCCGCGGTGCAGAGCTCGTACCAGCTCGGCTTCCGGTTCATGTGGGACACTCTGGTCGCGGAGGCACATCAGACCGGGATCGTGACTGACGCCGAACTGGTGGGCATCGCATCTGAGGTGTGGATGCTGAACACGCTGTTCATCACGGAACTGGCAACTGCCTACCGGGACGCCCTGATCGAGCAGCTCCTTTGTCAGGACCAGGAACGATCGGCGCTGGTCGAGGCGCTGCTCGAGGGGCGGATCGCCGACACGGCGACGGTGTGGGAGGCGGCCGATCTGCTGGGGCTTCCGTACCGGGGCGTGTTCGTCGTCGTGGCCGCGGAGGTCCCCGCGCTGGCCCGGCACGCGTTGCCGCGGGTCCAGAGCCGGCTGCAAGTGCGAGGAATGGGGTCGGCCTGGCGGCTGCTGCCGGAGCTCGAGGTGGGGATCGTGTCGCTGAGATCGCCGCGTAACACCCCGGCGCTGGTGGAGATCCTGCGTTCGGGCGCTGTGGCCCGAGTCGGGGTGAGCCCGGTGTACACCGGGCTCGAGCGCACGTTGCAGGCGCTGCATCTAGCCCGGATCGCCCTGGCTAGCTCACCAGCGGGCGACCCGGTAGTGAACGTGTTCGATGACGCCCCGCTGCCCGTTCTAGTCGTCAGCTCCCCCGCGACCTCCTACCGGATCACGAAGACGATCCTCGGACCGTTGCTGGATATCAACCCGGACGAGCGGGACATGCTCCTGAACACCCTCGCCGCGTTCTTCGAGTTCCAGGGCTCCGCCATCGAGGCAGGAAAGCACCTGTACTGCCACCCCAACACGGTGCGCCACCGGCTGCACCGGATCGAGCGTCAGACCGGCCGCTCGCTGCAGGACCCCAGATCGTCAGCGGAACTGTACATCGCCCTGGAGGCGCTGCACAGGCTGCCGGAGCCGACCGGCGGCTACGCCTGAAGCGGATCGGATCAGGCGAAGGCGCTCTGCCCGGTGATGTCGCGGCCGACGATGAGCGTCTGGATCTCCGCGGTGCCCTCGTAGGTGACGAGCGCCTCCATGTCGCACAGGTGACGCATCACGTGGAAATCCAGCAGGATCCCGTTACCGCCGAGGATGTCGCGGGCCAGTCGGCACACATGACGGGCCTTGACCGAGCAGAAGTACTTGGCCAGGGAGGCCCGCGTGTCGCTCATCTTGCCGTCGTCAAGCAGCCGCCCGAGGCGGATGCAGTAGAGCTGCATGGCGGTGACCTCGCCGAGCATTTCGACGAGCCTGCCCTGGATCAGCTGGTTCTTCGCGATCGGCCGGCCGAACTGGGTCCGCCGCTGCGCGTAGTTGAGGGCGATGTCGTAGGCGGCGACCCCATGTCCGGCCGATCCCCAGGCCACGGTGTTGCGGGTGCCCTTGAGCACCTTGGCGACGTCGGCGAACGAGTTGCAGTTCTGCAGCCGGGCATCCTCGGAGACACGGCAGTTGATGAGGGTGATGTCCGCGTTCTGCGTCATCCGCAGCGAGACCTTGCCCTCGATCTTGGACGCGGCGTAGCCGGGGTTGTCCTTCTCCACGACGAAGGCCTTGACCTGTCCGTCCTCCGTGTCACGGGCGAAGACGACGATCACGTCGCACCACACGGCGTTGCCGGGCCAGCGCTTACGGCCGTTGATCACCCACTCGCTGCCGTCCCGCCGGGCCGTGGCCTCGAGGATGACCGCGTCGGACCCGTGATCGGGCTCGGTGAGCGCGAACGCCCCGATCTTCTCCATCGTGGCCATCGACGGCAGCCAGCGCTGCCTTTGCTCGTCGGCGCCAAGCAGGTAGATCGACTGCATCGCCAGCCCGACATGGACGGAAAAGAACGTCGCGATGCTGCCGTCGATACGGCTGAGCTCATAAGCCACCAATCCCGAACCGACGGCCGACATCGGCGTGGTGCCGTAGCCCGCCATGGTGTCGCCGATGATGTTCTGCGCGGCGATCTTGGGCACCAGCTCGAACGGGAAGTCGCCCCGCTCCCAGTACGGGTTGACGACCGGCAGTATCTCGGTTTCGGCGAACTTCCGGACCCGGTGCAGCAACCCCAGCTCATCCTCGGTGAGCTGTTCTGTCATCAAGTAGTAATCGGTCTCACGAGCGAGCCCGATGTCCTGCGCCAGCGCGGTTTCTGTTGTCGTCATGGTCAAGCCCTCCTGTTACCCCTGGCGTGGCAAGGTGGTGTGTACGGCGCCTGCGGCCTCGTCTTCGGATTCGTAGATGTGTGGCGCGACGCCGCGTGATTCGAGCGCGCTGCCGAGCTTGGCGCGCATGAACGCGCTGGTGGTGAACCGGGTGACGCCGTGGAAGTAGGCGTCGTCGATTTCCTGCACGGCGTCGAGGTAGGCGTCTTCGAGATCGCTGCCGAGGTCGAAGCCGTCGTAGTTGACCACGGCGTAGACCTTGTGACCGAGCGGCGCGCAGATCTCCCTGATCTTCGCGACCACATCCTCGATCACCGTTATCGACTTAACCTCGAGATCCTCGAAGTTCAGGTACAAGATGTTGCGTTCGTCGTCGTAGCTGAACCGCGCGTCGAGGGGCAGTCGCAGCATGTCCTCCCGGAGGCCCATCGGGTCGGACCGGAAGATGCGGCGGTCCATCTCGCGCGGCTTGTTCACGATCGGCTTGAACGCCATCTTGGCCAGGATGTCGCGTTCGACGTCGACGCCGGGAGCGACCTCGATCAGTTCCAGGCCTTCGCCGGTGAGCCGGAATACGCACCGCTCGGTGATGTAAAGGACGTCCTTTCCATCGCTCGCGGCGTGCCGACCGGAGAATGTCCGGTGCTCGACCTCATCGACGAGCTTCTGGTACTGTCCGTCGCGCTCGATCAGCAGCTTGCCCTCGACGACGGAGACCTGGAGGTCGCCTGCGGCGAAGGTGCCGAGGAACATCACCTTCTTCGCGTTCTGGCTGATGTCGACGAAGCCGCCCGCGCCGGACAGTCGCGGGCCGAACCTCGATACGTTGATGTTGCCTTCCCGGTCGGCTTGAGCGAGCCCGAGGAACGCCGCGTCCAGACCGCCGCCGTCGTAGAAGTCGAACTGATAGGGCAGGTCGATGACCGCCTGCGGGTTGGTGCCCGCACCGAAGTCGTTACCGCCGGCCGGGATGCCGCCGATGACACCGGGCTCGGCGGTCAGCGTCATCAGGTCGGCGATCTTTTCCTCGGCGGCCACCGAGGCGACCCCTTCGGGAATGCCGAAGCCGAGGTTTACTACGCTGTTGGGCCGAAGCTCCATGGCGGCGCGCCGGGCGATGATCTTGCGAGCGCTCA
>PMST01000583.1 GCA_003168295.1 Actinomycetota bacterium
TCCCAGGCGCCGCCGGAGTTGGCCAGGAAGACCGCCATCAGGACCCCGGCCGCGATCGCGCCGGCCAGGTACGAGCCGAGCGGCGCGTAACCGAAGGCGAAGCCGACCGCGATCGGGGTGAGGATGGCCAAGATGCCCGGGGTGGCGAGCTCGCGGAGCGAGTCCTTGGTGCAGATGTCGACCACCGCGGCGTAGTCGGGCTTCTCCGTGTAGTCCATGATCCCCGGGTGGTTGCGGAACTGGTTGCGGACCTCCAGGACGACCCGCTGGGCCGCGCGGCCCACCGCCATGATCAGCAGGCCGGCGAACATGAACACGACCGCGGCGCCGATGATGACGCCGACCAGGACGTTCGGCCGGTCCACGGAGATGTTGAAGTTGCTTGCAGCCGCACCGAGCTTGTCCTTGACCGTGGTGTCGAACGCGCCGAACAGCGCGGTCGCGGCCAGCACNNCCCTCGACGTCGCCCGACATCTCGGCGATGCCCTGCGCGTTGTCGGTGACCGGGCCGAAGGAGTCCATCGTCACGATCACGCCGACGGTGGTGAGCAGGCCGGTGCCGGTCAGCGCCACCGCGAAGAAGGCGATCTGCGGGTTGTCGTACGCGAGCAGGAAGGCGCCGAAGACCGCCGCGCCGATCAGCAGCGCCGCGTAGACGGCGGACTCCATCCCGGTCGAGATCCCGGACAAGATGACGGTGGCGGCGCCGGTCTCCGAGCTCTCGCCGATGTCACGCACCGGCTTGCGGTTGGTCTCGGTGAAGTACCCGGTCAGCAGCTGGATGGCGCTGGCCAGGACGATGCCGATGATCACCGCGCCGATGGCCAGCAGACGCGGGTTCCCGACGTGGTGCAGAACCGTGCTGTCGGTGACCCCGGTCAGCTTGCTGAACTTGTCCGGCAGGTACCAGAACGCGGCGATGATCACGAGTATCAGCGAGATGACCGCCGAGACGAAGAAGCCGCGGTTGATGGCGGTCATGCCGCTCCGGTCGCCCTTGCGCGGCGCGACCACGAAGATGCCGATCACCGCGGTGATCACGCCGATCATCGGCACGATCAGCGGGAAGACCAGCCCGTAGTTCCCGAACGCCACCTTGCCCAGCAGCAGCGAAGCGACCAGCATCACCGAGTAGGACTCGAACAGGTCGGCCGCCATGCCCGCGCAGTCACCCACGTTGTCACCCACGTTGTCGGCGATGGTCGCGGCGTTCCGGGGGTCGTCTTCCGGAATGCCCTTCTCGACCTTCCCGACCAGGTCGGCACCGACATCGGCGGCCTTGGTGAAGATACCGCCGCCGACCCGCATGAACATGGCGAGCAGGGCGGCGCCGAAGCCGAAGCCCTCCAGGACCTCCGGCGCGTTCGCCTTGTAGATCAGCACCACCAGGGCGGCACCGAACAGGCCCAGACCCACCGTGAACATGCCCGCCACACCGCCGGTGCGGAACGCGATCCGCATCGCCTGACGCTGACCGCCGCCGGCCTCGCGGGCCGCCGCGGCGACCCGGACGTTGCCCCGCACCGCCAGCGACATCCCGGTGAACCCGGTGAGGGCGGAGAAGCCGGCCCCGACCAAGAAGAAGACGGAACGGCCCCACTGCACGGCCGCGTCCGCGGACGGCAGCAGCAACAGGACGAAGAAGATGATCACCACGAACACGCTGAGGGTCCTGAACTGGCGGCGCAGGTAGGCAGCCGCGCCTTCCTGCACAGCCAGGGCGATCTCCTGCATCTTCTGGGTGCCCTGGCTGGCCGCGAGCACCTCCCGCACCAGCAGCCCGGCCACGCCGAGCGCGAGCAGGGCGACGACCGCGACGATCACAACCCAGGTCAGGTTGGAGCCAGTCACGCTGACGGGGTCCGCCGCGAGCGCCGGGAGAAGCCTTGTCATTCGACCTCCTGGAATCCGAACGGAATGACTGCCGATCGGGACTAAACGAGTGGCCGGGAGTCTACGCACGCATGGCCCCAACCACGAACACGAGGCCGTTCCTAACAATTCCGTTATGTTCCCGTTATTGTAACGCCACGGAAAAGTGATCTCAGACATCGGAGGACGCCTCTATCTGAGTGACAGCAGGTTCTGGTGGGTTTCGCGAGGTTGTGGCGGGTCTCGCGGGCACCGGCCGGGTTCAGGCGGGGACGGCAGGGTTCAGGCGGTGATGGCCGAGGGCCAGCTCATCCGGACGCTTACGCCCGCGCTTGTCGACGAGACGTGCACGTCATCGGCCAGGCCGGAGATCACGGCGAGCCCGAAGCCGGCCGGGATTACCCCGCCGTCCTCCTCATGGGCGACCTCAACCTGGCCGCGGGGTCCCGTGCCGTTGCCATTGGCGCCAGCCGGGGCGCCTGAGGCACCGGGAGCGTGATCGCTCACGACCACCACGAATCGCTCGCCCTGATCGGTCATCTCGATCCTGACCGGTTCGGCCGGGCAGTGCCGCTGGTGCGCTTCGACCGCGCGCGAGCAGGCCTCGCCCACGGCCAGGCGCACCTCATTAAGCAATGCTTCGTCTACGCCGCTGCGCCGCGCGACCGCGGCGGCGACCAGCCGGGCGGTACGAACGTGCGCGGGCAGCGGCGTGAACGTTACTTCGACGGTGGCCATCGCAGCAGGCCTGACCTCGTTATTTCTCGAGCTTTTTGGCCGCGATGGCCGCATCCACGGTCTCGTGGATGCCGAAAACCTTCGTCAGTCCGGTAATCCTGAAGATCTTGAGTATCCGCTCCTGCGTGCAGACGAGGTCCAGGGAACCGTCGTGTGCGCGCACCCGCTTCAGCCCGCCAACCAGCACCCCGAGACCGGTGGAGTCCAGGAACTCGACCTTCTCCATGTTGACGACGAGCTGATAGTTGTTCTTGTTGACGAGATCGATGAGCAGCTCACGGAGCCGCGGCGCCGTGTACACGTCGATTTCGCCCTCAACGTCGACGACTTCGATGCCGTCCTTGTTGTAGTGACCCAGCTTCAGATCCACAAATCCTCCAACGCCATGCAAGGCGTCATCTCAACGTCCCGCCCCGGCGCGCGGGCTAACGTAGCCAGAGCGTAGGGCGTGTCCTTTGCGGCATTCAACCACGCTCTGGTGTCATGTCTATACGAAATCATGCCTCCGAGCACCCACCTACGGATGACAGACTGAAATCCTTGTGTCTATCACCACGCCCGTTCCGCCGATTGAACAGCTGACGTACCCGGCAGAATTTGCCGCCGGGCGACCGGCCACCGCGCCGGCCGCGGACCTTACTATGCCCGCCGGAGCCGTTCCCATGCCGGCCGGAGCGGAGAATCGTGCGCTGGGCATCTTGCTGGGCGGCGCGGGGGCCGGCCGGCCCGTCCACGTGGAGCACATCCCGGCCCGCGCGGGTAGCGAAAGTCCCTGGCCACCGTGGGTTCCGGCCGAGATCGTCGGCGCGTTCGCCGCCCGGGGCATCAGCGCCCCCTGGACCCACCAGGCCATCGCCGCATCGCACGCCCAGGCCGGCCGCAACGTGATCATCTCGACCGCCGCCGCGTCGGGCAAGTCGCTCGGATACCTGCTGCCGGCCCTGACGTCGGTGCTGGCAGGCGACACTGTGCTCTATGTCACGCCCACCAAGGCCCTCGCGGCCGACCAGCTCGCCTCGATCCGGGCCCTGGGCCTGCCCGGCGTGCAGGCCGCCACCCTGGACGGCGACTCGACCAGAGCCGAACGGGACTGGGCCCGCACCCACGCCAGGTACCTGCTCACCACGCCGGACATGCTGCACCGCGCGTTGCTGCCGCGGCACGCACGCTGGTCCGGTTTCTTCAGCCGACTGCGTTTCGTGATCATTGACGAGTGCCACGGCTACCGGGGCGTCTTCGGCTCGCACGTGGCCCAGGTGCTCCGCCGGCTGCGCCGGGTGGTGGCGCATCACGCTTCTTTCGGCGAATTGCACGCCGGGGCCGGCGAACCGGCCGCCGGGTCCCGCCCGGTGTTCGTGCTCGCCTCGGCCACGGTCGGCGCACCGGGCGTCTGCGCCCGGCTGCTCACCGGGCTTGACGCCGTTGAGGTCACCGATGACGGCTCGCCGCGCGGACCGCTCGCCTTCGCGCTGTGGGAACCGCCGCTGACCGATGCCCGCGGCGAGGCTGGCGCCAGGCTGCGCCGGACGGCCACCGCGCAGGCCGCGGATCTGCTCGGCAGGCTGGTCGCCGAGAACGTCCAGACGCTGGCCTTCATCAGGTCCCGGCGCGGCGCCGAGGCCGTCGCGCTGGCGGCACGCAAGTCCCTCGACGCCCGCGCCTCCGGCCCCGCACCTGACACCGGNNCGCGAAGGTCGCGGCCTATCGGTCGGGATACCTGCCTGAGGACAGGCGGCGCCTCGAGGCGGCGCTGTCCGACGGGCGCCTGGTCGGGCTCGCCACCACCACCGCGCTCGAACTCGGGGTGAACATCACCGGCCTGGACGCGGTGCTCATCGCCGGGTGGCCAGGGACCTGGGCCTCACTGTGGCAGCAGGCGGGCCGCGCCGGGCGCAGCGGCAGGTCCGCGGCCGCGGTGCTCATTGCCCGCGACGACCCCCTGGACACCTACCTGGTGCGGCACCCGGAAATACTGCTGAGCCATCCGGTGGAGGCTACCGTCCTGGACCCGGGCAACCCGTATGTGCTGGCCCCGCATCTGTGCGCCGCGGCCGCTGAGCTAGCCCTGACCGAACAGGACCTGGAGATCTTCGGCCCGGCGGCACGCCAGGTCGTCGATGACCTGACCAGGTCAGGCCGGCTGCGCAGACGGCAGGCGGGCTGGTTCAGCATGCGCCGGGACGCGGCCGCGGCCGCGGGCTTGCGCGGCGCCGGGCTGGCTCCGGTCCGGGTGGTGGAGGAAGCGACCGGCCGCCTGGTCGGCACCGTGGACGAGCCCTCCGCCCACCTGATCGTCCATGAAGGTGCCGTCTACCTTCACCAGGGTGACAGCTACCTGGTGCGGCGGCTTGACCTCGCCGACCGGGTGGCGCTGGTCGAACCGGGCGATCCCGGGTACACCACCACGGCCAGGGACGTGACCGAGATCGAGGTGCGCGGCGAACTGAGGCGGATGAGCTGGGGCGAGGCCGAGATCTGTTTCGGCAACGTCCGGGTGACCCGTCAGGTGGTCAGCTTCACCAGGCGCCGCGCCGACACCGGCACCCCGCTCGGTGAGACGCCGCTTGACCTGCCGCCGCGCCAGTTGCGGACGCGGGCCTTCTGGTGGACCGTTTCCGACGCGCAGCGGGACCTGCTCGCCGCCGCCGGGGTCGATCTCGGCGGCGGCGCACATGCCGTCGAACATGCCTCGATCGGCCTCCTGCCGCTGTTCGCCACCTGCGATCGCTGGGATGTCGGCGGCGTGTCGGCCGACCTGCACCCGGCCACCGGGAAGCTCACCGTCTTCGTCTATGACGGCCACGACGGCGGCGCGGGCTTCGCTGAGCGGGGCTTCCAGGCCGCCCCGGACTGGCTCCGCGCCACCAGGCAGGCCATCTCGAGCTGCGACTGCGAGGCGGGCTGCCCCTCCTGCGTTCAGTCGCCTAAGTGCGGAGCCGCCAACCACCCGCTCTCCAAGCGGGGGGCGGTCGCACTGCTGGACATCCTTCTCGGCGGATGTCCCGAGGCCTAAAAAATATATAAAAGCGGCGTCGTCGCTTTTGGGCCTTTGGTGTCTTGTTGGTGCTCAGAGGTCTTCGAGGGCACTAAGAGGTTAAAACGGGCACAATCGGTAACCGGTCGATACATTCCAGGATCCGCAAAGTTTGCCCTGGCGAACAAGCACGGAAAGCCCGAGCGGTCAAGCGCGACGAAGACACCAATGTGTCACAAGTCAACCAGGGGAACGGACCGCGAAGAGCCGGAAAAAGGAAGCGGGCCCAGCCGGGGGGGAGAGCTGGGCCCGCGTGCACGGTCCGGCCCTGGGGGGGGAGGCCGGCGCCGTCCTTATAGGAAGCTTATCCGCAAAGGGCTCTGGGATCGACACCGGGGGTCGTATCGGCCACCGGTCCCGTATCACCGCACGCGCCCCCATGCGGCTTCAGCCAATCGAATTACAACATATGCCGCAGGGCCTGAGAAGGCCTTATGCCTAAGATCGCTACCGGATGGTTAGAAATTTTTTGCCGGTATCACTCTGTAAGATTCCAGTGCTCAGACCGGGTCCCGGTCGTCCGACACTGTCCGTTAGCAGGGCGCGATTCAGCCCAGTATACGATCCTAGCTGTGCTTATGACCCCAAATCGTCCGGCACGGGACCGGTACGGGACGTGCGGCGAGCCACAGGTTAACTGCATGTGATCGGGGGGACTGATTGAGATCACGAATCGGTTACGTGCCAGGTCTTTTCAGGCCGGGCATTTCGTCGTAGAACTGTGGTACGGGCGCTTGAGCGTCCGGGCACGGCAGCCAGGTACCCACGCGCGACCAGCCGCGGGAGGCGTGTCAGGCCAGGTCAGATGACCTGACTGACGGAGAAGGTGCACGCTTGGTAGCCAGGTTTGACGTGGCTTTCGCGGCGGCGCCCCGGCCAGGGGCGCCGCTCGCTGTTTCTGCCCCTCAGCATGACGCCCCCGCTTCCTTCGGTCTTCAAGTACCGGGATTAACCTGACGCCTGGCGCAGCCGCAACGGCCCGGACCGGACACCTGATCACCAGAGGGTCCGCGGAATCACCAGAGGGTCCGCGGAGAAATCAGCATCCGGGCGAGACGAAAACGCCGTTCCGGCACGGGGTGTTGTCATGATGGCGATCAACAACGCTAGCCTTGGACTTTGGCCTAACCTGCTCTAGCCCCCGAGGGGATATCGGCCGCGGATGCCGAATCGCCGTGCGGAGCACGGATAGTGGTCCGCACGATGGGAGATGGACGCGATGGTCCGCAGCGAGACGCCGGAACCGGCCGGCGGTGATCAGTCACTAGGGGATCTCGTGGCCCTGGCGGCCAAGGACATCTCCCAGCTGGTCAGGTACGAGATTGACCTGGCCAAAACGGAGCTGAAGAGCGATGCGAAGCGCGTCGGCCTGGCCGGCGCGCTGGCCGGGGTGGCCGCGTTCGTGGGCTGCCTGGTGCTTGTGCTGTTCTGCTTCGCCTTCGCCTACGGCCTCTTCGCCGCCTTCGGCATCGCGCTGTGGGCGTCCTTCCTCATCGTCGCGGGCACCTGCGTGCTGCTGGCGGCGGTCGCGGTGGGCATCGCGGTGCTGAAGCTGCGGCACCTGTCCGGCTTGCGTAAGACGAGGAAAACCGTCACCGAGGGACTCGGGATGCTGCGCCACGACGGCCAGCAGCCCGAGATCGCCGCCCCCAAGCCTCGGTGAGGTGCGCGTAATGACCGTCGGAGCCGATGCCGCTATCGCCATCAGCGGCCCGTGGGTACACCGGTCGGTCAGCGCGAACGGCACCCGTTTCCATGTCGCCGAAGCCGGCGAGGGGCCGTTGGTGCTCCTGCTGCACGGCTTTCCCGAGTTCTGGTGGACCTGGCGCCACCAGCTGGCCGCCCTGCCCGAGGCAGGCTTCCGCGCCGCCGCGGTCGACCTGCGTGGCTACGGCGGCAGCGACAAGCCGCCCCGCGGTTACGACCTGGTCACGGCGGCCTCCGATGCGGCCGGCCTGATCCGGGCCATGGGCGAGGCCAATGCGATCGTGGTCGGCCACGGCCTCGGCGGACTGATCGCCTGGACGCTGGCCGCCTACTCCCCCAAGGTGGTCAGGCGGCTCGCGGTCGTGTCGATGGCACATCCGCTGCGGATGCGGACGGCGGTGTTCACCGATCCGCTCGGCCAGGGCCGCCGGCTGGGTTACGCGCTCGGCTTCCAGCTGCCCATGCTGCCCGAACGCCAGTTGCTTCGGAACGGAGCCTTCCGGGTGGGGCGGATGCTCGAGGCCTGGTCCGCGCCGGGCTGGCCGGATCCGCAGACCGAGCAGACCTACGCCAGGGCGATGCGGATACCTTCGGTGGCGCACTCGGCGCTTGAATATCACCGCTGGCTCGCCCGCAGCGGCGTGCGGCCCGACGGCCTGCGTTACGTGCGGCACATGCGCGCCCCGATCCAGGCCCCGACCCTGCACCTGCACGGCGCGGCGGACCCCTGCGTGCTGCCGCAGACCGCTCGCGGCGCCGGGCGTTATGTCGACGGCCCTTATCGCTGGCGGGTGATCGACGGCGCCGGGCATTTCCCGCACGAGGAACGGCCGGACGCCTTCGACACCGAGCTTCTCGGCTGGCTGGCCGACCCGGAACCGGAACGTTGAGCCGGGACCGCGACCCGGCAGGCAAACCGCGGAACGCGCGCCCCCGCGACGCGCTCGGACGTCCCCTCCCCCGCGCGGAGGCCGGCCTGGCCATGATGCCTGACGAGCTCGGCCTCGACGGACCGGACGCGGCCAGGCTCGCCGATGAGCTGCTGGGCGCCGGGCGCCCGTTTCACGCGCATGAGGTCCTCGAGGCGTCGTGGAAGTCCGCGCCGCCGGACGAACGCGATCTGTGGCAGGGCCTGGCCCAGATCGCGGTCGGGCTGACGCACGCGCACCGGGGCAACGCCCGCGGCGCGGTCACGCTGCTCAGGCGGGGCGCCGACCGCGTCCGCGCCTACCGGGACGCGGCGGAGCCGTCAGCCCTGGGTTCGGAGGAGCCGCCGGCCACGCGCGGCCGGCCACGCGCGGGCGGGCATCCGTACGGCATCGAAATCGGGGCCGTCCTGGCGGCCTGCGACGACCTGGCCGCGCGCATCGAACGGCGGGGGCTGACGGACATCCCGGCCGCAGACCTTCGGCCGCGCCTGCTGGCCCCAGCCGGAGCCGACGGCCCTGGGAGATCAGTCGTCGAGTAGAGCCAGGAGCCTGGTCACGGTGGCCCAATTGCGTGCGGTCCCGGCCGTTCCGGTTCCCATGAGGGTCTTGGACCGGGCTAGCTGCCCCGCGAGCTCACTGCGGCCCAGGCCATCGGGGGTACGCGGGTACGGGTTGCCGGCGATCACCGCGGCAAGTTCGTCGCGAGACAGGACGACAACACCGGGCTGTACGTCAAGGCGGCGGGCGATTTCCTGCTCCAAGGCGCCGGCCAGCTTGGCGGTGTCCGTTTCGGTGGTGGTGAACTTGCGTCCGGCCAGGTTGATCGCGCGCAGCAAGGCGACATGGGTCCGCACGTCAGCTGCTTAGTTGTCGCAGGCCATGGTGGAGACGGCGGAGGTGGCGTGGGCGCCCGCGCTGGCGTCGGCGGACACCTCGGCCGCGGTGAGCGCGAAGCCGGTGTCGGAAACCCCGACGGCCGCGGCGAAGACGACGCCGTCGACGGTTCCCTGCGGCGACAGCAGCGGGCCGCCCGAGTTGCCCGACTCGACCAGCGCCCTGATCTCGTAGATCTGGCGGGTCACCGTGCTGGTCTGGTAGATGTTCGGGCCCTGCGCGTTCTGGACGTCGCCGATCCGGGCCGCCACGGTGTGCAGGAACTGGGCGTCGAGCGGGTAGCCCGCGACCACCGCGCTATCACCGGGATTGGCCGGGCCGGCGAACTGCAGCGGCGTCAGGTTGAGCCCGGGTACGTAAAGGACGGCCACGTCGACCTGCGGGTCGTAGAACACCACCCGGGCGTGAAGCGTAGTTCCGGCCTCGGTGGTCACCGTCTGCTTGGTCGTGACTCCCGCGACCACGTGCGCGTTGGTGAGGATGTGATCAGGGGAAATGACGAACCCGGAGCCCTCGATGGACCGCTGGCAACTCGGGGCGACCCCTTGCACCCGCACCACCCGGCTGCGGGCCGCCAGGAATCCCGGGCTGTTGAGCACGGCGTTGTCCGGGGCCTGGATCGACAGGATGCGTTCCGCGCCGATGCCGCTGAACACCTCGGCGTAGGCGTTGTTGCTGGCCAGCATCCTGCGGAAGTCGGAGAAATAGGTCTTGGCGGGCGAGGGCATGAACTTGTCCAGCGTCTGGAGCGCGAGGGAGTTGTTCACCTGCTGATCCACCAGCGGGAACGGCGACCCGACCAGCACCGAGCCGACCACCCAGGCGATCAGCAGCACGGACACCACGCTGACCGCGGCGCCGCCCACCGAGTCAAGCACCGTCGCCGACCGCCAGGTCACGGTGGACCGCATGGCCGCGCCGATGGAGGACGCGATGAACTGCCCGAGCACGGCGAAACTCACCAGCAGGACCACGGCGATGACATCCTGCTGGGTCTGCCCGCCGACCAGGGCCCGCGATATGTCCGGGCCGAACTCCGCGCCGAGCAGCGCGCCGCCCACGAAGCCGAAGAAGCTGAGTACGCCGACGATGAAGCCCTGCCGGTAACCGGAGACCGCGAACGCGGCGACAACCACGATCAAGATGAGGTCGAGCACATCACCGCGCACGACCCTAACCGTATAGCTTTTCGCTCACTATCTTGGCGTGTCAGCGACGTTCACATAGTCCATGACCCTGGCCTTATCCCACGGCTTCTCCCAGCCGGCCAGCGCGATCAGGCGGTCCACCAGAGCGGCGGTGAACCCCCAGATGAGCATCCCCCTGACCCGGAAAGCGGGGGTGGTCCGCCCGTCGGGTACGCGCACCATCAGCCGGACGGCGGGATCGGCTAGTTCAGCGACGCCGACTCGTTCCACCGCGGCCACCTCGCCGGCGTCGACCGGCGCCACCGCTGACGGCTGCCGCCACCACCCGAGCACCGGAACGACCCGGAATCCGGTCCGCTCGATGTAGACCTCAGGCAGGGTGCCGACCACGTCGACGCCGCCCGGGTCCACGCCCACCTCTTCAGCCGCCTCCCGCAGCGCGGCCGCGACCGCCCCCTCCCCGGCGTCGATGGACCCACCGGGGAAGGCAGGCTGGCCGGCGTGCAGCCGGAGCCCCTGGCTGCGCTGGATGAGCAGCAGATCGGGACCGCCCGGGCCGTCGGCGAACAGGATGAGCACCGCCGACGGCTTGCCGCCGCGCTCCGGCGGCGCGATCAGCGGGGGTACCTCCATCGTCTTGGCCACGGCCGCCAGCTCGCGCAACCACGCAGGCACGGGTTCGGGCGGGGCTATCGGTCCGCCCGCGGTCACGAGAACGGGCCGGACTTGACGAGCTTGGCGGCCACCTCCGGATCGACCGGTCCCTCGCCGAAAGAAGGGCAGAGGGCGGCCAGCGCGCAAGCACCGCAGGCGGGCCGGCGCGCGTGGCAGACCCGCCGGCCGTGCCAGATCAGGCGCTGAGACAGGTCGGTCCAGTCCTTGCGCGGGATGAGCGTGGCCACCTCGGCCTCGACCTTCTCCGGCTCGGTACTCGTGGTCCAGCCGAACCTGCGGGCCAGTCGCCCGAAGTGGGTGTCCACGGTGATGCCAGGGATGCCGAAGGCGTTCCCGAGCACCACGTTCGCCGTCTTCCTGCCCACCCCGGGCAGCGTGACCAGGTCCCGCAGCCGCCGCGGCACCTCGCCGCCGAACCTCTCGCACAGCGCCTGGCCGAGGCCGATCAGGCTGTTCGTCTTGGCGTGGTAGAAGCCGGTCGACTGGATGATCTTCTCGAGCTCGTCGCGATCGGCGGCCGCGTAGTCCGCGGCTGTGGTGTAGCGCGAGAACAGGATCGGAGTCACCATGTTGACGCGCTTATCGGTCGTCTGCGCGGACAGGATGGTCGCGACCAGCAGCTCAAGCGCGGAGGCGAAGTCCAGTTCGGTGTGGGCGTCCGGATAGAGCAGGGTCAGTTCCCTGTAGATCCGGCGCGCTCGTCTGACCAGGGCGGTATGCGAAGGGGGATCGGAGGACACGGCTCCAGCTTAGGGCCCGTCGGACAGGTTAAACCGCAGGCCCGGGATGCCCGGCCGTGATGGATGTACCGCACAGGTGGACGGGTCGTACGGGCCGGGCCTGAGCGAGGCCAGCAGCCGGGCGGTCCGGGGATCGGCCGGGTCGAGGTGACGGCCGAGGACCACGATCGCGACACGCCGGGCCCCGGCCAGCTTGAGCGCGGCCGCGGCGGACTGGGCGCTGGCGCCCGATACCCAGGTGTCGTCGAGCAGGAGGACGTCGGCTTGAGCCACTGCCCGTTCCGCATTAAATCGCTGAATGTCCAGGTCGCGGCCCTGGCGGCCCGGCCACATGGCCAGCCGGGTCGGCGGCAGGCGCAGGTACGGCGAGGTCAGCTCGAGCAGCGGGTGCGGCCCGGGGCGGCCGCACCCGGTCGGTACCACGGCCAGGCGGGCCGGCCCGGCCATGCCCGCGTGCCGCCAGACGCAGGGCCCGTGATCGTGCAGGAAGGTGAGCAGCAGCGCCAGCAGCGCGGCGCGCGCGGAGGCGCTCGGCGTCCGCCACGATTTATAGCGCCACAGATCGGCGGCCAGGGCCGTGCCCTTGACCGCGTAGGAGATGGGCACCACGGCGTCGGCGAGCAGGCCGGGACGCAGCAACCCATGGCTTCCGCATTGATAGCAGCGGGCAAACCCGGGCCGCACCGGTCCCCGGCAGACCAGGCAGACCAGGCCGGCGGCCGGGGCTCCCGGTGAAGGAGGCGGTCGCACCGGATTCGCCTGCACCGGATAGACCGCGGGCATCGCTGACCGCAGTCGCCGCCGCACGGTGTCCCAGCTCTCGGTATCCGGCGCGAACATGCGCTGATGCTACGGATAGCCACTGTCAAAACACGCCCGGGTGCTGCTTCGGTCTGGTCACGAAGCCGGGTGTTACGCACGTCATAGCCCACCGGCCTAAACCGCGTGGCCAGGGGTGACGACACCAGTCGAATCTCGCTCTTAAGCACGTCTATCAACTCGTGATGCGGCACAATGATCCATGCCAGGAAGGCGGCCGGGCGCGAGCGCGGCATTCCCGCTGCCTGATGCGACTCATGGCAAGGATTGCGTGTGACCGACAGGAGCGAAATCGTAGCGCCCGGCGCGAGCCGGGGTGCTGCGGATGCGGGCGCGGTCGTCGTGGCGGGTTCCCGCCTCGACCGGATCCTGTGGACGGTCACCGGCGCGCTGCGCAAGCACTGGCTCCTCGCGCTGCTGCTCGCGGCCGGGCTCGTGCTGCGGGTCGCCGCCCAGGTCGGCTACGAGCCCGCGCTGCTGTTCATCGACTCCAAGAAGTACATTTTCGGGACCGACTTCGCCAGCACGGACTGGGGATCGTTCGATCCGCTCGGCTACACGCTGTTCCTGCTCCGTCCGGTCATGGAGTTCGCGGACCTCGCCTTCGTCGCCCTGGTGCAGCACGTCCTGGGGATGGCTATGGCGGTCGCGCTGTACGCGCTGATGCGGCGCCGTGGCGTGAGCCGATGGCTGGCCGCGCTGGCCGTGGCCCCGGTCCTGCTCGACGCTTACCAGCTGAACGCGGAACAGACGATCATGCCGGACGTGCTGTTCGAAGTGCTGCTGGTGGCCGGGATCGTGCTGCTGCTCTGGCAGAGGCGGCCCGCGCTTGGCCTCATCATCCTGGCCGGCCTGGCCCTCGGCGCCTCCGCCCCGGTCCGCCAGGTGGGCGAGGTGCTGATCATTCCCGCGCTGGTCTACGTACTCGTCGCCAGCCGGGGGTGGCGCAGCAGGTTGCGGAACGGTGTGGCGCTGACGTTCTGCTTCGTGCTGCCGGTAGTGGGTTACATGAGCTATTCGGCCGTGGTCCTGCACTACGGGTTCGAGCTTTCCAACATGGGCGACGCCTACCTCTACGGCCGGACCGCGCACGCCGCCGACTGCGCCACGCTCAAGATCCCGGCCGGCGAGCGGCCGCTGTGCCCGAGCCCGTCGGTCGCCGCTACCTTGGGCGTGGATGGGCTGGTCAACAACGGCCATGCGCCGCGCGTGCTCTACCAGCCGGTTAACATCCAGGCCGGCCTGCTGATCAGCACCCTGCCGCTGCAGCGGCAGTTCGCCTACAGCGTGCTCAAGCAGCAGCCGATGCGGGTGGCCGGCGACATCGCCAAGGACTCGGTCAAGGTCTTCGCCCTGACCAGGAACACCGAAGAGGGCGACACCACGATCTCGCGCTGGCAGTTCCAGACCAGCTATCCCTACTACCCCCCTGGTATCAAGCACTACGGCCCGAACAGCGCCAGCAATGTCTTCGCCCGGGCGGGCGGCGGCGGGTACGCGCGGGTGAACCTGACGGTGGCCACCGCGCTGCGGGACTATCAGCTGCATGGCGGGTACACGCCAGGACCGGTGTTCCTGCTCGGGCTGCTGGCCGGCCTGGCCGGGATCTTCACCTACCGCCGGCGCCGCGATCCGGGTGCTAACGGGTCGGGCGCGCTTGGGTCGGCGGAGTCGCAGGGCCTGGCCCTGGCCTGCCTGCTGATCACCGGCTCGGGGGTCGCCGTGCTGCTCGGCGCGGACCTGTACGAGTTCTCCTGGCGGTACCAGCTGCCCGCGCTGATCACGCTGCCCATCGCGGGCGCCCTCGGCGCGACCGCGGTCGTCAGGTACGTGCGCGCCAGGCGGCCGAGCGCTGGAGCGCAGGCGGCTCCCGCCGCCCGCGCCGGCGAGCTTGCGACAGCCGGATCCGAGCAGGTCGTAGCCGATGCCGGCCGCGCCTGACGGCGCGGACGGAGCTGGCGGTGCGGACATCCGCACGCTCACGTCCGGAGTCGTCTACGAGGATCACTGGATGCGGCTGCGGCTGGACGAGATCGAACGGCGCGACGGCTCCCGCGGTACCTACGCATTCGTCGAGAAGCCCGACTTTGCGCTCGTCATCCCGGCCGAGAACGACGGCTTCCACCTGGTCGAGGAGTTCCGCTACCCGATCGGCCGGCGCACCTGGTCGTTCCCCCAGGGCGGCTTCCCGCACGGCCAGACGGGCCACCCCACCGAACTCGCCCGGCTGGAACTGCTGCAGGAAACCGGGCTGCGGGCCCGGAACCTGGTCAAGCTCGGCTGCCTGACTTGCGCGCACGGCATCAGCAGCCAGGGGGGACATTTCTTCCTGGCGACCGGGCTCGAGCCGGGCACGCCGGAACGAGAGCACGAAGAGCAGGACATGCGCCAGGAATGGGTGCCGAGGATCAAGTTCGAGGAAATGATCGCCGAGGGCGTCATTACCGACGATTCCACCGTCGCTGCCTACGCCCTGCTCCTGCTCCATGAGCGCGTTATTTAAACGCGCAACGCGCGCGGCTAAGCCGGCCACGCGCTTGAGGTTCGCTCGCCCTCGCTCGCCATCGCTCGTGGAAATCAGCCTCTCCGCAGGTCAGAGAATTTTGGGGCCGCCGAATCGGGCACCCGTGAATTGGTTAGAATCACGTTGTATTCGGGTTGCATTTAGTAATCTGTCAACTTTTAAGGCACTTGTTGCGTCATTCAGAATGTATCTTGAAACAAATGATGGTTTCGTCAGCGATTTGCCGGGCCCGGCTTCGGGGGGACTTGGCTTACATGGGGGAAGAAATCTTGCGAAAATATCTAGCAATGCTAGGCGCTGCGGCGCTGGTGGTGACGGGACTCTGTGGTCTCGGCGCACAGTCCGCCGCCGCCGATGCGACACTGCCGTCACCGTGGACCGACACGGATGTGGGCAGCCCGGCCCTGGCCGGGTCGGCTTCGTACGACGGCACCAGTGTGTACACCATCAGTGGCAACGGCGTCGACATCTGGGGCAGCGACGACCAGTTCAACTACCTGTCACAGCCACTGACCGGGAACGAAACCATCGTGGCGCGGGTGACCTCGCAGACCGCTGCTGACCCATGGTCGAAAGCCGGGGTGATGATCAAGCAGTCCACCACCGCAGGCTCTACCTACGCGCTGCTGGCTGTGACGCCAGGCAACGGCGTGTCCTTCCAGTACGGGTTCAATCAGTACACGTCGGGCGTGAACTACACCTTCCCGGAGTGGCTGAAGCTGACCCTCAGTGGAGGGAACGGTGATGTCACCGCTTACTCGTCCCCGGACGGCATCAACTGGACCGAGGATGGGTCAACCCAGCTCTCTCTGTCCTACCCGGCCACCATCGGCCTGTTCGTCACTTCCCACAATCCCTCCGCCATGAGCACGGCTACCTTCGACAACGTGAGCGTCACTCCAACCACCGGGCCGGGTGAGCAGCCTCCAGCAGGCGTGGTCTCGAACGTACCGGCCAGCAACACACCGCACTTCAAGGCATCACAGACCAGCCCGGATGCGATTGAGCAGATCCGCCAGCTGGTGCAGTGCGGCGGGACGATGTACGCCGTGGGCACGTTCACCTCGATCCTCAAGGGCAGCACCACCTATACCCGTAACAACATCTTCAGCTTCAGCGCGACCGCGCCGTACACGGTCACCAGCTGGGCCCCCAACGTCGTCGGCACCTACGGCACCACGGCCAACACCAGTGCCACCCTCGACACGATCGCGTTCGTCAACGGGAACTGCCAGGACGCCTACATCGGCGGCAAGTTCACCTCGGTGAACGGCACCGCCGTGCAGAACATCGCCGAGATCAGCACCACCACCGGCAACGTGGTCACCACGTTCGCCAGCAAGGCCTCGGGCGCGGTGCAGACCCTCCTCGGCGTCGGCAACCACCTGCTGGCCGGCGGCCTGTTCACCGGCATCAACGGCGACACCACCGACCCGTACATGGTCAGCCTGAGCCCGGTCACCGGCAAGAGCGACGGCTTCCTGCACCTGAACATCTCCGGCAGCTACAACTACCCGGGTGTCTCGTCCAACCCCAGCCAGGTCTACAACCAGCAGCTCAGCCACGGCGGCA
>PMST01000348.1 GCA_003168295.1 Actinomycetota bacterium
CCGAGCGCGAGGGACACCGGGTTGAACGGGTGGTCCAGCGAACCGAACGGCGTGGACTTGGTGACCTTGCCCTGCGGGGAGGTGGGCGAGTACTGGCCCTTGGTCAGCCCGTAGATCCGGTTGTTGAACAGCAGGATCTTGATGTTGACGTTGCGGCGCAGCGCGTGGATCAGGTGGTTGCCGCCGATGGAAAGCGCGTCGCCGTCACCGGTGATGACCCAGACCGACAGGTCCGGCCGGGAGGTCGCGAGCCCGGTGGCGATGGCCGGCGCGCGGCCGTGGATAGAGTGCATCCCGTAGCTGTTCACGTAGTAAGGCAGCCGGGAGGAACAGCCGATCCCGGAGATGACGGCGATGTTCTCCCTCGGCACCTCGAGCTCGGGCAGGAAGGCCTGGAAGGCGGCGAGGATGGCGTAGTCCCCGCAGCCCGGGCACCACCGCACCTCCTGGTCAGATTTAAAATCTTTAGTAGCCGAACGAACGGTGGCGGCAGGAACCAAGTTAAGCGAGGCGAGCCGGTGGCCTGGATGCCCCGACATGGGTTCGTCGTGGCCGTTCGTCTCAGGCATGCCCGATCACATCCTCTATGACGCCCGCGAGCTCGGCCGACTGGAAGGGCAGGCCGCGGACCTGGTTGTAAGAGATCACGTCGACGAGGAAACGGCCGCGCAGCAGCAGGGCGAGCTGGCCGAGGTTGATCTCCGGCACGAGCACCTTGTCGTAGCGGCGCAGCACGTCGGCCAGGTTCGACGGGAACGGGTTGAGGTGGCGCAGGTGGGCCTGGGCGACGGCGCCCCCGGCGTTGCGCACCCGTCGGACCGCGGCCCCGATGGCGCCGTAGGTCGAGCCCCAGCCGAGCACCAGGACGCGGGCGCTGCCGTCCGGGTCGTCGACCTCGAGCAGCGGGATGTCGGCGGTGATCCCGTCGATCTTGGCCTGGCGCAGCCGGACCATCCGGTCGTGGTTGTCCGGGTCATAAGAAATCGTCCCGGTGATGTCGGCCTTCTCGATGCCGCCGATCCGGTGCTCGAGCCCGGGGGTGCCGGGAATCGCCCACGGCCGGGCCAGCGTCACCGGGTCACGCCGGAACGGCTCGAATTCCCCGCCGCCCTCCGGGGCCACCGCGAAGCTGAACTCCTGGCTCAGGTCGGGCAGGCTGGCGACGGCCGGGATGCGCCACGGTTCCGAGCCGTTGGCGAGGGAGCCGTCGGAGAGCAGGATCACCGGGGTGCGGTACTTCACCGCGATCCTGGCGGCCTCGATCGCCACGTTGAAGCAGTCGGCGGGGCTGGCGGCGGCGACGATCGGGATCGGTGACTCCCCGTTCCGGCCGAACATCGACTGCAGCAGGTCGGCCTGCTCGGTCTTGGTCGGCATCCCGGTGGACGGGCCGGCGCGCTGGATGTTGCAGACGATCAGCGGCAGCTCGACCGATACGGCCAGGCCGATGGTCTCGGCCTTGAGCAGGATGCCGGGTCCGGACGTGGTGGTGACGCTCAGCGAGCCGCCGAACGAGGCTCCGAGCGCCGCGCCGACGGCAGCGATCTCGTCTTCGGCCTGGAACGTGCGGACCCCGAAGCGCTTGTGCTTGGCCAGCTCATGCAGGATGTCCGAGGCCGGCGTGATCGGGTAGGAGCCGAGGAACAGCGGCAGCCCGGCCAGCTGCGAGGCCGCGACGAGGCCGTAGGCCAGGGCCGTGTTGCCGATGATGTTCCGGTAGGTGCCAGTCCTCAGCGGCGCGGGCTTGACCTCGTACCTGACCGAGAAGGCCTCGGTGGTCTCGCCGAAGTTCCAGCCCGCCTGGAAGGCGGTCACGTTGGCCTGCATGATCTCGGGCTTGCTGGCGAACTTGGCCTTGAGGTAGCCGAGCGTGCCGTCGGAGGGCCGGTCGTACAGCCAGGACAGCATGCCGAGCGCGAACATGTTCTTCGCGCGCTCGGCGTCCTTCCTGGTGATGTCGAAGGCCTCGAGGGCCTTGACGGTCATCGAGGTGATCGGCACCGCGTGCACGTTGTACTGCTCGAGCGAGGCGTCATCCAGCGGGTTACCCGCATAGCCGACCTTGGTCAGGTTCCGCTTGGTGAACTCGTCGGTGTTGACGATCAGGTCCCCGCCTCGCGGCAGGTCCTTGATGTTGGCCTTCAGGGCGGCGGGGTTCATCGCGATGAGGACGTCCGGCGCGTCGCCCGGCGTGAGGATGTCATGGTCGGCGAAATGCAGCTGGAAACTCGATACGCCTGCGAGAGTGCCGGCCGGGGCCCGGATTTCGGCCGGGAAGTTCGGCATGGTGGACAGGTCGTTACCGAAGATGGCGGTCTCCTGCGTGAACCTGTCTCCCGCGAGCTGCATGCCGTCACCAGAGTCGCCGGCGAACCTGATGATGACGTGATCGAGCTTCTGGACCTGCTTGGTCACAGTAGGAAGACCTCCTCCTCGCGCCGCGGCCCCGCGCTCTGCAGCGCGCCACCCACGGCCGGGGGCATGAGTTTAGGACGGGACAAATATTACGCCGAAACAAGCGGTGTATCGAACGTTCAAACGCTCCGTGATATTCCCGAGCGATGTCCGCTCGGTGCCGCCGTTCAGGTTCTGACAGTAACTTGGGACCGATCCCGTGTCATCATGCCACTGCCGGGACGCGAGCGTGGCTGCTTGGAGGTGTATGGCCGTGCGCGATCATGCACTGCGGGCAGCCGGCCGGGCGGCCGCGGTCGCCGGGCTGACGACCGCGGTCGTCGTGCTGATGGCCGGATTTGCTCTTATCGGGGTCGGCGTGGCCGGCGCGGGCGGCGCGGTCGCCGGGATCGCGGTCGCGGTGGTACTGACCGCCGTCGGCTACGCCTGCTGTGACCGGCTGGCGCTTTCCGCGATGCTGGCCCGGCCGGTCAGCGAGGTGGAGCAGCCCGAGCTGTACCGCCTGGTGCGGGAGCTGAGCAAGGCCGGCCGGCTGCCGGTGCCGCGCCTGTTCGTGTCCCCGGCCGACCAGCCGAACTCCTTTACCGTCGGCCGCGGCCCGCGCACCGCGACGGTGTGCTGCACGGAGGGCCTGCTCCGGGTGCTTGACGAGGCCGAGCTGCGCGGCGTGCTCGGACACGAGCTTGCCCACGTGTCCGGCCACGACATCCTAGCCTCAACGATGTCCGCGGGCCTGGCCACCATGATCACGTTCCCGGCCGGCCTGGTGAGGTCCGCCCGTGCCGCCGCCGGCGCCCCCGGCGGCGGTGTCCCGGCGGCGAGCGGTGTCCCGGCCGCCCGGGCGGGCGGCGGGTCCGGCTCCGGCCTGGGCCTGGTCGAGTCGCTGCTGATGCTGGTGTTCGGTCCCGTCGCCGCGGTCCTCGTCCGGCTCGCGGTGAGCCCGGAGCGCGAATACCGGGCCGACGCGACGGCCGCCCTGCTGACCGGTGACCCGGTGGCCCTGGCCAGCGCCCTGCGCAAGGTCGATGCCGGGGCGGCGGAGCTGCCGCTGGCTCCCGACGGCCGACGGCTCTCGGTCGGCCACCTGATGCTGGTCGGCCCGTTCCGTCACGAGGGGGTCGCCCGGCTTTTCCTAACCCACCCGCCCGCGGGCGAGCGGGTCCGCAGGCTGGAGGCGCTGGCCGGCTACCGCCGCTGACCCGCTAGCTCACCGGTAGTTCACGAACTGCACGGCGAAGTCGAACTCCTTGCCCTTCAGCAGCGCGATGACCGCCTGCAGATCGTCCTTCTTCTTGGCCGAGACGCGAAGCTCTTCGCCCTGGACCTGGGCCTTGATGCCCTTCGGCCCCTCGTCCCTGATGATCTTGGAGATCTTCTTGGCGTTGTCCTGGGTGATGCCCTCCTTCAGGGCCACCCCCATCTTGTACTCCCGGCCGGACGGCTTGGGGTCCTCCGGCTCCAGCGTCTTGAGCGAGACGCCGCGCTTGACCAGCTTGTCCTTGAACACGTCAAGGACCGCCAGCGCGCGCTCTTCGCTGTTAGCGCGGATGTCGACCGCCTGCTCGCCGGACCAGGCGATGGACGCGCCGACGCCGCGGAAGTCGAACCGGTTGCCGATCTCCTTGGCCGCCTGGTTGAGCGCATTGTCGACTTCCTGGCGGTCGAGCTTGGACACGATGTCGAAAGAAGACTCTTGAGATGCCACGGGTCCAGGCTAGACGCCCAGCGCGCCGGCCGTCACGCCGAACGCGCCGGCCGCCCACCCGGTACTGCGCGCGCAGGCCGTCGGCGGCAGGCGTCAGCGCCTCGTCTGGCGTGCGGCCGGCCTGGGCATGGGCACGAACCAGCGTCGTTCCGCCTCAAATGCAGCCGGCTTACCGTCTGGTCGCTTCTTGGGCTATTCTTCTCTGTGCCACCAGGACTGGCGGCGCACGGCAGGTTGCCCGAGTGG
>PMST01000121.1 GCA_003168295.1 Actinomycetota bacterium
AGACCGACGCCGCGCTCAACCCAGGCAACTCCGGCGGGGCGCTAGCCGACTCCGAGGCGCGTGTCATCGGCATCAACACGGCCGTGGCCGGGGTGGGCCTCGGTATGGCCGTCCCGGTGAACGCCACCACCCGGCGGATCATCTCGGCGCTCATGCAGGACGGCCGGGTCCGCCGTGCGTATCTGGGCCTGGTCACGATGCCAGGTCCGGTCCCGGCGGTGTGGCGCGACCGGCTCGGCCGGACCACGGGCCTGCTCGTGGCCGAGGTGGTAGCGGGCGGACCGGCCGACCGGGCCGGCCTGCGGGCCGGGGACCTGCTCCTGACCGCCGGAGGCCAGCCGGTCAAGGCCGCCCAGGACCTCCAGCGCCTGATGTTCTCAGAAGCCATCGGCCGCCCGCTCCCGGTCACCGTGATGCGTAACGGCGCCCTGGTCGACGTCATCGCCGAGCCCGCCGAACTAGTCGCCGCCTGAGGACCCGACGAACTCGCCGCCGCGACAGGAAAGGAAACGCCGCACCGCGGCCGGGCTGGTCAGGCGGACGAAGCGGAGGTGGCTGTTCGCCGGGTCGGCCATCGCGGTCAGGTAGCGCTCGCGGCGCGCATCGTAGGTCTGCCAGGCCCAGGCGATGACCGATTCGTCCTTGTCCCAGCTCAGCATGTTGTGCCATCGTTCGCGGTTGCCGTTCCACAGTTCCGCCCGGCCCGCGACGCGGCGCAGCGTCCGCCAGACGAGGCGGCGCATCACCGTACGCCTGGGCAGGTCGAGCCAGACCACGGTGTCCGCGCGCGCCCACACGATGTCCCTGACCGTGCTGTAGTTGCCGTCGATCACCCAGCCCTCGCCCGCCACCGCGACCGCGACCCGCTCCCGGTACTGCGAAGCGGGCAGCGGCGTCCAGTCCGCCTGGTGGTAGACGGAGTCAAGTTCGAGGAATTCGGTGCCGAGGGCCTCCGCCAGGGCCCGGCCCACAGTCGATTTGCCCGAGCCCGCGCTGCCGATCACCGAGACCCGATGCACAACCGCCGAACCTAGCAACCGGCCGGCCCGCTTGTCACCTTCAATTCCTCCCCGCCATGATGGGCAGATGATCGCCAGCGACTCGAACCCACCGAAGCACGCACCGGTGCGCGCCCCGCGCGGCCCCCAGCTCAGCTGCCGGGGCTGGGCGCAAGAAGCCGCGATGCGGATGCTCATGAACAACCTCGACCCGGAGGTGGCTGAGCACCCGGACCAGCTCATCGTCTACGGCGGATCCGGCCGCGCGGCCCGCAGCTGGGACGCGTACGCGGCGATCATCGCGACGCTGCAGGGGCTGGCGGACGACGAGACCCTGCTCGTCCAGTCCGGCAAGCCGGTCGGCGTGCTGCGCACCCACGAGTGGGCGCCGCGGGTGCTGATCGCCAACTCCAACTTGGTCCCGCAGTGGGCGACCTGGGAGGAGTTCCGCCGGCTCGAGCAGCTCGGCCTGACCATGTACGGCCAGATGACCGCGGGTTCCTGGATCTACATCGGCACCCAGGGCATCCTGCAGGGCACTTACGAGACGTTCGCCGCGATCGCGGCCAAGCGCTTCGGCGGTACCCTGGCCGGCACGATCACGCTGACCGGCGGGCTCGGCGGCATGGGCGGGGCGCAGCCGCTGGCCGTGACCATGAACGGCGGCGTGGTCATCTGCGTCGAGTGCGATCAGTCCCGGATCACCCGCCGGATCGAATACGGCTACCTGGACGAGCAGGCCAGCAGCGTCGACGACGCGATCCGCCGGGCCGTCGCCGCCAGAGACACGGGGGAGCCGCTGTCCATCGGCCTGCTGGGCAACGCGGCGGACGTCTTCGGTGCCATGCTCGCCGGCGGCGCGCCCATCGACATCGTCACCGACCAGACCTCGGCCCACGACCCGCTGAGCTACCTGCCCCGGGGCGTCGCCTTCGAGGACATGCCCGCGCTGCGCGCCGAGGATCCGGCCGGATTCACCCGCCGGGCCCGCGAGTCGATGGCCGAGCAGGTCGCCGCCATGGTCGGCTTCCTCGACGGGGGCGCGGAGGTCTTCGACTACGGCAACTCCATCCGCGGCGAGGCCGAACTGGCCGGGTACGAGCGGGCCTTTGATTTCCCCGGCTTCGTGCCCGCCTACATCAGGCCGCTGTTCTGCGAGGGCAAGGGCCCGTTCCGCTGGGCCGCGCTGTCCGGCGACCCGAAGGACATCGCCGTCACCGACCAGGCCGTCCTGGACCTGTTCCCGCAGAACGAGGCCCTGACCAGATGGATCAGGCTGGCTCAGGAGAAGGTGCACTTCCAGGGTCTGCCGGCCCGGATCTGCTGGCTCGGCTACGGCGAACGGCACCTGGCCGGCCTGCGCTTCAATGAGCTGGTCAAAAGCGGCGCCCTGGCCGCTCCGATCGTGATCGGCCGTGACCACCTGGACTGCGGATCGGTCGCGTCGCCGTACCGGGAGACCGAGGCGATGGCCGACGGCTCCGATGCGATCGCCGACTGGCCGCTGCTGAACGCGTTGGTCAACACGGCCTCCGGGGCGTCCTGGGTGTCCATCCACCACGGCGGCGGCGTGGGCATCGGCCGGTCCATCCACGCCGGCCAGGTCTGCGTCGCCGACGGCACCGAACTCGCCGCGACCAAGCTGGAACGCGTGCTGACCAACGACCCGGCCATGGGCGTGATCCGGCACACCGACGCCGGCTACGAACAGGCCGCGGCCGTCGCCGCCGACCGCGGCGTCCGCGTCCCGATGGCCCCATGACCCACGCCACCTTCGCCGGGCTGTGGCGCGAGTTCGAGCCGCTCGGCCGCGACCCGCAGACCGGCGGCTACCGCCGCTACTCCTGGACCCCCGCCGACGCCGCCTGTCGCGCCTGGTTCACTGACCAGGCGGAAAAGCGCGGCCTGGCCGTCGAGCCCGACAACAACGGCAACCTGTGGGCCTGGTGGGGCCAGGCCCGCGCGGATGCCATCGCGACCGGCAGTCACCTGGATTCGGTCCCGGACGGCGGCGGCTTCGACGGCGGCCTCGGGGTAGTCGCCGCGCTGGCCGCCGTTGACCTCCTGAAAGCCAAGAACTTTAATCCGGAACGATCGGTGGTGCTTGCTGCCTTCACAGAGGAGGAAGGCGCCCGGTTCGGCGTTCCGTGCCTGGGCAGTCGCCTGCTCACCGGCGCCATCGACCCGCAGACGGCCAGGGACCTCACCGACGACGCCGGCGTCACGCTGGCCGAGGCGATGACCGCCGCCGGCTCCGACGCCGCCCTGATCGGCCCCCGCGATGACCTGCTCGGCGCCATCGGCGCGTTCGTCGAGCTGCACATCGAGCAGGGCCGCTCGCTGGCGCCCCTGGGCGCCGCCGTCGGCATCGCCGAGAGCATCTGGCCGCACGGCCGGTGGCGGCTGGACTTCGCCGGCCAGGCCGATCACGCGGGCACGGCCAGGTTCGCCGACCGCCACGACCCGATGCTGCCGTACGCGGCCACCGTGCTCGCCGCCCGCCAGACCGCCGCTCGCGCCGGGGCCCTGGCCACCTTCGGCAAGGTGATCGCGGAGCCCGGCGGTTCCAATGGGGTGTCCGCCGCGGTCAGAGCCTGGCTGGACGTCCGCGCCCCGGACGAAGAAACGTTGCGGGACACGGTCACCAGCGTCCGTTCGGCCGCCGAAGAATTTTCCGCCGAACACAGCGTCACGCTCACCGTGCGCCAGGAGTCGTACACTCCGCAAGTGCGTTTTGACCAGGACCTGCGGGACCGGATCGCCGCCGTCCTCACCGCCGGACCTCCCGTGCTGCCCACCGGGGCCGGCCACGACGCCGGGGTCCTGGCCGCCCGGCTGCCGACGGCCATGCTGTTCGTGCGCAACCCGACCGGCGTCTCGCACTCCCCGGCCGAGCACGCCGAGCTGGCGGACTGCGAAGCCGGGGTCCGCGCCCTCGCCGCCGTCCTTGAGAACCTGGCCGGCCCCGCGGGCCCTGTCGGGTCTGCCGCCCCCGCGGATCCCGCTGGCCCTCCCGCTCCGGCCCGGCCGTGACCGTCAGGCGCTGGCTCGCCGATCTCGCCTGGCTCCCCGGCCAGGGCCTGCGCCGCGACGTCCTCATCGAGGCCGAAGGCGACCGTTTCACCTCGGTTCTCCCCTCCGCCCCTCTTTCCTCACCAGCCACCCGCCTCAGCGGTCTCACCCTGCCCGGCTTCGCTAACGCGCACTCGCACGCCTTCCACCGCGCGCTCCGGGCCACCACCCAAGCGGGCCGGGGAACCTTCTGGACCTGGCGTGAGCGCATGTACGAGGCCGCGGCCCGGCTCGACCCGGACAGCTATCTCCAGCTGGCCCGGGCCGTATACGCCGAGATGGCGCTGGCCGGGGTGAGCTGCGTCGGCGAGTTTCACTACCTGCACCACCGGCCGAGCGGGCGGCCCTACGCCGACCCCAACGCGATGGGGCGGGCCCTGGTCCAGGCGGCGGCCGAGGCTGGCCTGCGCATGACGCTGCTCGACACCTGCTACCTGACCGGCGGTCTCGACCGGTCCGGGGTGCTGCCGCTGACCGGCCCGCAGGTGCGGTTCAGCGACGGTGACGCGTCCCGGTGGGCGGAGCGCGTCGACGCGCTCGGGCTCGACGAGCACGGCACGATCTCCTCCCGCGCGCGGGTCGGCGCGGCCATCCACTCGGTCCGCGCGGTGCCGCCGGAACACATGCACCCGGTCGTGGCCTGGACCCGCCGGCGGGGGGCCCCGCTGCACGTCCACATGTCCGAGCAGCTAGCCGAGAACGATGCCTGCCGGGCCGTTTACGGCGTTTCGCCGGCCCGGCTGCTGTACGACGAAGACGTGCTCGGGCCGCGGACCACGGTCGTGCACGCGACCCACGTCAGCGCCGCGGACCTGGAACTGCTGGGCGGGGCGCAGGTGTTCGCCTGCTTGTGTCCCACCACCGAACGCGACCTGGGGGACGGGCTGGCACCATCGCGCCCGCTGGACGCGGCCGGGTGCACGCTCACCCTGGGCACCGACAGCCACGCGGTGGTGGACATGTTCGAAGAAGCCCGCGGCGTCGAGTTCGCGGAGCGGCTGGCCCGCCGTTCGCGCGGCCACTTCACCGCCGAGGACCTGCTGCTGGCGGCCACCTGCGACGGACACGCCAGCCTGGGCTGGCCTGACGCGGGCGAGCTCGCCCCGGGGGCCTGGGCGGACCTGGTCACGATGTCCCTGGACAGCGTGCGGACCGCGGGCGCAGACGACAGCCTGGCTCTCGAGACGGCGGTGTTCGACGCCTCGGCGGCCGACGTTCGGGACGTCGTGATCAGCGGTCAGGACGTCGTCCACGACGGGGTTCACCTGCTGGTCCCGGACGTTCCCGGAGAACTGTCCCGTTCCATCCGCGCTCTGTTGCCTTCCTAAGACAAGCCGTGCTGCCTTCCTAAGACAAGCCGTGCGGCCCGCCTGAGACAATCGGGGGTATGACCGAGATTCCCGTGGTGGACCTGGGCCGTGGCGTCGCCGTGCCGATGGTGGGGTTCGGCACCTGGCAGCTGCAAGGGCAGCGGGCGTATCAGGCCGTCCGGCATGCGCTCCAGGTCGGCTACCGGCACATCGACACCGCCACCATGTACCGGAACGAGGACGAGGTCGGCCGCGCCATCGCCGGCAGCGGCCTGGACCGAAGCGACGTCTTTGTCACCACCAAACTGCAGCCCGGCAACGCGGGGCGCGCCCGGGCCACCATCGAGGAGAGCCTGCGCGCCCTCGACACCGATTACGTGGATCTCTGGCTGGTGCACTGGCCGCCTCGCCGGCAGGCTTCGCCGCGGCTATGGCGGGAATTCCTCGCGATCAGGGACGAAGGGCTGTGCCGCGCGGTCGGCGTGAGCAATTACAGCGTGGCCCAGATCGATGAGCTCATCGAGGCGACGGGGGAGCGGCCGGCCGTCAACCAGATCCCGTGGAGCCTGCCGCAGTACGATCCGGCGCTGCTCGCCGCGCACGCCCAACGCGGCGTGGCGGTCGAAGGCTACAGTTCCCTGAAGGGCACCCGGCTGCGGGACCCGGTCCTGGCCGAGATCGCCAGGAGCCACGGGGTGACGCCGGCCCAGGTGGTCCTGCGCTGGCATCTTGAGCTCGGCATCATAGTCATCCCCAAGTCCGCCCGTCCGGAGCGCATCGAGTCGAACCTGGACCTGTTCGGCTTCTCCCTCACCGCTGAGGAAATGACACGCCTGAACCAGGTCTAGCCAAACGCCCCGCCGATCGCCACTGGTTGTCCACAACAGGCGGACCAGGCCCGAGTTATCCACAGGCGCCCGGCCGGGTCGGCGCAACGGGTTGCGTTTTGGCCATCGTGGTGGAGACCCGGCGGCGTGGGGCTGCCGGGAATCCCAAGGAGGATCGTAATGAACCAAGGCGGATACGTGACCCTCGTCGGCTTCGTGGCCCAGGAGCCCAAGCAGCGCCTGACCAAGGACGGCACCCGGGTTACCGACCTGCGCGTCGGCGCGACGACCCGCGTCCAGGACCGGGCGACCAACGAGTGGCGGGATGCGGACACCTCGTACTACGACGTCACCTGCTGGCGCAGGCTTGGTGACCACGTGCGGGCGAGCATGCACAAGGGCGAGCCGGTCTTCGTCAAGGGACGGTTCAAGTCCCGCAGCTACGAGGATAAGAACGGGCATCTCAATAAGGTGGTCTCCATCGTGGCGGACACCGTGGGGCACGACCTGAACCGCGGCCCAGCCAATTTCATGCGCTCGAGCCCTCCGCCCGCGGCCACCGAAGGCGACCCGGCCGAGAACCAGCCTGCGGGCAGCGGGGAAACCCCGGATACCGCCGAAGGGCCGGGCGAGATGATCGACGAGGAGGCGGTCGAGCGGTTCAGCCGGGACCTGGAAGAAGCCGGACTCGCCGCGCGGGCACTCGACGAGGACGAGGAGGCTAGCGTCACCACGCCCTTCTGAGCGCTAGGTCCAGATAACGCCGCGCATCGAGGCCTCTCCTGGGGGTCGGTCTGCCGGGCCGGCGGCGGGTCTGTCAGGCACTATGCGGGTCTGCGTAGGTGCCGCACGGAACGGATACAGCTGGCATCATAGCGTAGCTATGCCGTGCGGCACCGACGCCACGTTCCGTAGTCGCTGACGTGTCGTTCCGCACCGGCTCGGGCATGCCCGCAGGTCGGCGCAGGCCCGGAAATCCTTACTAGCCAACATTATTGGTTCGGCAACGTGATGCACGCAGCGCACTTATTATGTTACCTAAAGTAATGGCGGTCACCGGTTTTGCGGGTCCGCAGAGGCGTGGCTCACGATGGGCAGGGCATGTCAGCCGTTCAAGAGGCGATAGAACAGCGCGAGAAGCGCTTGTCGCGCCTGATCAAGTGGCCGTCGTGCTGGCCGCTGCTTGCCATGCCGACATCACTCATCGTGTACATCGTCGCTGTCCTCGGCGTTGACCTGGCCCTGATCGGCTGGCAACTGGCCGGCATCGGCAAACCGCAGACGGACAACGTGATCCTGTTCGCGGCGCTGCTGGCCGCCGCGGTGATCTGCATCGAGGCGATGCGGCGGCTCGGCCATCCGACGGGCGTGTCGCGCGACCTGCTTTCCGCCTGGTGGCTCCCGATCGCACTGTTGCTGCCGCCGCTGTATGCCCTGCTGGCGCCGCTGGTCCTCGGCGGGGTGCTCTACCTGCGGGCGCAGCGGATACCCGTCTACCGGCGGATGTTCAGCTCAGCCGCGCTCGGGCTGGCGGGCGCCGCGGCCTCGGGCATGTTCCACCGGTTGGTCCCTGACACCGTGGTGGTCACGCTGAAAGGCTCGAACGCCTGGCTGACCCGCCCGTCGGTGGTGCTCACCGCGATCGCCTGCGGTGTCCTGTTCGCCGTGGTGAACACCTGTGTCGTCGCGGTCGCCGCACACCTGGCCGAGCCTGAGGCGCCGCTGGCCAAGGCGGTCTGGGACTCCGAAAGCCTGCTGCTGGACCTGACGGAAACCTGCGTTGGTGTTCTCATCGCGATCACCTGCACGCTCAGCTTCTTCCTGCTCCTGCTGGTGTTGCCGCCGGTCATCATGCTGCAGCGGAGCATGATGCACCAGCAACTGACCGCCGCGGCCCGCACCGACCCGAAGACCGGTCTGCTGAACGCGGCCGCCTGGCAGCGTGAAGCCGACGCGGAGGTCGCCCGGGCGCTGCGCTCGGATACGCCGCTGGGCCTGCTGCTGGTCGACGTGGACTATTTCAAGCGGGTCAACGACAACCACGGGCACCTGGTCGGGGACGAGGTTCTGCGAGCCCTGGCCGCCGCGCTCAGGCAGCAGGTCCGCGAGTCGGACGTGGTGGGCCGGTTCGGTGGGGAAGAATTCACCGTCCTGCTGCCCCGCACCGACACCGCCGGGGCGTGCCGGATCGCCGAACGACTGCGGCGCAGCGCGAGCGGGCTGAGCGTGGCCGCCGCCAACGCCACCATCCAGGTCACCGTCTCGATCGGGGTGGCGGTGCTCAGCCAGCACGGAAATGACCTGTTCGAGTTGCTCGCGGCAGCCGACCTGGCGCTGTACCGGGCCAAGGACGCGGGCCGCGACCAGGTGCAGTTGTACGCGCCAGGCAAGGAATCCGCGGGGAATGAAGCAGGCTCCGCTCCGGCTGAAGCTCCTGAGGAGGAGGACGAGCCTAGGGGCACGTGCCCGTAGGCCTACATACATGCCGGAGTTTGTCTAGCCTCAAACCGGAAGCAGTCGTAACACGCACGAAAACGCTATAACCACCAGGTCAAGCAGTCCAATCGAATTCCCTGCCATAATCTAGACGTCGCACGTTTTGTCCAATTTAGGCGGTTCCGGCTGGTGGCGACCCTGACTTTCCCATGACTAGCGGATGGGTGGCCTATCCCCTCAGCGCAGGTAAGGCGATAGGTATCGTCCAGTCCGTCATGCGGTCCCTGCCGCTGGTCGCGAACGCGAGTCATTCGTAGAGGGTGCCCGACTCCGCCTCACGTTGACTTGCGTACCGTCCTACGCGAATGCGTCGAGATGGCCGCGCTCAATGCTGCCGGGCCGGTACCCGTCCGCGCAGATCAGGACGCCCTCCGCTCCGACCTGGACCGCTTCACGTTCCTCCTCGGCGGCAGCGACGGCGAGAAGCTCGTCCGGTCCCCGTGAGAATGATGGTCATGAGTGCCGCAGCGCCCCGGACCGGGCAAGTCATCTTCCTCAACGGGACATCCAGCTCAGGCAAGTCGAGCATCGCCGGGCAGCTCCTGCTGGTCCTGGACCGTCCCTTCTTCCACATGTCCGTCGACGCGGTCAACGGCATGCGCCCGGGAACGCACGCTGGAGCTGGGTCCTGACGAACTCGCCGCTGTCCTGACCCGGACCCGGACCGGCTTCCACCGCGCGGTCGCCGGCATGGCACAGGTCGGCAACGACCTCGTCGTCGACTACGTCCTCAGCGAGCGGTAGCGCCTGCTGGACTGCCTCGCCGTGCTCAACGGACTCGACGTCGTCTTCGTGGGTGTCCGCTGCCCGGAACAGGAACTGGCACGGCGGGAGAAAGCGCGCAGCGACCGGCAGCCCGGGCAGGCAGCCGCCCAGCTCCGGCAAGTCCACTCCTACGGCAGCTACGACATCGAGTGCGACACCACCACCGCCAGTCCCCGCGACTGCGCCCTGACGATCAAGCAGTCCCTTGACCAGCTCCCGAACCCGCGAGCCTTCGACCGGCTCAGATCCACTCTCCAGGGCTGACCTGCAGACCAGCATCGGACCCAAGACGCAACGCAGCGACAGCCATCGCTCCGCCCGTCATCAGTGAGTGGCGGACTCGCAGGACGACCCGCCGACTACCTGCCTGGCTCATCATCTCCGGTCATCGCCTCATGATCCGCCCAGCGCTATCAGGTGGAGCCTGTCGCGCGTAGCGGGCGGCGTGGCCTGCCTCGCCGAGGTCGCACGATGAGCCGGGCAGTCGCTGCGCTGTGTGATGGCGGAGCAGCAGCCCGGCGACGGTCGACGGCATGGCGCCGGTCGGCGGTCATGGCGTGTCCTTGGCGCGGGTTGCCAGATCGAAGACGGTGATGATCTCGCGCGAGTAATTGTCGATGTCGAACTCCGGGTCCAGGGCCAGTAGGGGCGAGGCGGCCTCGATTGCGGCGCGGATCGCGATTGCCATGACGTGGGGGTCGAAGTCAGGGCGGAACTGGCCGGCTGCCTGGAATCCAGACAGCGGGCCCTCAAGGGCGCCGACAGCGTTGACCACGGCCGTATCGCCGTAGAAGGTGCGCCGCCCCTCCGCGCTGCGCGCGATCTCGATCATGGCAATCACGTTGTTGCGGTGATCTCGCATGAACGCGAGGTTCGATTGGATGTAGGCCCGCAGCATGGCGGGACCCGTTGACTCGGCGAGGACCCGCGGACGTATGTAGGCAATGGCCTGTTCTGCTGCCTCGTGGACGACCTGCTTGATGAGATCGTCCTTGCCGGCGAAGTGGTAGCTGATCAGGCCCCGGCTGATGCCCACTCGCCCAGCGATACGGGCGAAGGACGCACCCGCATAGCCGGCCTCGGCGATCGTGTCGATCGCCGCCGCGGCGATCTGGGCACGTCGGGCGGTCTCGATGAAGGTCCGCTCTGGCCCGCCCGCTGCCCCTCCTGGCTGCATGACCAAAAAACTATCCAAAGACCAGGAAACTAGCAAGCTGTCCAGCCAGGCTGCTACCGTTCAGGTATGTTGCGCCACAGAACTGGCGCCGTACCTCCGCGATGGGAGGTTGAGGTCGATGGGCGGCGACGCGTCGTTGTTCCACGGGACACCCCAGCCCCCCGGACATAACGGGGGGCCCGCCCGCCTTGGAACGCCAGCCCGTTCCGGCAGCCCCGCGAGGTGCCCGTGACCACTCAGCAGCCGGCAGCTCACCCGGCCGATGGCGCTGAAGCGGTCAGTCCTACCGCGACCCCTGATGCCTGGAAGGGCGAGTCCGCTCTGGTGGTCGAGCACCTGGCCAAGCGGTTCGGGGACCGCGTCGCTTTTGATGACGTGTCGTTCGAGGTTGGCTACGGCGAGGTGTTCGGGTTCCTCGGACCAAACGGGGCGGGCAAGACGACGACCGTGCGGACCCTGGGGACGCTGATCGCACCAAGTTCGGGAACGGCGATCGTCGCCGGCATCCCCTTGAACGCGAAGAACGGCCCCGCGATCCGCTCGCGGATCGCGGTCATGCCCGAGTCCCCGGGTCTGTATCTGCGTCTCACGGTGTTGGAGAACCTTCAGTGCTTCGCCGGGCTGTATGAGCTGGATGACGTTCGCGGGCGCATCGGCCGGGCGCTGCGGGCGGTCAATCTCGAAGACCGCGCCCGTGATCTGTGCGGGTCGCTGTCGAAGGGGCTGCGTCAGCGGGTCGCGCTGGCCCGGGCGCTGCTCAGCGACCCGGCCGTGCTGTTTCTCGACGAGCCGACCTCCGGCCTTGACCCCGTGGCGACGCGGGAAGTCCACGACCTGCTCGCCTCGTTGCGCGAGCGCGGAGTGACGATCTTCCTCACCACGCACCGGCTGGAAGAGGCCGAACGGCTCTGCCACCGGGTGGCGATCCTCAACACCACCTTGCGACTGATCGGCCGGCCCGACGAGCTACGCC
>PMST01000418.1 GCA_003168295.1 Actinomycetota bacterium
GCGATGTCCAGGCGGCGGCGCATGCCGCCGGAATACGTCGACACCCGTCGGTCCGCCGCGTCGGTGAGCTGGAAGCGGGCCAGCAGGTCAGCCGCGATCTGGCCGGCGTCCTTCAGGTGCCGCAACCGGGCCATCAGCACCAGGTTCTCCCGCCCGGTGAGGATTTGGTCCACGGCCGCGAACTGCCCGGTGAGGCTGATGGACTCCCGCACGCATCCTGGCTGCGCGGCGACGTCGAAGCCATCGACGGTGGCCGTTCCCGCGTCGGGTTTGAGCAGCGTGGACAGGATTTTCACGACCGTGGTCTTGCCGGCCCCGTTGGAGCCGAGCAGGGCGAAGATGCTGCCCCGCGCCACGTCGAAGTCCACGCCGCGCAGCGCGCGCAGCTTCTTGTATGACTTCTCCAGACCCCGCACGTGGATCGCCTGGACCGGTTGTGCTGTCACCGGTTGTGCCGTCACATGCTGCTCCTTTCGCCACCGCAGCCTGGACGGCCACGATCACGTCGAAGGTGCACGCTGCGGGATTCATCGCGGTTTCACCGCGGTTTCATTTGGCTGGCTCGGCTGCCCGGCGATCCGTACCGCACAAATGTTGGGCCCGCGCTAGGGCACGACCCGGTAGGCGACTCCTGATGCCGATCCGCCCCGGCGATGAGCTCCGCCCGGCCCTCGGCCACCACGATGTCCTGTCCGCCGCCCGCCGAGTCCAGCCAGGCTGACCGCCGGCGACAGCCGCACATCCCGGACCTTCTCGGTTTTGGGCATGCTGAAGATCAGCACCATCGGGTCGTGCCACGCGAACCAGACAGGAACGTTGTGCGGGCGCCCGCCGGGGCGGACCGTGCCGAGCCAGATGACCGGCTCGTTGAGACTATGTCACTGGTCGTTGGCGGGTCCGCGGCCATCACCGCGGTGGCCGCGGCGCGGCTGGGGCTCAGGGTCGCCCTGGTCGCGGCGGTCGGTGCTGATCCGGCGGGTGAGTTCATGCTGGATCAGCTCCGGGCGTAAGGGCGTCGATGTGGCCGCCGTTATCGTTCGCCCGGCTGAGCCAACGGGCATGACGGTGGCTCTGTCGGCCGGGCCGGACCGCGCGATCTTGACCGCGGTCGGCGCCATCGCCTCGCTGACCACGGCGGATGTCCCGGCGGCGCTGCTCACTCGCGCCCGTCATGTCCATGTCAGCTCCTATTTCCTGCTCGAGCGATCCCTCGGCCCCGGCCTGGCCGCCGTGCTGTCGCGGGCCCGGGCCGCCGGGGCGGTCACCTCGCTGGACACGAACTGGGATCCAGCGCAAAGGTGGGGCGACAGCCGGCTCCGCGCCGCTTTCGGAGAAGCTGACCTGCTGCTGCCCAATGAGGCCGAGGCCCTGCACCTAAGTGGCGAACCGACCCTGGCGGGCGCTATTCAGGCACTGAACGGCAGTGGCTCACGCCTCGCGGTCAAGCTCGACCCGCGCGGCGCACTGTCGGTCGACGGCCCCCGCCGCCACCGCGTCCAGTTGCCGGAGGTCAAAGCCGTCCCGACCTTGCGTCCGCGCGCGCACTGGCCGGCCAGGCGACCATCTGCCCGGCCCGGCCGGGCGTTCCGGCGGAGGGGAGGTCTCCATGACACTGGGCGCGGTGATGTCGGCCGAGATGGCTGAGCAGCCTGATCGGCTCGCCGTCTTTCTGTCTGGCGCTGATGAGGTCATCGGCCGCGTGCGCGAGGTGCTGCCCGATCCCCTGGCGGGCACCGTTCTGGTCGCGCGCGGGTCTTCGGACCACGCGGCCACGACGGGCCGCTATCTCCTGGAGCTGGCGACCCGCCGGGTCGCGTCAGCGTCCCCGAGCCTGTACACGATGTATGGCGCTCAGACAGATTTCACCGGATACCTGGTCGTCGCCGTCAGCCAGTCCGGCCGCACCCCCGGAGATCGTGCGATCGCTGCAGGTGGCCCGCGCCGCTGGCGGGAGCACCGTCGCGGTCACCAACGACGGGGAGAGCGCGCTGGCCTGGGCGGCGGAGCTGTCCCTTTACCTGGATGCGGGGACGGAGCGGGCGGTGCCGGCGACCAAAACGGTCACCGCTGAACTAGTTGCGTTCGCGCTGATCGCCCAGGCCGTTCGGGACATCGGGTTCGGCGCGCAGGTGAGGGATCAGCTACCTGGGCAGGTGGCCGCCGTGCTGGACGATCCCGGTCCCGCCGACGAGATGGCGGCCTGGCTGGCGAACCAGACCCGGCTGGCCACCGTCGCCCGGGGACTCCTCTATGGGGCGGCGGGGAGGCGGCCCTGAAGATCCAGGAAACAACATCGCTGTTCGCCACCGCCTTCTCAGCCGCTGACCTGAGGCACGGCCCGATCGCCATGGCGGCCACGGGCTTGCCGGTGCTCGCGTTCGCGCACCCGGGTCCGGCCGCCGCCGACGTGGCCGACCTGACCCGCGATCTGCGTGACCGTGGCGCGGATGTCCGGCTGACCGGGCCGGTAGACGGCTCGACGTTGCCATGGCCGGCGGAGGCGCCGGAGGTGGTGGCCCCGGTGCTCGCAGTGGTGCGGGCGCAACAGGTTGCGCTGGCGCTCGCCCGCCGGCTCGGCCGGGACCCAGACGAGCCGGCCGGCCTGCGCAAAGTGACGGTGACATGACGTTCGCTCACTCGCGGCCGCGTTCTTCCAGCGCGCGCAGGGCTTCGGCGAACGGCCGCTCCAGCCAGGCGAGGTGGTCGGCCTCGCCGTGATGGTGCGTGGTGAGCTGGTCGGACCTGCGGACCGCGGTGTGCCGTACGTATTCGCGGGCACCCTCGACGAGGGTCCGCAGGTAGCGGATGCCTTCGGGGTCGGTCATCGTCCAGTCGCCGCCGCAGGCGACGTAGACCGGCGAGGTGTGCGCGAAAACCCGGCGACCCCATTCATCGAGGTGGTAATCGGCGCCGAACGCTCGGCAGGCTATCCACGAGTTCCCGTCGATCCACAGTTCCCCGCTGATTTCGGCCTGCCGTCCGCCGTTGGCTTCCGCCCTCATAACGACCTCGCCGTTACGCACGACTTCGAGGCTGCGGAGCGGGAAAATGCTGCGCACCCCGGCACGGACGCTGACAGTTCCCGGCCCGGAAAGCTCGACGGTACCGCCCGGCTCGCGCCCGTCGGCCGAGAGGGTCACGAGCGGCCCGCCGGACAGGAACGTACGGCCCGACCGTACCGCCCGGCACCAGGCCTCATAACTGAACTCCTCGTCCAGCCGCGCGTAGGTGCGGTACAGACCGACCGGCACGGCGCTTGACATCTTGTCCGTGCCGCCGACGAGCGGGAGCCGGTAGCCGCTGTTCAGGTACCGGTAATACTCGAGCATCGCGTCGTCGGATTGGGCCAGCATCTCGACGGCGTCGGCCCGGCCGGTCGCGACGAGAACGGCCGGCTCGCCGTTCGGATTCGGGAAATGCGCGGCGACGACGGTGCCGCCCTGGGCGTGCGTCCGGTCGGCCCAGTCGCTGAGCGTCGCGTCCAGCGCGCCGCCGAGCTCGGCCTCGTCGGGACCGTCGCTGCACCACGGCATGACCGGTTCTTTCAGGCCCCACAGGACCGTGTGCCCGAGCATGTGCTGCCGGTTTTCCTGGCCGACATACGTTACGTAGCCGCCGCCATCGAGGACGCTGGGCCGCCCGGAAAAATCCTCGGTGTTGGTGAACAGCGCGCCCCACTGCGTCTGCAGCAAGTTGACCACACGCAGGTCCTCACCCCGTTGCTCGAGCTGAGCGCCCGGGGTGGACAGGAAGTGCACGTGCGAGTCGCCCGACCACCATCCTTCCGCGGCCATGTCAGCGACGCGCCTGATCCGCAGCGTCAGTTCTCGCTGACCCGGCTCGATCCGCACGGCCTGCCGGAGCGGCTCGTATTCGAACCCGCGCGCGACGTCCACGACGACGCCGCCTCGTGGCAGCCATCCCTGGCAGGTGCCGTCGATATACGCGTAGCTGCGCTGGCCGAGACGGACGTCACCGCCAACGTCGTAATGCCAGCTGCCGAGATTTTGGGTGACGTGATTGTGGTGGCCGTGCGGCTGGTAGGGAATCCCCTCGGCCGAACGGAAATGGACCCGGCACGGCACCGGCCGCCCGGTCGCATCGTCGACCACGCTGACATGCACCCAGTTGCGGCCGCTTTCGGCCAGCTCAAGCGAGACCCGGCCGGCATCGGCCCGCCCGTCACGTTCGATGTCGCCCCAGCGCACCCGGCCGAGCTCGTCGCCGCCCCGCCGGACCGCGACGGTGGCCGACGGCAGCGCGGCGATCGACGCGTACGCGGACGTTCCTTCGGCCGCTCCCCAGCCGGCCCGGTCGTCCTCGCCGGGCAGCGGCTGCGGATAGGTCGCCACACCCCGGTCCACGTCGATATCCAGGACGCCGTTCCGCCCGTCCTTCGCCACCAGCCGCACTGGGCGCGCCGGCCCGCGGACGAACGGGTCCTCATCAATGTCGCTGGTCGTGATACCGGCGACGATGAACCGGATGCCGCGCGGGATGACCTCGAGCTGTTCGACCGGTCGTTCCGGATAAGGGTTTTCCCAGCACCACAGGTAGTAACCGGCGGGCCAGCCCATATCATGCTCGGCCAGGCGAGCCCCGGCCTCGCCCCAGCTGCCCGCCAACCGCGGCAGGTTGCGGTCGCTGGTGTCGGTGACGGCGAGGAACGGCAGCTGGCCCCATCCCGGCGGTACCACCTGGATTTCGAACCGCTCCCGGATGGGCTCGACCACGACCTCGCCGCCGGCCAGGTGAAAAACATACTCCGCGACGGTCTGCCCGACAGCGTGACCAGCTGGCGCGCCCGGCTCGAGCAGCCGGTGCGCCACGATCACCCGCCGCGCCGCCCGGCCGATCCCGACCGGCACCGGGACGCCGGGCAGCAGGAAGCACCGCTCCGCCGACGCCGGCTCCGGCCCGATCAGGAACGGCAGGCCGCGCAGGTCCACCCGCCCGAGCGGAACATCGCCCGGCTCATCGCCAAGAACGCTCACACCCGCGTTGCACGCCGCGGACAGGTCTACTGGCTCATAGCCCGGCATGCGTCCGATCGTAGAGCCCGCACCCGGCCTGTCCCCAGTCAATTTTCGCCCGGACCCCGGGTACATGGCCGCGGCCATGCGCCCGGTCGATGTATCAGACGCGCGCGCGGTCCCTCTCTGCCGATAAGTAAGAACTCTCGTCCAGACGAAACCGGGACCAGAAGTGATCAGGCACTAATCAACCATGGGGGAATTGAAATGCGAAATCACCGACTTGTCACCCTGTTGTCCGCTGTGGCGATAACAACCGCCTCCGGTCTGGCGGTCGCGTCGCCGGCCCACGCCGAAGACGCCATCGTCAAGCTCGTGAGCGCCGAGAGCGGCAAGTGCCTCCAGCCCGTCAACGGGTCTCTCATCCAGGGGCAGGCAATCGTTCAGGAGACCTGCAACGGCAGCGTCGCTCAGCAATGGACGGTCGCAGATGTCTCCTCCACCAAGGTCCACCTGATCAACAGGTCCAGCGGTCTGTGCCTGGACGCCCGCGGCGGCGCCGTCAACGGAACCCCCATCCAGCAGTGGACGTGCGACTGGATCAGCAATGAAAACTGGAGCTTCGGCATCACCAACAACCTGCTGTCCTCGGGAGTCTCCAACACGTTCAGCCACTGCGTCGCGACACCGGGACTGCAGAACGGCCTGGCGACGCAGCTGCGGTTCTGCGACGGAGACTCGTCGCAGCTCTGGAACCGCCCCAACGGATGAGATTTGCTGGCGTGACGGCCTCGGTCCTCAGTGCAGGATCCCTAGGGGGACAGCCGTTCGGTCGTCCAGTTATGGCCTGACCGCCGGTAGCGGATCCGGTCGTGCAGGCCGTCCGGGGATTCCTGCCAGAACTCGACGCGGTCGGGAATCACCCGGAAGCCGCCCCAGCGCTGCGGACGGGGGAGATCAGTGTCAGCGGGGTGGCCGAGCTGGATGTCCTGCACCCGCGTCCGGAGGGCGGCCTGGCTGGCGATGACGCTGCTTTGGTACGAGGCGGCGGCGTTGCGGCGGGTAGCCGCAGGGCGGGTCCGCCAGTACTCGTCGGCTTCCTCCTCACTTACCGGCTCGACCGGTCCCGCCACCCGTACCTGGCGGTGGACCGGGCGGAGCCAGTGCAGAACGGCAGCGGCCTGCGGATTGGCGGCCAGCTCGGCACCCTTGTCGCTGGTGAGGTCGGTGAAGAAGGCCAGCCCCCGGTGGAGGCCGCGAAGTACCACCATCCGTGCCGCGGGGACGCCGTCAGCGGTCGCGGTCGCGATGGTCATGGCCTCAGGCATCGGCTCGCCCGCACGGCGAGCGGCATCCAGCCATGCCGCCAGTTGCCGCAGCGGATCGGCGTCCAGGTCAATGATGTCCACCCCGTCAGTATTGCCTCACCCGCATCTCTACCGAGGCTTAAATCCGGCTTGGTGAGGGGTGCAGCTGGGAACCGGCGGCAGGCTCCCCGGCTCGTGTGAGATCACCGCGTACTATGTCGCGGCCGAGGCCTTCACCAATGCCGCCAAGCACGCGGGCGCTTCGGCGGTGGATATCGTCATCGAAGAGGCCGCCGGCACGCTCAGGGTGCAGGTCCGCGACGTCGGCGCCGGCGGCGCCGACGCCACCCGCGGTTCGGGCCTGACCGGCCCGCGGGACCGGGTGGAGGCCGTGGGCGGAAGCATGACCGTGGACAGCCCGACCGGGGCCGGCACCGTCCTGACCGTGCTGCTCCCGGTCACCGAAGACGATCATTAATCCGAACGGGCCCTGGTACACCCCCTCGCCAAGCCGGCAGGCTGCCGGGCGGGCGTGGCCGTCCGGGCTCTCCGGGCCGGTCCCGGCCGGGC
>PMST01000469.1 GCA_003168295.1 Actinomycetota bacterium
GACCGGCTGCTCGTGCTGGTTCCTGGCGGGAAGATAGCCTTCTACGGGCCGCCCGACGAAGGGCTCAGCTACTTCCGCCTGCCTGGCTGGGCGGAGGTGTTCCAGGCGTTCGAGGCCTACCCCGATCGCGACTGGGCCACCGAGTTCGCCGCCTCGCCCGCCTACGCGCAGTACGTGCTCGGACAGAAACAGAGGCCGGCTCCCCAAGCCAACGGGGTGGATCTGCCCGCCACCCCGCCGGTGCAGCGGCGCGGCGGGTTCAGGCAGATGACCACGCTGACCCGCCGGTACGTCCGGGTGATCTCGGCCGATCGCGGCTACCTGCTGTTCATGGGGCTGCTGCCCATCATCCTCGGGGCGCTGATCCACTTCGTGGGGTCAAGCGCCGGCCTGACCGGCCCGCCGCACAGCAATCAGAACGCAGAAGAGCTGCTGCTCATGCTCACCATCTGCGCCTGCCTGTCCGGAGCCGCGAGTTCGGTCAGGGAACTGGTCAAGGAACGCACGATCTACGTCAGGGAACGAGCGGCCGGGCTCTCGTCCGGCGCCTACCTGTCGTCCAAGCTGATCGTGCTCGGCGCCATCAGCATCATCCAGTCGGCGCTGCTCGTGCTGATCGGGCTGTTCGGCCAGAAGATGCCGCCCAAGGGCGCGCTTCCCGGCGTCCCCCCGCTGCTGGAGATCCTGGTCGGCATCGCGGTGCTCTCGCTGGCCTCGATGTGCCTGGGCTTGTTCGTCTCGGCCTCGGTCAGCACCTCGGAGAAGGCGATGCCCTTCCTGGTGCTGCTGACCATGGCCCAGGTCATCTTGTCTGGCGGCGTGGTGTCGCTGGTCGGCAAGGCCGGCCTGCAGCAGCTGGCCTACATCGCTCCGTCTCGCTGGGGTTTCGGCGCCGTAGCCTCCACGGTGAACCTCAACGTCATCGGCGTCGTGGCGCCCGGCAGCTCCGATCCGCTGTGGGCGCAGAGTTCAGGGAACTGGCTGAAGGACATGGGCCTGCTGATCTTGCTCGGGGTGGTGTTCACGCTGCTGGCCTGGCTCCGGATGCGCCGCCTGGGTCCGCGCCGCCGCAAAGGCGTAGCTACCACACCGGTTCCGGTGGTACCAAGTCACCGAGCAGGGTCCGCCGCAGCCCAGCGAGCATAGCGTCGCTGACCCCCAGCCCGCGGGTCAGGAACGCCTCGAACGAGGAGTACCTGCGGTCCGCCTCCTCGAACGCCGCGCCCAGGTAGGTGGCGCTTAGCTCGAGGATGGGCCGCAGCAGCTCCGGATCCCGCACGATCCCCGTCTTGACCAGGTCCAGGCGGAGCTTGGTGTAACCGGTGCGGTGGAAGTCGTTGGACAGCAGGTAGTCGCGCAGCACCAGCTCACGCGGCACGCCCAGGGCGGTGAGCGCGATCGCGGTCATCCAGCCGGACCTGTCCTTCCCGCCGGTGCAGTGGTAGAGCAGGGGCAGCCTTTCCGCCGCGCACATCAGCCGCAGCGCGGCACCGAAGGCCTCACGTTGCCGCGCGTCGGTCACGAACGCGCGGTTCATCTCGACCATGAACGAGGCGGCGCGCCCGTCGCCCAGCTTCCAGCGCTGCTGGTCGTGGTCGCCGCTGGCGACGAGCTCGTAGATCGCGCCGAGGTCGCCGCCGCTCACCGGCAGCTGGACGAGCTCGACGCCGCCGGGCAGCCGGTCGGGCCCGCTGAGCAGGATCTCGCCCGGCGTCCTGAAGTCGATGACGGTGCGCAATCCGAGCTGCTCGAGCCGTTCGTGGTCGGGACGGGTGAGCTGGCTGAGCGAGTCGCCGCGGTACAGCCGCCCGCGCATGACCTCGCGCCCGTAGGCACTCCGGTAGCCGCCGACATCCCGCACGTTCACCGCGCCCTCAAGCGGCACGTGACGTGACGGCGGCCGTTCTGGTGTCATCGGACCAGGCTCATCGCGCACCGCCTAACGTCCCCCACCCACCACTAAGCGTAACCCCGGCACGGTGTTTAACCAGCACAAACACCAGTTTTCACGGTCACTTCGGACCCGCCGGGGTCGCGGAGGGAACAATCAGGACCACGGTCCGCCTTGACGAGTGAGTGAGGACGCGCTGGCCGGACCCCCGAAATCCCAGGCTTTCCGTCAGCGTCGTCTTCGTCGCCGTCATGTTCATGACCATCATGGATTCCACCGTCGTCAACGTGGCCTTGCCGACGCTGCGCCGGGAGTTCGGGGTGTCCACGGCGTCGGTGAGCGCGGTGGTCACCAGCTACCTGGTGGCGATGGCCGTGGTCATGCCCGCCTCGGGCTGGCTCGGCGACCTGGCCGGCGGCAAGCGCGTCCTGGCCTGGGCCCTGGCCCTGTTCACCGCGGCCTCGGCGGCCTGCGGCGCCGCGAACAGCCTGCCCGAACTGATCGCCTGCCGAGCGGTCCAGGGCGCGGGCACCGGCGTGCTGATCCCGGTGGGCATGACCATGCTCTACCGGACCTTCCCGCAGGCTGAGCGCATCCGGGCCACCCGGCTGCTGATGGTGCCCACGCTGCTGGCCCCGGCGACCGGCCCGGTGCTCGGCGGCGCGATCGTGGACGGACTGTCCTGGCGGTGGATCTTCTACGTCAACGTGCCGGTGGGAGTGGCCGCGCTCGCCTTCGGCGCCGCGTTCCTGCCGCAGCATCGTGAGCACGCCGCCGGCCGGTTCGACCTGCCCGGCTTCGTGCTGGCCGGGCTCGGCTTCCCGCTGGTGATGTACGCGTTCAACGCGGGCCCGGGCGACGGCTGGGCCGCACCGGGAATCCTGGCGGCGATCGTGGCCGGGCTCGTCCTGCTCGCCGCGTTCACCCTGGTGGAAGTGCGCACCCCGGAGCCCATGCTCGACCTGCGCATCCTGGCTAACCCTCTGTTCCGCGCGGCGAACCTCCAGACTGTGGCAGGAAGCGCCGGTTTCATCGGCATCCTGTTCCTGGTTCCTCTCTTTCTCCAGAACGGCCTTGGTTACTCCGCCCTGCATTCCGGCTTGTCCACCTTCCCCGAAGCCCTAGGTGGCATGGCCGGCATCCAGACATCGTCTCGCCTATACCGGCGGGTCGGGCCGCGGCGGCTGATGGTGGGCGGCCTGCTCGCCGCGGCGGTGCCGATCTCGCTGATGGCCGCGCTCGGCCCGGCCGACGTGGGCTGGGCCATGCCGGTGCTGATGTTCGGCACCGGGATGTTTTTCGGGTTCTCGATGGCACCGGCCCAGACCGCGGCGCTCGCGGCGATTTCCGTGGCGCAGACCGGCCGGGCCACCACCTTGTTCAACGTCCAGCGGCAGGTCGGCCAGGCGATAGGCGTGGCCGTGCTGGCCACGGTGCTCGCCGCCGCCCGGCCCGTCCCGCCGGACCTGGGCGGATACCACCTGGCGTTCGGTGTCGCGGCCGTCGCGATGCTGGGCGGGGCCGTGATCGCCTCCCGGGTCAGGGACGCCGACGCGGCGGTGACGATGGCAGCGCCAGCCGGGCCCGCGCCAGCCGGGTCCGCGCCTGCCGGGTNNGCGTCGGTCGGGTCCGCGTCGGCCGGGTCCGCGTCGGCCGGATCCGCGTCAGCTGCGACCGGCCTGTGAGCCGCCCCCGCGGCCGGCGTCATAGGCTGGCCCGATGAGCGAACTCAACCAGCAGGCGCGGGACCTGCTCCGCCGGTTCCCGCTGATCGACGGCCACAACGACCTGCCGTGGGCGCTGCGCGAGAGGGCCGCAGGCGACGTGAGCAAGGTCCGCCTCACCCCGCCCGGCGATCCCGGCGAGATGCCCGGCGATCCCGCCGAGGTCAACCTGGCTGCTCCGGTTGCGGGCCTGCATACCGACCTACCCCGCCTGGCGGCCGGGGGAGTGGGCGCCCAGTTCTGGTCGGTATACGTCCCGGCCTCGGTCGCCGGAGATGGCGCGGTCACCGCGGTGCTCGAGCAGATCGACCTGGCCTGCCTGATGATCTCGCGTTACCCCGAGGCGCTTGAGCTCGCGCTGACCGCCGCCGACGTGGAGCGGATCTTCGCGGCGGGCCGGCTGGCGTCGCTGCTCGGAGCCGAGGGCGGTCACGCAATCGCCGGCTCGCTGGGCGTGCTGCGCATGCTGTACTCGCTCGGCGTCAGGTACCTGACGCTGACCCACAACTCCAACGTCGGCTGGGCCGATTCGGCCACCGACGAACCGGCCGCCGGCGGCCTGAGCGACTTCGGTCGGCAGGTGGTCCGCGAGATGCAGCGGATCGGCATGCTCGTCGACCTGTCGCATGTCGCGGTTTCTACAATGCACGATTCGCTGGACGTGGCCCAGGCCCCGGTGATCTTCTCGCATTCCTCCGCCCGCGCGCTCTGCGACGCCCCCCGCAACGTGCCCGACGACGTGCTCGCCCGGCTCGCGGACAATGGCGGTGTCTGCATGGTCACGTTCGTGCCCGCCTTCGTCTCCCAGGAGTGCGCCGACTGGCTAGCCGACCTCAAGGTCGAGGCCGCGCGCCGGGGCGTGGACCCGAGGGACCTCGACCAGCTGTTCAGCCTCAAGCCAGAATGGGAACTCACCCACCCGCTGCCCGTGGCCAAGCTGGCCCAGGTGGCTGACCACATAGATCACGTCCGCAAGGTCGCCGGCGTCGAGCACGTCGGCCTCGGCGGCGACTTCGATGGCACCTCCGACGTCACCGTCGGCCTGGAGGATGTCTCCGCCTACCCGGCCCTGTTCGCCGAGCTCCTGGCCCGCGGCTGGACCGAACCCGACTGCGCCGCCCTAGCCGGCGGCAACCTCCTGCGCGCTCTCCGCGGGGCCGAGTCCTTCGCCGCCCGCGCCCGGACCTAGCTGGGCCCGGCTCCCCGCTAAGCTCTGACCCGATGACCTCCCACACCCAGCCGCTCCCGGCGAGCCCGATATCCGCTGGCCTCACCGCATGGCGCGAGGCCGGCCCTCTGCGGCTGCTGACCTGGCCCGCGCTGGACGCCTCCGGCGCGGACGCCGCGGTCACGGCTCGCTACGGCGGAGTGTCGTCCGGGGTTTACACATCGCTGAATCTGAGCCTGAGCGTCGGCGACGATCCGGCCGCCGTGCTGGAGAACCGGCGGCGGCTAGCGGCCGGGTTCGGTGCCCGTCCGGCTGACTTCGTGTTCGCGGGCCAGGTCCACGGGGCTGACGTCCGGGTCGTCGGCGAGGCCGACCGGGGCCGCGGCGCGTTCTCGCTGGACGACGCGGTCCCGGCCACGGACGCGCTGGTGACCAGCTCGCCCGGCGTGGTGCTCGCGATCTTGACGGCCGACTGCGTGCCCATCGTGCTGCACGATCCCGTCGCCGGCGTGCTCGCCTGCGTGCACGCCGGCTGGCGCGGCACCGTCGCCCGGGTGTCCGCCGCGGCCGTCGCCGCCATGCAGACCCTGGGGTCCCGCCCCGCCGACGTGATCGCCGGAATCGGCCCCGCCATCCTCGCGGCCCGTTATCAGGTCGGCCCCGACGTCTACCAGGCCGTCACTCAGGCCTTCGGCCCCGCCCCCTTCATCCAGCCCGACGCCGTCCCGGACCGCTGGCGGCTGGACCTATGGTCAGCAAACCGTTTCGTCCTCACCGAGGCCGGTGTCCCGCCGCGCCACATCCACATCACAGAGATCCCCACCGGACCCACTGGACCCACTGGGCCCCTTGGCCACGCCGACTCCGCCGACTCCGCCGACTCCGCTGGCCCCACCGGCCCCACGGAACCCGCCCGCCCCGGATACTTCTTCAGTGACCGCTCCGCCCGCCCGTGCGGACGCCTCGCCCTGATCGCCCGCCTGCGAACCGGAGGTAACCGGTGAACCAAGGGGCCCCCGCCGCCGTTGGATGTGACATTCTGCCCGAAAGAGTGGGTACGGTGTCACAGCCATCCGCTCGCGGGCGGGTGTTCCGGTACCTGGCCTACGCCGCGGACCCGCAGCGAGGCACACTGACCTGCCGGTATGAACTGGACGGGCGCGAGTTCGCGGAGCGCTTCACGCTGCCGGGCGGGCCGCGCTGGCGCAGCGAAGCCGCCCGCGCGGCCGCGCGGCTGGTGTTCCTGCTGGCGGGCGTGTCCTACTACAAGACCGCCGCGCCACCGCTCATCGACCTGGGCGAGACCGCGCTGACCGAAACGGAGCTGGCCTTCCTCCGCGATTTTTACGTGCAGGGCCTGGGCGAGTTCGGCTACCGCAACAACCTGGACCTGACCTCGCTGCGCATCGAGGCCCGTCGCCGCCAGCCCCAGGAAGCCGCCGCTTCCGAGCCGGTCGGCCAGCGCCGGGCCCTGGTGCCGTTCGGCGGCGGAATCGATTCGATCGTGGTGGTAGAGCGGGTCCGGCGGCTCGCTGATGTGGCGCTGTTCGTGGTGAACCGGCCCGCCGACCGGTTCGCGGCCATCGAGGCTCCGGCCGCGGTGACCGGGTTGCCCATCGTCCGCGCGGAACGAGAGATCGATCCGCAGCTGCTGCGCTCCGCCGAGCTCGGCTTCCTGAACGGGCACGTACCGGTGACCGGCATCCTGTCCGCGATCGCGGTCTTGGCCGCAGTGCTCGAGGACCGGGACGCGGTGGTGATGTCCAACGAGTGGTCGGCGTCGGTCCCCACGCTGGAGTACGACGGGCGGCCGGTGAACCACCAGTTCTCCAAGAGTGACATGTTCGAGGCCGCCTTCCGCGCCGTCCTGGCCCGCGCCGCCGCCTATCCCGGCTCCGCCGCCGGCTCCGACCCCGCCCCGCCACGGCTGCCCGAGTACTTTTCCTGGCTGAGAGACCGGACCGAGCTCTGGGTCGGGCAGGAATTCGCGGCCCTTGAGCAGTACCACGGTTCGTTCCGTAGTTGTAATAAGGCCTTTTACAGTGACAAGGCCCGTCGGCTCGATCACTGGTGCGGCCAGTGTGACAAGTGCTGTTTCATCGACCTGATCCTCGCGCCGTTCCTGCCGGCCAGGGCGCTGCGGCGGATCTTCGCGGTGACCGGGGAACCGCTCGGTAATCCGGAGCTGGCCGGGAAGTTCCGGGCCCTGCTCGGCGCCGGCGCCAAGCCGTTCGAGTGCGTCGGCGAGGTCAGCGAGTGCCGGGCCGCGGTCTTGCTGGCCGCGCGGCGGGATGACCGAGCCGGTGACGCGCTGCTTGCCGAACTTGCGCTCGAGGTGGCCGCCTGGCCGGACGCGCCGTCCGCCGCGGACGCCGTCGCCATGCTGGCCCCGGTGGGCGAGAACTTTATCCCGGCCGGATACCGATGACCGCCCCCCGGCCCAAACTCGCCTGGTCCGACCTAACCGGAGCCCGAGTCGGCATCTGGGGGCTGGGCCGCGAGGGCCACGCGAACCTGCGCAAGCTAGCCTCGCTGGGCGTCGAGCCGATCCTGGTCAATGACCACCCTCAGCCCGACCCTGACGGCCGCCCGGTGCTCGCCACTGCCGCGGGCGGGCTCGCCGCCCTGGAACAGTGCGACGTGGTGGTGAAGACGCCGGGCCTGAGCCGGTACCGGCCCGAGGTGGCCCGCCTGTCCGATCTGGGCATCCCAGTCGTCGGCGGCCTGGGCCTGTGGCTCGCCGAAGCTGACCTGCGTCGGGTGCTGTGCGTGACGGGAACCAAGGGCAAGAGCACCACGTCGTCGGTCACCGGGCACCTGCTGACGCAGCTGGGCTATCGATGCATGGTCGGCGGGAACATCGGCGCGTCGCCGTACGACCCCGCCGAGGATTCCGGGTCGGGCGACTTCGACTACTGGGTCATCGAGGTGTCCAGCTACCAGGCCACCGACCTGCCGTACTCTCCTCCCGTAGTCGCGGTCACCTCGCTGCACCCAGACCACCTCGACTGGCACGGCGGGGTCGAGCAGTACTACCGGGACAAGCTCTCCGCCTGCTCGCAGCCCGGTGCCGAACTAACCGTGGCCAACGCCGACAGCGACCTGCTCGCCGAGCGAGTGGCGCTGCTCGGACCGCGGGTGGAGTGGGTGTCCGCCGACGACGATCCCGGCGCGGACTGGATGGAGCCGCTCGGGCTGCCCGGCCGGCACAACCGCCGCAACGCGCTCATCGCCCGCCGCTGCCTGGTCGCCATGGGCGTGCCCGGCGCCGCCGATGACGACCGGCTGCGCGTCGCCGCCGCCGGTTATCAACCCCTGCCGAACCGGCTCACGTCGATCGGCACGGTCAGCGGCGTCACCTTCGTCGACGACAGCCTGTCCACGAACGTGCTGCCCACCCTGGCCGCGCTCGACGCTTTCCCCGGCCGACGGATCGCGCTGATCGTCGGCGGTCACGACCGCGGCATCGACTACGCCCCGCTGGCGGCCGGCATCGTGGCGCGCCCAGCGCCGACCTACGTGCTGACCCTCCCCGACAGCGGCCCCCGAATCCGCGCCGAGATCGACCAGGCCGCCCTCGACCAGGCCGCCAGGAACCAAGCGCCAGATCAGGCCCCGCTCTTCGCGGGCGTAACCGACCGCCCGGACCTGGAGTCGGCAGTAGCGGTGGCGCACCGGTGGGCCAAGCCGGATGGCGTGGTCCTCCTGTCGCCGGCCGCGCCCAGCTTCGGCCAGTTCCGCGACTACCGCGACCGCGGCGAAGCCTTCGCCCGCGCCATGCACGCGATCCCGTAGCCATTCAGTTTCGGAACCCGCAGCCACTCAGCCCCCGGGACCGGTCCGCCGACCCCGCTGTCGTCACACCAATCACACTAGTGTCTTAATTCGAATATCTCATCCTACCAAGGTAATAGGCTTGCAGCCTAAGGCCTGATTCGCTATTATGTTTGATACGACCTAAAAAGGTCAAGGTCAAATTCATCTTTCCGAACGGGCGGTGCTGCGTGACCCAAGGACCGGTTTCCCCAGACCCCGGGCGGGACGACGACCCCGCCCGGCGTGCTGGCGAGCCCGGCGGGTCCCCGTCCGGCGGGTCCGGCGGCGGTTCGCAGTCCGCTCCGGATGAGTTCTTTGGCGCGGGCTGGCGGGAGCTTCCGCCT
>PMST01000437.1:0-2779 GCA_003168295.1 Actinomycetota bacterium
CGGGCGCCTGACCGCGCGATCGTGACAAAGAAGGCGGAAGGGTGACGCTGCGTCACGATCGCCGGTTATGATCGCGCGCGAGATCCGCCTCGTTCTCTGCTGGGACAGCCCTTTCAGTCCGGTCCGTTCGAGGCGCGCAGAACGGTGCCTTCTGTCGCGTTGCTTGTCTCCTGGAGAAATGCGTGGCGAAGTTTTCGATCCGAAACTATAGCGCCTGGTCGTGAAGGGTATGAGAGCGCTCTGCGGCACCGCCTCCTGCGCAAATGCCGCGATACAGTGTTAGGGGGGTGATCACTGTTCTCTGGCCCTCCGGACATTCGTGGTCCGTTGCTCGTAAGAGAGAGGCGGCCTTCGGTCCGCCATGTGTCCAATACGCCTCGCCAACCGCTCGCGGCACTTGCAGTAACAGTGATCTGGTGCGTGCGACAAGTTACGCTAGTCTGCACAGCATCTCCAGAGCGTCTCCATCTCGGCTCCACATTGCGCCTGCCTAGTGGGAAATGTCCATTAACCCGCCCGGCTTTGCATCACGGCGCGGCTGGCCCCAAGTGCAGTCGTGCCCTTCCTTGCCAGGCCACCCGTATCGCACAGCGAGGAGTCACGAGAATGGGAAGCCCCAGTCACACATCTCCAATGGTCAGCGCCAATAACCTGGAATGGTTCACCTGCCACGTACAAAGCGCGGGACCAGGCGAGGACGGCACGATCTGGGTCAACCTGACCGATATCAAAGGTCAATTCACCGAGGTATGGTTCACCGCCCTGCACGCCATCAGGCAGCAAGCCCTGGAAACAGCCCTAGCCGCCCTTCAGAGCAACCTGAATTGCCAGATAGGACTGACCGGGACCGATCCCGGCAGCCAGATCTACCGTATCCACGCAGAGTCCGCATAACCCACGCCCGGCCAGCGTTCAGGCGGGCGGCCGACCGCCGGTTCCAAGCTGAGCGCGGAATCGGCAGGTCGGGCGCACCTCGGAATGGCTCTAACGCTGCGTCACGCTCACTGGCGATGACCGAGGCGCGAGATCCGCCTAAGGTCGGGGATCGTCGCCTTCGGCCCCTGCGCCACACTTCGGATCGTGGCGACGGCGTTCACTAGGGCGTCCTCTACTTCCCCACCGCGGACCTCGCGAGTGGTCAGACCCGCTCACAGTTCACCACTGGGGTCTCAGGCATCCCATTTACGTGACGCATCCGGCTTCTGACGGCAACCCAGCTTCAGGCCGGCGCCGCGTCTAGCTGGCGTCTGGGACGGGAGCGGGATGGTCCTTGGATGTGCGGTGTGGTTTGCGCCGGGAGTCTTTGGTGCTGCGGTTGATCGTGGAGCGTGGCACCGGACGTGTCACAGGGTGATGGTGCCGCGGATGTAGGCGGTGGCCGCGCCGCCGACCCAGACGGTGCCGTCCGCATCGGCGGTGACCTCGATGGTGGCGGCCCGGCCCACGCGGGTGCCCTGGGAGACCCGGTAGGTGCAGGGTGCGGCGCTGGTGGCGGTGAGCCATTGCCCGACCGAGGCGTTCATGCTGCCGCACGCCGGGTCCTCGGCCACGCCGACGCGGGGGGCGAAGGTGCGCATCTCGAAGGCGTGCCCGGACCCGTCGGGGTAGGCCCCGATCGCGCCGACCATCGCGGCCGGGATGAGGGAAAGGTCAGGTTCGAGGGCGAGGACCTCTTCGGCGGTGGGCAACTGGACCACGGCCCAGCCGGGTCCGTTGTCGACCCACTGGTGGGTGAGGACACGGTCCCGGTTGATGCCGAACGCCNNACGCTGACCAGGCCCGCGGCGCACTCTTGCACGATATGGCCGGGGTGCTGCGGCGTCCCGCCGCCCTCCAGCCACGCGCGGGCGGAACCGAGGGTGGGGTGCCCGGCGAACGGCAGTTCACCTCCGGGGGCGAAGATCCGCAGCCGGTAGTCCGCCTCCGGCGCGGTGGCAGGCAGGATGAACGTGGTCTCGGACAAATTCGTCCAGCGCGCTAGGCGCTGCATCTCCTGGTCGGTCACGTCCGTGCCGTCGAGGACGACGGCCACCGGGTTGCCGAGAAAGGACGTCGTCGAGAACACGTCGACCTGCATGAACGCACGTGAGGGCGGCATAGCTATCAAGGCCTTTCCACGAACCGATTCCGGCACCGCCGGGTGGTCAGGTGCTCGCCGCTGCGGCGGCCACCGCGTCGGCCGCGGCGAGCGCGTCGGCGACCAGGTCGGGCGTGTCCTCGGTGCCCGCGGCCAGCCGGACTAGGCCCAGCGGGACCCCTGAGGCGTCGATCTGGTGCTCGCTGAGCATTCCGCGCCACATCGACGCCGGGTGCACGGCGAGCGAATCCACGCCGCCGAGGCTAGCCGACCGGCGGGCGTAGCGCAGCCGGCCGAGGAACGCGTCGGCCGCCTCGAACCCGCCGGCGAGCTCGATCCCCAGGACACCGCCGAATCCGCTCATCTGACGGCCCGCCAGCGTGTGCTGCGGGTGGGTGGCCAGGCCCGGATAATGCACCCGCGCCACGGCCGGATGGTCATTCAGCGCCTCCGCGAGCGCCTGCCCGTTGACGTTGTGCCGTGCCACCCGCAGCGGCAGGGTGCGCAGGCCGCGCAGCAGCAGCCACGCGTCGAACGGGCCGAGCACGGCGCCGGTGAGCAGGGCGACGTCCCAGATCCTGTCCAGGATCTGGGCGGGTCCGGCCAGCACTCCGGCCGATACGTCGGTGTGGCCGTTGAGGTATTTGGTCGCGCTGTGCCAGACCAGATCGATGCCGAAGTCCGCCGGCCGCTGGTTGACCG
>PMST01000437.1:2785-4603 GCA_003168295.1 Actinomycetota bacterium
CAGCGCCTTTTCGAACGCCTCCGGGTCGGTCTGGTCGACCATGCTGGTCGACACGCCCAGTCGGGGCAGCAGGTTCAGCAGCACTGACGCCGTGCCCCCGTAGGTGGACTTCTGGCCGATCACGTGGTCTCCGGCCGATACCAGGGCCAGCACGGCGGTGGTGAGTGCGGCCATTCCTGACGCGGTGACCATCGCCGCCTCGGTGTGCTCAAGCTCCGCGACGACGGCGGAGACCTGGGCGTGGTTCGGATTGCCGTAGCGGGTGTAGAAATCCTGGCCCCGGCGGTTGACCGCGGCCCGCGCGAACTGCTCCGCATCCTCGGCCCAGAACGTCGCCGTCTGGTAGATGGGCGGTGCCACGGCGCGGGTGGGATGGACCTCGCGATCGGCGTGCAGGACGACCGTGCTGATGCCCGGCATGGGTTTCCCCTCTCGTGAACCACGGATGCGACCCTTCCAAGATGACCTGCCGGCATGCCGATGACGCCTGATTCCGGCAACTTTGGCAGCAAGTAGCGCCAAGACCGAGGCAGCAGGTTGTGGTACAGACCGTGATCGAGCAATAAAATTGCCGACGTGGATGAAGTCGACCGGTCGATCCTGGCGGTTCTGGAACAGCACGGCCGGATCAGCAACGCCGAACTCGCCGCCAAGGTCGGCCTGTCACCGTCGCCCTGCCTCCGCCGGGTGCGCCGGCTCGAGGAGACCGGCGTCATCCGCGGCTACCGCGCGCTGATCGATCCCGCCGCGATCGGCCGCGGCCTGCGGGTATTCGTCGGCGTCCGGCTAATGCGGCACGCCCGCCCGGACGTGGCCGCGTTCGAGCGCGCGGTCCTCCAGCTGCGCGAAGTGGTCTACAGCCACCACGTCACCGGCAACTACGACTACCTGCTCCAGGTCGAGGTCGCCGACCTGCCCGCCTACGAGGACTTCCACGCGAACCGGTTGGCCACCCTCCCCGGCGTCGCCGCCGTGACCAGCTACGTCACCATGAAGACGCTCTCCGCCGACACCCCCCGACCGGCTGGCGCGGTGTCCTAGTCGTTGACGAGAACAGCGGCCCCGTCGAACAGGCCCGCCTTGAGGTCCTGCAGCGCCTGTTGGCGCCCCTCGCCGACGCGGCGCCTAGCTCGAGTGCCAGCCGCTGGGACGCCTCGCCGTGGGTCAGGGCGTGGACCGTCGCACCTTGCGCCAGCGCTACCTGGGCGACCGCAGCAGGCCAGGACCTGAACCAGCAGTTCGCCGGGAGCCGCGGCCGGCACGGGTTTCTCCACGTACCTCAGCGGGCTGGTCTCGATCGGTCCCGGCTGGCTGAGCACCCACGCCTGCATCGTTTTCGAGCTGCCAACAGTCTTCCCTTGCCCCTATCACGGTCGTCCGGGCGGGCATCGGGCAGTGGCCGGTCTGGAGCGTCCGGCGCGGCCGTGTCCATCTCGGGAGCTTCCGTTCGTCGTCTGCGTGGACGAGCCGAAAAGGCGGCTCGAGGGAACTTGTACCGGATGGAGGAGCGATGGTTTACCCGCTGTCGTATCAGCTGTACAAGTACGAGCAGGGCCTTACTGCCGCCGGGCAGCGGGCCGCGGACGTGGTGACCGCGTCGGTACGGGTCCCGTCAGGTGTTCGGTAAGGGAGGGCAATGCGTTACATGCTGATCCACACGGCCGATCCGGACGTGGCCGCGAAGTGGGACGAAAGCGAGAACTGGGCCGCGTTTTCGTCCTGGGTTCAGGAGGCGACCCGCTCCGGCGTCAACCTGCAGGGGAGCCGCCTGCGGCCGACAGCGGATGCCACCACGGTCAAGATCCGGGACGGCGAGCT
>PMST01000004.1 GCA_003168295.1 Actinomycetota bacterium
GGAACGGCGACGCCGGCGGACTGGAGGAGGCGCTCGGCGTCACCCGCGAGGCGCTCGCGGCGACGCCGGCCGGGCACCCCGCCCGGGCGGGCCTGCTCGGCAGCCTCTCCGCGATTCTCGACGATCTGGCCGAGCGGACCGCGGACGCCGGCCCGCTCGCCGAGGCGGTCGAGTCGGCCAGGTCGGCCGTCGCCGCCGTGGCATCGGATCACCCCGCCCGCGCGAGCCGCCTTGATGACCTTGGCGCCGTGCTGACCAGTCAGTTCGTGCGGACTCGAAACTCAGCGGCCCTCCTTGAGGCGGTGCGGGTACGGGAGGAGGCGCTGGCCGCCACCCCCGAGGGATACCAGAGCCGTATCAACCGGCTGGTGAACCTGGCCGGCAGCGTGCAGCTGCTGGCAGCGCGGACGGACGACCTGGACGCCAGCCTGCGGGCAGCCGAGCTGCTGGTCGAGGCGCTCGGCACGCTGCCGGACGACCACCCGGCCCGCGCCCTGTGCCAGCAGAACCTCGCCCGGGTCTACCGGTCGCTGTACCAGCGCTTCCAGCAGCCCGATCCGGACCTCCTCGACTCGGCCATCGGGTACGCGAGGGAGGCGCTCGCCGCCACCCCGGTCGGCCATGCCGATCGGGCGAGCCGGACCAACGCACTCAGCTCACTGCTGCTTGACCAGTGGGAAGCCGGTCAGGATGCGTCGGTCGCAGCCGAGGCATTGCGGCTCGCCCGCGAGGCCTCCGACGCCGCCGCGCCGGATCACCCCGACTACGCGCGCGGCCGTGACCTGCTCGGCTGGGCGCTGTGGGTGGGCCATCGGTCCGCCGTCGCGACCGGTGACAACGCCCTGGCGGACGCGCTGGCGGCCGAGGCGTGGAAGGCCACCTACGCCGCCGCCGCCCAGCCGCTGTCTCCGGCCAAGCTGCGGATCGGGGCCTTCCGGCGGGCCGCTGAGATGGCCCCCAGCGTCGGGCACACGCCGCAAGAGGCGCTTGCCTGCATCGAGGCGGCGGTGGACCTGCTTCCCGGCCTGCTGCCGGGTGAGCTCGACCGCGGCGACCAGGAGTACGAGATCGCGTCCGTCCGGCACCTCGCGGCGCACGCGGCCGGGACGGCGGTCGCCGCCGGGCGGCCCGACCGCGCGGTCGAACTGCTCGAGCGGACCAGGGGCGTGCTTGCCGCCCGCGAACTGGACCGCCGCGCCGGTCATGACCACGGTCGGCCGCTGAGCATCGGCGAGCTCACCGCGATCGCCGCCGACGGGCCGGTGGTGTACCTCTACTGCAGCGTGCTCCGCTGCGACGCGCTCATCCTGGCCGGCCCGGACGACCCGTTGGCGGCCGGAGCGGATGCCGCCGTCCGCGTGGTCCCGCTCGAGATCACGTCGGCCGACCTCAATGACAAGTCCTACCGCCTGCTTGAGCTGCTCGGGCTGCAGCCGAGTGAGAACGCGCCGGATCCCTTTGACCCGGCGGCGCGCAGGGAAATGCTCGCCATCATGGGCTGGCTGCGGGACAAGGTCACCGGGCCGGTGCTCGCCGCGCTGCGCCGGGCCGGGCGCCTCGCGGTCCGCCCGGACGCCGGCGGGCCGCTGCCGCGGATCTGGTGGTGCCCGGTGGGCGAGTTCGCGTACCTGCCCCTGCACGCCGTCTGCCTCGACGAAGCGGTCTCCTCCTATCTGCCGACCGCCCGCGCGCTGCGCTACGCCCGGGCGCAGCCGCTGCCAGCGGTCGGGGCGGCCGGCGCGCCGCTCGTGATCGCCGTGCCCGAGGCCCCGGACGCGGATCCGCTACCGGGCGCAGACCTGGAGGCGGAGGTCATCGCGGCGGCGTTCCCGCGCGCGCTGCGCCTGGACCGGGCCACCAGGAACGCGGTCCTGGCGGCCCTTCCCGGCCACCCGGTCGCGCACTTCGCCTGCCACAGCGCCGTGGACGTCGATGACCCCGGCCGCTCGCGGCTGTTCCTTGCCGACCACGCGGAGAACCCGCTCACCGTTGCCGACATCAGCCGGCTGCGGCTGCCGGGAGGGCTTGCCTTCCTCGCCGCGTGCGAGACCGCGGTGACAACGGACGAGCTCACGAACGAGGCAGTGCACATTACCGGCGCGTTCCAGCTGGCCGGGTACCAGCACGTGATCGGAACGCTGTGGAGGGTAGCCGACCTGGCCTCGGTGGACCTGACGCGCGCGTTCTACGCCGAGCTGGCCGTTCCCGGCCGACCCGGTGCGATCGACGTGAGCCGGGCCGCGGTGGCGCTGCACCAGGCGACCCGCCGCCTCAGGGACCGGTTTCCCGACGTGCCCGTCCTGTGGGCCGGACACATCCACGTGGGCCCCTAAAGCCCCCCGGCAATCACGGCATCGCTAGAGGAGGGCCATTCCGGTGGACCAGGGGCGCGTCTTCGCCGATGGGATCAGGGAGTTTGAGCGCTGGCGGTCGACGAGATCGCCAGCGGATCTGGAATCCGCCATCGCATCGCTGGCCGAGCTCGAGGCGGCCGTGCCCGACGATCCCGGCGTCCGGTTCTGGGCTGGCCTGCTGCTGGCCATGGCGCTCGGCGACCGGTATGAGCTGACCGACTCAGTCGATGACATTGACGGCGCGATCGAACGGCTCAGGCGCGTCGTCGGCTGCCCCGACCCGCCGCCGCCAGTCGGCGATGACGACATGGACACCTATCGCATCGCCCTCGGCCGCGCGCTCGCCAACCGGATCGACCTGTACGGCCGGCCGGGCGGACCGCCGCCGGCCGGCGATGCCGAGTTCCTGGCCGAACTGCAGACCGCGGTCGACGCGCTCGCGGTCGCCGCGACGGCCACGTCGGAGCTGGTGACGCCAGCCGAGCGGGCCGAGGCGGCCGCGCTGCGCGGGCACCTGGTTCCCAAGCTGGCGCTCGCCCAGGGCATCGTCGGCCGGAAGGCAGGACGGCTGGCGGACATCCCGGAGCTCGAGCGCCTGCTGCGCGAGCTCCCGGTTGACCATCCGAGCCGGGCGCAGCTCATCCTCGAGCTTGGCCTGGCGCATATGCACCTGGTGCTGCGGCCGGGCGCGGCGCCGCCGTCGTGGCGGCGATCAGACCACCGCGTGCCAGCGGTGGAGTGCCTTTCCGCGGCGGTGACGCTCCTGGATCCGGGTTATCCCGAGCGTGCGAAGGCGGTCGCCTTCCTCGCCTACCTCTCGCTGACCCGGCGTCCGGATTCCCCGGACGCGGCGGCCGGATCGGCCCCGGAGCTGATCGCGCAGGCGCTCGGAGCCCCGGGCCTTGACCCCAATGTCGGTGCGGTGCTGCATCTCCTGGCGGGCATGACCGCGAACGCCGGGAGCCCGCTGGGAGATCTCGCCGCCGCCGCGTCGCAGCTGCGCGAGGCGCTGGGGGTGGTCGGGAACATCGGCCAGACGGACCGGGCGGCCGGGTTCATGAAGGCGATGCCGGCCGCGATCCGAGGCGTCTTCAAGAGCCTGCTCAGGAACCCGTTCGCGGCATCGCCAAGCCTTGATGACCAGGATCTCGCGGACGTCTACGGCCGGCAGTTGCCCCGGCTTCTGTCCGAGCGCGGCTTGCTGGGGGAGATCGCGGCCGAGATGCCCGAGCTCGCGTGGGCGGCGCAGCTGGTCGCTCCGCTGTTGTGGAGCGGACAGGCGGCGGACGAGCGGCTGGACGCGGCCTTCCTCGCCGGTGACCTGGCGGGCGTGGACGTCGTCCTGGCCGAGCTGGCGGCGGACCTAGCCGAGCTCGGGCCCGATCACGAGTTCCGGTGGCTGC
>PMST01000474.1:0-3929 GCA_003168295.1 Actinomycetota bacterium
ACCCGCACCCGCACCCGCAATCACCCCTCTGACCGGCCGACGCCGACAAAAGGCGCATTTCGCCTTCGCGTGCCGGGTGCTCAGTCATCGGGGGCGTATAGCTGCGAGTTAGATCGTAGCCACTGCCCCAATGGGGGATGCGGTGACACGATGATGGGCCTTCGGTCGTCAGGCCCGGAAGGTGCAACTCGCTCTGGCGGCACCCGGGGAGTGGCCCTGCGCCGGGTGGTGTGAGGCTGGTGAGGGCCGCGGGCGGTGATGGGCCTACGCGTGGCTCGTTGCGGGGCTTGGCGCCTGGCTGCGGGCTTGGGGTGTCTCGTTTCGCTAGTGCCTGGCTGGGTATTGCGCTGACAACCTGCCCGGTGACGGCGTGCGAAACAAACTCCTGCGCCGGGTTGGCGACACGAGTTCAGGATTTATGGCGCGAGGCGTGCCGTCGGCCTTATCGGCAGTGCTGACGAGGAATGTCCGGTGACCGGCGTGTTCCTTCGGGTCACTGGCGTGACGCCGGCTACATTTTGTAACGCTTGGTTGCGAGTCACGGCGGCTTGTGCTGCTGGGAGGGCAGGCATGACTGTTGCGCTGGTCCTCGCGGGCGGGGCGGACGCGGGGTTGCGCGGCCAGCTTGCGGCCCTCGGCGTGCGCCGGGTGGATGCGGCGGACCGAACCGGACCAGGTCTGCTAACCGTCGCGGCTGCGGCGCGAGCCGCCGGGGAGCGAGTGCTCATCTGCGTCGGCGAAGGCGTGGTTCCCGAGGATATGCTGGCCCGGCTGCTCAGCGAGGATGCCACCGCGGCCTTCACCGGGATGAACGCCAGGATCTCAAGATCCGGTCGTGGTCGGCGGGATCCGGTGGCCCAGGCTAGCGTGGTCGGCGGCGCGCTCATCGTGGACACGCCTGACCTGGACGCACTAGCCCAGGCCGCCGAGACCCTCGCGGCGACCTACGCGGGTCCTGCCCCCGTAGGCGCGCTGATCAGCGAACTTAACGGCCGCGGAGTCACGGTGCGGGTTCTCGACGCCGGGCCGAACAGCGACGGCGCCGTTACCCAGCTCGTCGTCGATCCCGCCGCACGCGACACGGCGCGATGGGCGGCGGGGCGTCAGCTTAAGCCAGCCGCGCTATACGGAATCTCCCTCGGGCTCGGGCTGATCGCCGCCATATGGTTCTCCGAACTAGCGGTGCGGGCGAAGCTGCTGGCGAGCGTGGCGCTGGCCGGCTCGTTCCTGGCCGGCCGGGCTGGCTCCCTGCTGGCCGCCACCGGCCGCGAGGGCCGGGTCGGGCCCGCGGTGGCGTGGCTCGGCGCTGCGTCGGGGCTGCTGACCGAGTTCGGGATTTACGCGGCGCTGGCGGTCAGCTGCGGCGTGGGCGGCCGACCGCAGTCGGCGGTCGCCGTCGGGCTCGACGGCGCCTTCGGCCATACGCTGCGGAACACCTTCGTCGCCAGCTGGGGTGGCGGAGGGCAGGTCGGCGTGTGGCGGCTGGCCGTCGCGGCCATGGCCGTCGTGGCCGTGCGCCAGCTGGCCGGGCTGGGCTTCGAGTACACGGCGCGGGCGCCCGGGAACCTCTTCTCCGGGTCGGCGCTGCGCACCCTTGAGCAAGCCGCCACGCTTCCGGTCGGCGAACGGTTCGTGGTGATCGCGCTCACCGCCGTCTTTTTCGGGCCGCGCCTGACGTTCGTGCTGCTGCTGGGCTGGGGTGTGCTGGCGGCCGGATACGTCCTCGCCGGACAGATAACCCGCTCGATGCGCCAGGCCAGAACGGACGACGGGCTGGCGGGGTACGACGGACACGCGGGGTATGACGGGCTGGCGGGGGCAGACGGACACGCGGGGTACGACGGGCTGGCGGCCTATCGCGATGACGGCGTCGTGTCGCGGTGGCTCGGCCGCCTGGTGCAGGGTCGGCTTCCGCCGCTACCCCCGGTGCTGGTGGGCCTGTTCGTGACGTGTGTTCTGACCGGGCTCGGGCTGGAGAACCTGCCGGGCATCCTGGTGCTCACCCCGGTCGAGGCGATGCTGCTCGGCGGGCTCGGCGCCTGCCATCCGCACGACGGGCGGCTGGACTGGCTGGTGCCGGCGCTGCTCGAGGCGGGCGAATGCGTCTTCCTCGCCGCGCTCGGGTTCTCGCACCGCGTTCCGGCCGCGCTGGTCTTCGCGCTGCTGGCCGGCCTGATCATGCGCCACCTGGACGTCGCCTACCGGGCCAGGTCCGGGCGCGGCATCCCAGCCGACCGGTTCGGCCTCGGCTGGGACGGGCGGATGCTGCTGGCGGGCCTGGCCGCGATGATCGGCATCGTGCCGTTCGTGTACGCCGCGCTTTCAGGGTATCTTTTGGTGCTTTTCTGCTGGGACTTCCTCAGCGGATGGTTGCATCCCACGGTTGGAGATCCCGCATGAGGAGACCCGGTTGATAGGAATGGTTCTTGCGGCCGGTGCGGGCCGTCGGCTGCGGCCCGACACCGACGCCCTCCCAAAGGCCCTGCTGCCGGTCGACGGCCAGGTCACCATCCTCGACATCGCACTGCGCAACCTGGCCGCGGTGGGGTTGCGTGACATCGTGATCGTGGTCGGCTACGCGGCGGACGCGATCCGGGACCGGGCGCCGGACCTGGAGCGGGACCACGGGGTCCGGCTGACGCTGGTGGACAACGACCGGGCGCAGGAGTGGAACAACGCCTACTCGCTCTGGCTCGCCCGCGAGCATTTCGCGGCGGGCGCCCTGCTGGTCAACGGCGACACGGTGCATCCCGTCTCGGTGGAAAAGACCCTCCTCTCCGCCGCCGGAGCCACCGGTCGTCAGGCCGGCCTCATCCTGGCCGTCGATGACATCAAGCTCCTCGCCGAGGAGGAGATGAAGGTCGTCATCGGCGCGGACGGCATGATCACGCGGATCACCAAGCTGATGGACCCCGCGCTGGCTTACGGCGAGTACATCGGGGCCACGCTGATCGGGGCGGACGCCGCCGCGCCGCTCGCGGCGGCGCTCGAGGCCACCTGGCGCCGTGACCCCTCCCTGTATTACGAAGATGGCTTCCAGGAACTCGCCGAACGAGGCGGCGCGATTGCCGTCGCCCCCATCGGAGACATCGAGTGGGTCGAGGTCGACAACCACGACGACCTGCGCCGGGCTCGTGCGATAGCGGCCCGCTGCTGACCACCGCGGCAGTCCCGGCGGGAAACACGCCCCGCCGTGGCGGGCTGCTATATCCTGGCGCCCGCTCGTTAACCGGTAGTCTCCCGGTTAGCCGCCATTGGCCATGGCGTAACGGACGTTGGCCGTGAACTCCGGAAGGATCCCTCGTGCAGCTGGCCCGCATACTCACCGCGCCACTCGTCGTGGACGTGCGGCGTGGCGCGGTCGCGGACCTAGGCGCGCTGCTGGCGGACCGCAGGATCGTCACCGAGGGCCGGGTCGCGGTCGCGGTCGGCCCGGGTCAGGGCGACGGCGTGGTGGCCGAACTCGACATGCAGACCGCTCAGGTCTTCCGCGTCGAGGACGGCAGCGTCGACGCGGCGATCGCGCTGGGCAAGCAGCTGCGGGCCGACGCCTACGAGGCGGTCGCGGGCATCGGCGGCGGCAAGATCATCGACGTGACGAAGTTCGCCGCGCACATGGCCGGCATCCCGATGGTCGCGGTGGCCACCAACCTGGCCCACGACGGCATCGCCTCGCCGGTCAGCTCGCTGGAGCACGAGTCGGGCAAGGGCTCCTACGGGGTCGTGCCGCCGGTCGCGGTGGTGATCGACCTGGACCGGGTCCGGTCCGGGCCGCCGCGCATGGTCCGGGCCGGGATCGGTGACGTGGTGAACAACCTGTCGGCCATCGCCGACTGGGAGCTGGCCGCCGCCGACCGCGGTGAGCCCGTCGACGGGCTGGCCGTCTCGCTGGCCAGGACCGCGGCGCAGGCGGTGCTGCACCAGCCGGG
>PMST01000474.1:3939-21034 GCA_003168295.1 Actinomycetota bacterium
GGCGGCGACCACGAGATCCTGCACGCGATCGATCAGCTGTACCCGGGCGCGGGCACCCACGGCGAGCTGGCCGGCCTGGGCGCGCTGTTCTGCACTTACCTGCGCGGCGACGAGCGCCTGTTCGCGCTCATGTCCGCCTGCCTGCGCCGGCACGAGCTGCCGCGCATTCCGGCTGACCTCGGGCTCGGCCCGGACGAGTTCACCAAGGCAGTGCTGCACGCGCCCGCGACCAGGCCCGGCCGGTACACCATCCTGGAGCGGCTCGACCTCGACGAGCGCGAGATCGCCGTCCAGGTGGCCGCCTTCACCGCGGCCGTCACGAGCACAGAACCGAGCACAGGACCGGGCGGAGCATGATGTCCGGATCTCCGGGGCTATCGCTGGCCGAGGTGCGCGCCAAGGGGCAGCCCCCCGAGGTGCTGGCGCGGCTGAACGACGAGCATTGGTTCGGCCGCCTCTACATGCGCCGCCTGTCACCGTTCGCCACCATCGTCTTTGCCAGGCTCGGCTGGTCCCCGAACGCGGTCACCGTGTGCTTCATGATCTCCGGCGCGGCCGCGGGCGTGCTCACCGCCGTGCCCGGGCTTCCCGCGGCGGTCGGGGTGGCGGTGCTGATCCAGCTCTACCTGCTGTTCGACTGCTCCGACGGGGAGCTGGCCAGGCTCACCGGCCGGTTCTCCGCGACCGGCATCTACCTGGACCGGATGGGGCACTATATCGCCGAGGCGCTGCTGCTGGCCGGCCTCGGCGTCCGGGCACAGGGCCATTTCTCGCTGGCCGGAGGCTACGTGAGCGCCGGCCTGGCCGCGGCGATCTGCGCCACCCTGATCAAGGCGGAGACCGACAGCGTGGTGGTGGCCCGGGCCATATCCGGCCTGGACGGTAAGCACGACGACGCGGCGCTCGCGCCGAGGTCTCAGGGACTGGCCCTGGCCCGGCGGCTGGCGTCGGTCCTGCGCGTGCACCGGATCATCCAGGCCGTCGAGCTCTCCGTCCTCATCCTGGCGGCGGCGATCGCGGACGCGGCGACCGGCAGCCTGACCGCGACGCGAGTCCTGGACGCAGCGGCCCTGGCCGTGGGCGCCCTGATGGCGGTCGCCCACCTAGCGGCCATCGTGGCGTCACGCAGGCTCCGGTGAGCGCGGGCTCCGATGAAAGCGAGCTCCGGTGACCGCGGGCTCCGGTGAAAGCGAGCTGCGAGGGATGAAAGAGGCAAGCGAGACAGGCGTTATGAGCGAGACAGAGATGACCGACGACTCCGCAGCCCCAGCCATCCCCGACCCTTCAGCCACGGGCGCGCCCCTAAGGAGCGACACCATGATCGTGGCCAGTTCCGGGCGCTATTTGCCCAAATCTGGCCACGATCATGAAGAAGGCTCCGAGACCTCAGGCCGGCCCGACCACCTCGGCCAGCGGACGTTCATCGATGGCTCAGGCGAGCGGCCCGCCCGGGACGAGTTCGCCCGTTCCGACGAGCAAGCCCACCCCAAGTCCCTGAGCCTGTCCTGCGTCATCCTCACCATGGGCGACCGGCCGGCTGAGGTCAACCGGGCCATCGACAGCGTGCTGGCCCAGCGCGGCCCTCAGGTGGAGCTGGTCGTGGTCGGCAACGGCACCGAAGTCACCGGGCTCCCGGCGGGCGTGAAAACCGTGTCGCTGCCGGAGAACGTCGGCGTCGCGGCAGGCCGCAACGCGGGCGTCGAGGCCTGCCGCGGCGACGTGGTGCTGTTCCTGGACGACGACGGCTGGTATCCCGACACCGGGCTGGCGGCTCACATCGCGGCGGCCTTCGCCGCGGACCCGGCGCTGGCGGTGCTGTCCATGCAGGTGGTCGACCCGGACGGCGGCCCGGGGGCGCGGTGGCACGTGCCCCGGCTGCGGGCCGGGGATCCGGACCGCTCCTCGGTGGTGACCACGTTCCTCGGCGGCGCGTCGGCGATCAGGCGTTCGGCCTTCACCGAGGCGGGCGGGTACCCGGACGAGTTCTTCTACGGGCACGAGGAGACCGATCTGGCCTGGCGACTGCTGGACCGCGGTTACCGGCTGGAATACGACGCCACCGCCCGGATGTACCACCACACCCTGCCCAACGCCAGGTATGACACCTTCCGGCACCGTGACGGCCGCAACCGGGTGCTGCTGGCCCGGCGGAACCTGCCCTGGCCGCTGGCCGCGATCTACCTGGCCGACTGGATGGCGCTCACCATCGCCCGGGAGCACGCCCGGCCCCGGAGCCTGCGCCCCTGGTTCACTGGCTTCGCCGAGGGCTGGCGCACCGACCCGGGCCGACGCCGCCCGATCTCGCTAGGTACTGCCTGGCGGATGACTCAGGCCGGCCGCCCGCCCATCATCTGACCAGCTCGCCGCACCTGCATCGACCGCTGACACCACGCCTCGTTCGGGAAATTATTGCCCTTGGCGGGCCCGGGGCTGTCGGGAGCCGGCGAGCGAGCGGGTCGGCGCCTCGCGCCGGTGATCGGCGGCCGGCCATGCAGGGCGTAAGATCTCGAGAGTGGAGAGTCGCGGTACTCGCGTACTCGCGCCTGCCACGGGGGGCGGGGGTGGCGGGCAGAGCAACGACCCCACCGGATGGCAGTCCGTCGTCACGATGCCCCGGACCTGGCTGGTCGGCGGGCTTATCGCCTGCGCCTTGTTCGCGGGCGGGGTGTCGCTGTTCAGCTCGGACCCGCTGCACCGGCTGTGGGGTCTTTCCGGCGCCTGCGCCTACGCGCTGGCCGCCCTGGCCGTGCTGGCCTGGAGGTCACGGGCGACGTTCGGGGTCGACGTCGCGCTGACCATCATCATCTGCGGGGCCATCTTGATCCCGCTGCTGTGGATGGTCGTCACCGGCCACGGGGAGCCTGAGGTCGGCGTGGTCGCGAACTCGGCCCAGACGCTGATCAAGCAGGGCACCCCGTACAAGAGCTCACAGGCGCTGGCCGCTACCACCGATCCCAACATGTACAACCCGTACCTGCCGCTGATGGCCGCGTTCGGGGTGCCGCAGGCGTTGTTCGGCCACGGGCTGCTGACCGATCCCCGGGTGTGGTTCGGCGTTGTGTTCCTCATCGTGTTCGCCTTCGCGTTGCGGATCGCCGGGGCTAGGGACAGCGTTCGCTGGGCCCTGCTGATGACGGCGTCGCCTGTCATCGCGTTCGAGCTGTGTGTCGGCGGCACCGACGTACCCATGGTCGCGTTCATGTGCCTGGGCTTCGCCCTGCTCTGGCGGGTCCGGGGCGCCAACCCGGTCACCGCCGGGTTGGCGCTCGGCATCGCGTCGTCGATGAAGGCGACCGCCTGGCCCGCGCTCGTGGTGGCGTTCGCGCTGCTTTATGTGCGGGACGGATCGCGCGCCGCCTGGCGGTTTACGGCGGTGGCGCTGGCGGTGGTCGCCGTCATCGTGGGCCCGTTCGCCATCCTCAAGCCGGGCTCGCTGGTGAAGAACACCATCTTGTTTCCGCTCGGCCTGGCCAGCGTCAAGTCGCAGGCGGCCAGCCCGCTGCTCGGTCACGCGCTGGCGGCAACCGGGGTGGTCGGCCACACGATCGTGGTCATCCTGCTGATCGGTTCCGGTCTCGCCATCGCGGTGTCGCTGGTGATCCGCCCGCCCCGGGACGTGCCCGCCGCCACCGTGCGGCTGGTGATCGGGCTCACAGCCATGTTCGTGCTCGCGCCCTCGACCAGGTTCGGTTATTTCATCTACCCCGCCGCGCTGATGCTGTGGCTGTACGTCGCCAAGGCCGGCCGTACCCCGAATACCCCGGGTACCCCCGTCGCTCCGGATCCGGACGAAGGGCCGTCCCCGGGCCCGCCCGGTATCGCCGTCGCCGGCTAGCCTCTCGGCGGCCCGGCGCCTCAGCCCAGGTCGGCGAAGTCCTGCTGCCACGCGGCGTACCACCGCGCGAACCACGGATCCATCGCGGCCAGCGGGACGATGTACGTGACGGTCTGGGCGAAGTAATACCGCTGCCGTTCCGGGGCGAGGTTGCGCAGCGTCTGTACGTTGCTAGCCCGGTCGGCCAGCTTGACCAGCCGTGCTTGCGCTGGAGCATGTCGCAGCCGTCCCAGGTAGGCCAGCTTGACGTCGCTTTTCGCTGCGCCCGGCCCTGGCTCGGGGATCGTCACCCAGCCGACAAGCTCGGCTACCTTCGGCCCGAACACGGCCTCGATCTCCTCCAAGGAGCACGGCGTGTCCTCGACCACGTCGTGCAGGACCGCCGCGCACAGCACGTCCTGATCCGTGACGCCCGCGCCGCGCACCAGCACCTCGAGCGCCTCGAGCAGGTGATCCAGGTAGGGCGCTCCGGTCGGGCGCCGCTGATCGCCGTGCCAACCGGTCGCGAACCGCACCGCCGCCGCGACCGCCGCGGCCGTCTCGGCGGGCAGCACCTGGCGCAGTTCCGGCTCGGCCCGCGACCAGTCATGCCAGCCAACGAAAAGCTCCACCCACCCATTCTGCCCGAGCCCCGCCCCGCCCCCCTCGGCCAGCTTGCATACTTTCTGTGTGCAGGCTGCCACAACCACACAGTCTTCTGTGCACGGTGTGGCAACCACCACAATCGAGGTCGTGCACATCTGGGGCGCGAATGGAATAGAACGGTTAAAGGGTCCGGTGGCGCGTGTCGACTGTGACCGCGGGGCACAGGAGCAGGGCCTAGAGTAGGTCCGTGCGTCTTGGACCGCGTGCCTCCGAGGACAGCGGGGTCAGCGAGGCAGACGATTCTCCGGAGCCGGTTCCCGCGGCCGGGTTGGGTGCCGGACGGTCGTCCAGGCGGCAGGCCGGGTGGCTTTTCGGTGCTATCACGGTCGTGCCCGCCATGCTGGCCGCCGCGTGGCTGCTGCCGGGGTTCCCGCTGGTGCTCGCGGGCCGGTTCACGGGCCTGCCGCTGGTCTTCATGTTCGTCCCGCTGGCCGCTGCGCTCTGCTACCTGGCGGTTCGACAGCTTCCCGGGAACTGGCCCGCCTTCCGCTCGCCCCCGGAGGCGACGCCGCTCCACGCGCCGCAGTACCAGGCGACGCACCGTAAGGGAACGCAGCAGCCGGNNCAACCGGCCCCGGAGCAACCGGTCCCGGAGCGCCCGGTCCCGTGGTGGGCGCTGGCGGGCACGGTGGCGGTGGCGGTGGTGTTCGCGGTCTGGCAGATCGCGGAGCGGACCGAGCAGATTATCTTCCTGCGTGATCCTTCTACTTACCTTCAGGTCGGGTACTGGCTGGCGCACCACGGCACGCTGCCCATCCCCAACTCACTGGCCGCGTTCGGCGGCCAGCACACCGGCCTGTCTTTCGCCAGCGTCAACTACTACCCGCGCGCCTCCGGGATCGTGCCGCAGTTCATGACCGGGATGCCGATCGTGCTGGCGGCGTCGATCTGGCTGGGCGGGGTGCCGGCCGCGCTGGTGACCACGCCACTGATCGGGGCGTGCGCCGTGCTGTCGTTCGGCGGCCTGGCGGGCCGGCTGGCCGGGCCGCGCTGGGCGCCCGCGGCGGCGGCGGTGCTGGCGATCAGCCTGCCCGAGCAGTACACCAGCCGAAGCACGTTCAGCGAGCCCCTGGCGCAAGTGCTCCTCTTCGGCGGGCTGTGCCTGCTGGCCGACTCCCTGGTGGTCAAGCCCACCGTGAGCGCATCAGGCAAACCCCGCGTGCCGGGGCAGGATATGGTGCTGGCGGCCCTGGCCGGGCTAGCCCTCGGGCTGACCATCTTGGTGCGCATCGACGGCCTGAGCGACATCTTGCCCGCCGTTCCGTTCCTGGGGGTGCTGCTGGCGGCGCGGCGGCGCCAGGCCGTGCCGTTCGGCGTCGGCCTGGTCATCGGGGTGGGGTACGGGCTGGCCGACGGCTATTTTCTGTCCCGTCCTTACCTGGACCTGGAGGCGCCCTCGCTGCGCCCGCTGGCCCTGATCACCGCGGTCGTGATCGTGCTCACCGTGGCCGCGGTGGCCCTGACCGCCCGACCGGCGGCGAAAGCGAAAGCGAAACTAGCCAGCTTGCGCACCGCAAAACTAGCCCGCTGGCTCCCCGGAGCGGCCGCCGCCCTGACCGTGCTCATCTTCGTGGGCTTCGCGATAAGGCCGCTGGTGCAGACGGTGGCCGGGGAAACCGACCCGACCTCGATCGCCTACGTGGCGGAACTCCAGAAGCTCGCGGGCCTGCCCATCGACGGTCGCCAGCAGTACTACCAGAACAGCCTGTACTGGGTGATCTGGTATCTCGGCATACCCGCCGTGCTGCTCGGCGCCTTCGGCCTGGCCGTCCTGGCCCGCCGGGGCCTGCGAGCCCTGCTGACCTGGCAGGACGCAAGCCAAGCGCTCCGGATCTGGGCGCTGCCTGGGATGATCGCCCTCTGGGTGATCGTGACCGTGCTCTATCGCCCCGCGGTCTCCCCCGATCAGCCGTGGGCGAGCAGGCGGCTGGTGCCGTTCGTGCTGCCCGGGCTGATCCTCGGCGCCATCTGGGCGTCGGTCTGGCTGAAGGAACGGGCCGGCCAGCTGGGCCGGACCCGGGTCACCTCCGCCGTGGTGGCGTCGTGCTGCGTGGCGTCGCTGCTCATCCCGGCCGCGCTGACCAACTTCGACCTCGGTTTCACCAAGACCGCCACCGGCCGTCACCTCTCCGCCCACGGCATGGCCTTCCGCCGGATCGGAACCGGCGAACTCGCCGCCGTCACCAAGCTCTGCGCGGCCATCGGCCCGCACGCCTCGGTGGTCATCCTAGACTCGCTGACCGCCGACCGCTTCGCTCAGCTGGTCCGGGGCATGTGCGACACGCCGGCGGCGGTGCTGACGAAGGTCACCCCGGCTACGGTCGGCGCGGTGGTCACCGGCATCGACGGGGCGGGCCGGCGCCCGATCCTGCTGGCCGAGAACGAGGACGAACTCGCGTCTTACGGCGGCTCCCCCCGTGCGGTCGTGAACCTGCTGACCACCCAGGAGGCGCACAACCTGACCACGCCACCGACTCGTACCTGGTTCATCCACTACACGGTCTGGCTGACCATCCCCGCCCTCCCCCCGCCCGGCGGCTCGGCCGCCTAGCCGCGCCGGGTATCCTCCCCGGTGGTGAGCACATTCGCATCCGGCGTGGCCCCGGAGCCTGGCGATCACGCGATCCCGCACGCGTCGATCGTGCTGCCGTGCTTCAACGAGGAAGATCACGTGCTGCTCGAGGTCGAGCGGATCTGCGTCGCCATGGACAAGAGCGGGATCAGCTACGAGCTGCTCGCCATCGACGACGGCTCGACCGACCAGACGCTGACCCGGCTGCGCCGCGCCGAGCCCGACTTCCCGAACCTCAAGGTGATCCACTTCCCGCGCAACAGCGGCGCGGGCACGGTGCGCCGGATCGGTACCCAGCAGGCCCGCGGCGAAATCGTGGTCTGGACCGACGCCGATCTCACCTACCCGAACGACCGTATCCCCGAGTTCATCGCCATGCTCGCCGCCGACCCGGCCATCGACCAGGTGGTGGGGGCGCGGACCAGCGAGGAAGGCACCCTGAAGGTGTTCAGGGTCCCGGCCAAATGGTTCGTCCGCAAGCTCGCCGAACGGCTGACCAACGCTCACATCCCCGACCTGAACTCGGGCCTGCGGGCCTTCCGCCGCTCGGTTGCGCTGCCCTACCTGCGGCTGCTGCCACCCGGGTTCTCCTGCGTCACCACGATCACGCTGGCGTTCTTGTCCAACGGGCACGAGGTCCAGTACGTTCCGATCGAGTACGCCAAGCGGGCCGGCCGGTCGAAATTCCACTTCTTCTCCGACGCCTACCGGTACGTCCTGCAGGTGCTGCGGATGGTGATGTACTTCAACCCGCTCAAGGTGCTGATGCCGCCGGCCTTGTTCCTGCTCGTCCTGGGCGTTCTCAAGGGCATCTATGACCTCGTGGTGCACCCGCTGCACTTCGCCAACGACACCATCCTGATCTTCGTGACCGGCATGATCCTGGCTTCGATGGCGCTGCTGGCCGACCTGATCGTGCGCTCCCGCGCCGACACGTGAGGATCGCCCTGGTCGGGCCCGCGCACCCGTACAAGGGCGGCGGGGCGCGGCACACCACCGAGCTGGCGCACCGGCTGGCCGCCGCGGGTCACGACGTCATCATCGAGTCCTGGCGGGCCCAGTACCCCGCCCGGCTCTACCCGGGCCAGCAGACGCTCGACGTCCCCGAGGGCGAGCCGTACCCGCGCACCCGCCGCCGCCTGGCCTGGTACCGCCCAGACGGCTGGCTCGCCGAAGGCCGCCGCCTCGCCCGAGCCGACCTGGTGATCTTCGCCCTGCTGACCCCGCTGCAGGTCCCCGCCTACCTAACCATCCTGGCCGGCCTGCGCCGCGCCCCCCGCCCGCGCCGACCCCGCAACCCCCGCACCGCGGTGATCTGCCACAACGTGCTCCCGCACGAGCGCCGCCCCGGCGACGTCGCCCTGACCCGCGCCCTGCTCTCCCGCGTCGACACGGTCCTCGTGCACTCACCCGCCCAGGCCGCCCAGGCCCGCGAGCTCGCCCCGGCCGCCTGCATAGTGACCGCCCCGATGCCACCCCACCTCCCGGCCCATCACCAAAACCATGACGCGGAACGAAGCGTGCCACCCGCCCCCGCCAACCCTCAAGCTCCGCAGCCGATCCGCCTGCTGTTCTTTGGGATTGTCCGGCCGTATAAGGGTCTCGACGTGCTGCTGCGGGCGCTGGCCTGCGGGCCGGCTCATCTCACGCTGACGGTTGCGGGGGAGTTCTGGGGCGGTACCGGCGAGACGGAGAAGCTGGTGGCCGAGCTCGGGATCGAGGATCGGGTGCGGCTGCGGCCCGGTTACGTGCCGGCCAGCGAGATCCCGGCGCTGTTCGCGGCGGCGGACGCGCTGGTGCTGCCGTACCGGGAGGCGACCGCCTCCCAGAACGCGCTGCTCGCGTTCGCGCACGGCGTGCCGGTGATCACCACCACCGCCGGGGCCCTCGCCGACCTGGTGCGGGACGGCGTCGACGGGCTGACCTGCGCGCCGGGGAACGTGACGGATCTGGCCCGCGTGCTGCGGGAGATCAGCGCGCCGGGGATGGCGGCGCGGCTTCGGTCCGGGGTGAGCGCTATTGATCCTGAACCGTGCTGGGCGGACTATCTGCAGGCTTTGCTGGCCCGCTGAGGCTGGCCGGATGCCGCGGCGGTTCCGGGTCCGGCCTGGACTTCGCCGTGCGGCTCCGTGCTTTCCCCGATCGGTTCTGTGCTCGGCCGATGGCCAGTCCGACGCCCGCCCACACCAGGTCGCCCACGGTCATCACGACCCGTGAGGCGAGCGCGACCACCAGGGCGGACGCCGATGACATGACCGGGGCGAGCACGGCGATCAGCGCGAGTTCCCTGGCGCCGATGCCGCCGGGGACGAAGATGATGAGAAAGCCGACCGACCAGGCCAGCGCGTAGGCGCCCAGGGACAGCGCCAGCACATGGGCGCCGTGCCCGGCGAATTCGCTGATCAGCAGCCAGGCGTGCGCGCCGTAGAACAGCCAGCCGAGCGTGGTCCAGGCCAGGGCGCGGGCCATGCCGCCGACGCTGACCGACTTCTCCAGCGGCGGCCTGTGCACGGCCTTCAGCACCAGGTCCAGGCCGAACTTGATGACCGGGGGATACAGGCAGGCCACCGCGAACGGGGTGATGGCCAGCACCCACCAGTAGTGCCGGACCGCGCTCGCCGAGGTGAGCGGGAGCGTCACGCCGGCCACGACCAGGCCCACCACCAGGGTGGTCGCCATGCTGACCAGGCTGGCGGTGGCGCTGCGCCGGCGCGGGACGTCGTAGTCGCGGGCCAGTTCGACCTGCGCGGCCACGGCCCAGACCGCCCCCGGCACGTACTTGCCGAGCTGCCCGATGAACATCACCCGGATCGCGGCCGGCAGCGGCAGCGCCGAGCCGAGGTCGGCGAGCAGGGCCCGCCAGGCCAGCATCATGCAGCCGAGGCCGGCCATCACGCACAGCGCGGCGCCGGCCACGTCGTAGCCAGGCCAGCTTGGCCAGGTCCGCGTGCACCTGCGTCCACTGGGAGGCGAGCCCGTACACGGCGAGTCCGACCGCGACCGCGAGCAGCCCAGCCCGCAGCCACGGGCTTTCCCGCAGGCGGGTCACGCGGCTATCGGGCACGCCGCTAGCGTATCCAGCCCCCCGCCCGTCCGCCGCCGCCACCGAACCCACGGTTGGCAGGATTTCGCCTAACTATGGCGATGCTGCCACTCATCGGGTGAGGCTTCGGCTGGCAGGCTAGTGATCATGAGCAAGCCGAACGTTCCTCTGGCGCCCGCCCCGGGCGGGCGGGAAGAGGGCAGGCCGCAAGCAGGCGGCACCGTTCGGAAGCCAGAAAAGGTTGATCGGCCGGGACCGGTGCGGCGGCCCAGCATGGCGGCGTGGGTGTCGCTGCTCATCGTGTGGCTGGTGTGGGGGAGCACGTACCTGGCCATCAGGGTGGGCGTCGAGACGATTCCGCCGCTGCTGCTGGCGGCGGCGCGGAACCTGGTGGCTGGGCTGATCATGTTCCCGCTCGCCCTGCGGAGCCACCGGGCGGCCGCCCGCGCGCCGGGCGGGACCGGGTCGTCCTGGCCCAGCCGGGCGGAATGGCGGGGCTGCGCGATCGTCGGCGTGCTGCTGCTCGTGGCCAACGCCGCGGTAGGCATCGGCGAGAAAACAGTGCCGTCCGGGCTCGCGGCGCTGCTCGTCGCCACCGTGCCGCTGTGGCTGCTCGGCATCGACGCGGGCCTGAACCACGCCCGGCTCGGGCTCGCGCCGCTGGCCGGGCTGGCGCTCGGGCTGGCCGGCGTCGCCCTGCTGTCCGGTCTCGGCCGTTCAGGCGGGTTTTCCCCGGTCGGGGTGGTCATCATCCTCGGCGCGGCGGCCATGTGGGCCCTCGGCACGATCATGGCCCGCCGGGTCACGATTCCGGCCAGCCCGGCGCTGGCCAGCGGGATGCAGCTGCTCAGCGGCGGCATCGTGCTGACGGTGCTCGCCGCGGTGAGCGGAGAGTTCGGCTCGCTGCGGCTGGCGCAGGTGTCGGCCGGGTCGTGGTTTGCCCTCGGCTACCTCATCGTGATGGGTTCCATCGTGGCGTTCTCCGCGTACGGCATCGCGGTCCGGGCGCTGCCCACCGCGACGGTCGCGACGTACGCGTACGTGAACCCGGTCATCGCGGTCCTGCTCGGCACGCTGATCCTGAACGAGCGGCTGACGCCCTTGACGTTCGGCGGCGGCGCGCTCATCGTCGGGGCCGTGGTGCTGGTGGTGCGCCGCAGCCCTCCAGCGCACTGAGCTGAACCAAGCCTGTCGCGTCTGTCATTGACCGGCGCCCGCGGGCGGGCGAACAATGCAGGGATGCCATTCGGATTTTTCGCCCGCGAGTGGGAACGCACCTGCGCCGAATGCGGCTACACCTGGCGGGTACCGCGATCGATCGCCCGCCGCGGGATCCGCGGGATGAGCGCGATGACGATGGAGGGTAATGCGCGCGCGGCCCGGATGAGCCCCCGCGGCGGCGGCGACTACCGGGCCGCCATCGCGGCGCGAGCGGACCTGATGGAAGGCTTCCGGATCTGCGCGAAGTGCGGGGCTGATCACTTCACCCAGCGCCCGGTCACCGGCCGCGGTTGAGAGGACGCATGTCACTGGAGATCAAGCGGCTGCACCTGGCCAGCCTGCAGGGCATCGACGGCAGCCGGTGGCCGGTGCACGGGTTCGTCGTCACCCATCCCGGCGGCGCGGTGCTGGTCGACACCGGGGTTGGCGGCCCGCAGCGCGTGCTGGACGACTGGCGGGTCGTCAACCGTTCGGTCGCGGACGCGCTGGCCGAATACGACCTGAGCCCGGCCGACATCGGGCTCGTGATCAACACGCATCTGCACTTCGATCACTGCGGCCAGAACGCGGTGTTCAAGCACGCGCCGGCCTACGTGCAGCGCGCCGAGCTGGCCCGGGCCCGGCGCGAGGAACCTGAGCTGTACGAATGGTTCGGCTTCATGAACGGGCGGTTCGAGTTGCTCGACGGGGACGCGGAGGTGCTGCCCGGCCTGGAGGTCATCGCCACTCCCGGGCACACCGAAGGCCACCAGTGCGTGGTCGTGCGCGGCGGCGGGGACGGCTTCGACCTGCTGATCGGGGACGCGGCCTACACGCCGCGGCAGTACGCGGAACCGGACCGCGGCAAGCTCCCGGCCGGCCAGGCCAGCGACATCCCGGTGTGGCGCGACTCCGTGCGGCGTATAAGATCCCTTTGCCCGGAAAGGGTGCATTTTTGCCATCACACAGACATCATTCACAGCTGACGGAGACCGCTATGCGCGTCATCGCCGAGGCTGGGACCTATACGCCGCCTGACGGCGGGGATCCCGGCGACCTCAACCACTGGGTCGTCCACCTGGACAGCGCAGACCTGAGCCTGGGCACCTACTCGATTCCCGCGGGCGGCATCGATGACCAGAGCCCGCACACCGAGGACGAGATCTACGTGGTGCGGTCGGGCCGCGCGACGCTGGTAACGAGTTCAGGGGCGGTCGAGGTGGGTCCGGGCTCGGTGCTGTTCGTTCCGGCCGGGGAGACGCACATGTTCACCGAGATCCGCGAGGACCTGTCGCTGATCGTGGTCTTCGCGCCGCCCTACGGATCACGCGCGAAAGGCGCCGACCGGCGAGACGGGCTTGAGGACGCGAAAGGCTGACCGGCGCGAAAAGGCTGACGACGCGAAAGGCTGACCGCTAGACCGGGTGGGCGGCGCTGGCCGCTTCCTCGATGCCGCGCCGGGCGAGCTCGTCGGCGCGCTCGTTGCCCGGATCGCCCGCGTGACCTTTCACCCACAGCCAGGTGACCTCGTGGCGGCTCATCGCCTCGGTCAGCCTGCGCCACAGGTCCGCGTTCTTGACCGGCTTCTTGGCCGAGGTCATCCAGCCGTTGCGCTGCCAGCCCTTGATCCACTTGGTGATGCCGTCGAGCAGGTACTTGCTGTCCGTGTGCAACTCGACCTGCGCGGGCCGCTGCAGCCCCTCGAGCGCCTGGATGGCGGCCATCAGCTCCATCCGGTTGTTCGTGGTCTGCGGGTCGCCGCCGTATAGTTCCTTTTCTGTGCCGTTCCAGCGCAGCACGGCGCCCCAGCCGCCCGGTCCGGGGTTGCCGCTGCACGCGCCGTCGGTGTAGATCACGACCTCGGTCATCCCGGAAGGTTACGCCCTGACCAGACCTGCTGACGCAGCCCCCGGCGACGGCCTGGCCGCGCCGCAGGTCAGCCGGGCGGGTCGGCGATGATTTGCTTTGGACGCCAGGAGTTCATAAAGTAAAGGCACCGACGCGGGGTGGAGCAGTTCGGTAGCTCGCTGGGCTCATAACCCAGAGGTCGNNGTTCAAATCCCGCCCCCGCTACAAAGGTCAGAGGCCCTTTCCGAACACGGAGAGGGCCTCTGACATGTGGTTTGTAAACGGATTTGTAAACGTCACTCCGTTCAAGCCGCCTCGCCAGGGTCTCCGGCGACCGCCCCGCCTTGGTCCTCGTCCGCGATCTCGGTGGAGGCAAGCGCACCACCTATGATCAGCTCAGCGAGCGTGTTCGCGACCTTACGGTCTGCTTCCAGGTCGGTCTGTACGTACTGCTTCATGGTGAACGCCACATCCGCGTGCCCGATGCGCCTGCTGAGGGCCTTCCAGTCGATCTTCGCATCCCGGCCAGCGGTGGCGTAGCTGTGCCGCACGTCGTGAAGGTCGATCTCTGGCAGACCGGCCGCCGCGGCTAGTTGCTTGAACCGCCGCGTGATGGTGTCAGGGTGCGGTGGCCTGCCGTCCTCCCAGCAGAACAGCACGCCGTGATCGTGGTAGTCCGGCCCGAGCTCGCTCCGTTCCCGGTCGAGCATCTCGACATGGGCCTTCAACACGGCCAGCGTGAACGGGTCAAGCGCGAGCACGTGCTGAGCGTTTTCCGTCTTGCCGTCTGACTCGATCACCCGGCCGTCCACGACCACCCGCGTGGTATCGATCTCAAGCGTGCCCGCGGCCAGGTCGAGTAGATCTCGGCGAGCGCCAGCCAGCTCGCACCTGCGCATTCCCGAGGTGGCTTCGAGCACCCACAACGCGAAGAACCGATCTGACCGTGCGCGCTGCAGAAACGTTTGGAGTTGAGCCACGGTCCAGACCTTGCGGCCCTTGCGTGGCACCCAAGGGGGATGCGCGTCACTCACGACGTTCCGCTTCGCCCATCCTCACACCGCGAAGTCCTCCCAGGCCCGGTGGAGCATACGGTGCGTGTTCACGACCGTCTTCGGCTCCAGCCCAGGAGGCAGCTTCCGCTGCGCCGCTGCCACCGGGACGGAACCCCGCGCATTGTCCGGGTCGGCCCCTCCAGCATCAAGGGCACCCGAAGATCCTTTCTAACCGCTTCGCAGAAAGGATCTTCGGGACCCACCCTTGAGCGCTGGAGCTGCCGACCCAGCGGGCCTGACGGCAAGGGCCAGGCCGAAGGCCAGGCCCGATAGGCGCGCGGCAAAACATCCGCAACGCGAATCGACAACTACTAGAGAACGACCAAGGGCGAAGAACACTAACTCGAGTTCAGTGTCGTCCACACGTCTGCCAGACGAGCAGGATCGTTGGCGTCGCCTGGACTAGCTGGACGATCGCGTATCGAAGAGTTGTTCCCCATGAGCGCCATACCTCCTGCGATTGTTGCGGTGGTGGCGTGAGGTTGGCCGAATCAGGGCATGCGACTGTATCCTGTGTTGACAAGGCAAACTCCTTCTTCACCGTCGGGGTTACTTGGTTAGGTGCCCTCCGCTGTGCCGCAGCGGGGGGCACTTTCTTTGTAGTCTCAGTATGCGTGGGGGCCAAACGCAAAGCAAAACTCTACAAATATCTACCAAACTTGGGTAGAGATAAGCAGAGTTGGCTGTCGGCTAGTTCGACGTCAAGCTGGACTTTATGGTGTTCTTGCTGGCACGAGTTCTCTTATTCAGCAGGTGAACCCGCTGCGCGAAACGACTTTCTAAGTCGCAGGTCGTGGGCACAGGTGTCAACTTGCTCTTGACACTGTCCTTGTGGACGCGAGTCAGTCCGTACAGCAGTCAGGTACAGCAACCCGTGCGCGCTACGGCCATCCTGGGCGGACATCAGCACACACGCTGGGCTGCGCTGTTTGATCGCGAGCAGGGACGCGCCGGTAGTTTGCATCCAGAAGGCTATGAGCTGACTACTGTCAACCGCGTCTTGACGGTCAGCCGTCGATAGAGTTAGCAGGCCATCTGGCTACGCTGGCCACTTTTTGGCCGCACAACGGCGCTCAACGCTGCCGCCTGATGCGCACTAGTGAACGCCATTTTGGCAGGTCATCGGGGGAGTAGGCAGGTAGTTGGTTCGGCTGTAGATCTCTACGGATCAGATGGTCAACGGGAGTCTGACGCTTGTGGACCAGACGCGGACCGGAGATCGGATCGACTCTGGACCGGTACGCCTGGTGCCGGGCTGGATAGGCTCTGGTCAGGACGCTAGCGCCGGGAGGCGGGCATGGCCGAAGAGGTCACAGAGCGGGTCAGCCGGTACATCCTCGACGGCTCAGATCCAGACCTCCGGCGGCTCTTGAGCGGCGCCGAGCTAGGCGCGGAGAACGCCCGCACGGCGTTCCGCAGGGTCGGTGTCCAGCCAGGGTGGAACGTGATCGACTGCGGCTGCGGCCCCATCGGCGGGCTGGCGGTCCTGGCGGAGATGGTCGGCCCCGCCGGACGGGTCGTCGGTGTCGATGTCAGCCCGGCGGCGATCCAGCGGGCGCGAGCGGTCGTGACCGCCCTGGAGCTCGGTATCGTGGAAGTGGTCGCAGGCGACCTGCACGACCTGGATGCCGCGGCGCTGGGCGGGCCGTTCGATCTGGCCTTTTCGCGGGCCTTCATGATGCACCAGGCCGACCCGGTACGGACCCTTCGCCGTATTGCCGATCTCCTTCGCCCTGGCGGCTGGCTTGTCGTGCACGAGGCGCTGGAAAGCCCGCCGCCGCGATCGCACCCGCACCTGGAGGCCGTCGCCGACCATTGGGATCTGGTTCATGAGGTGCTGCACCGGAATGGAGTGCCGGCTGGAGCCGTCAAGGACCTGCCGCGGTCCGCCCGCCAGGCAGGCTTGGAAGTCACCGCGATGAGAGGCTTGTTCCTGGTCGAAGACCCGGAGCCGATGTTCGAGATATATGCGGCCACCGTCGAGGCGGTGAGAGAACGTGGCATCCAATTGGGCATCGCGGCTGAGAGGATCGATGGCCTGGTGCAAGACCTCCGGGCCGCAAAGGACGGCGGATACGAGTGGGTAACATCAAGTTTCTACCTCGACCTGGCACTGCGCAAGCCCGCTGCTGGGTGACAGTCGGCCGAGCGTGCCATACCAGGTGGCATCCTGCCGTTGAGGTCTTGACGGGTGAGTAACTAAGTGAGTAACAACGGCCACTGACACCAGCGGACGCCGGGAGACGTCCACGGACAGTGCCGCGCAGGTGAGCCAGGGAAAGAGCGGTGGTAGATCGTATCGCGCGTTGGCTTCGGGACGAAGGGGCCACCTGAAGCCGCGCATGCCTAGCCGCGCATCGCTGCCGAATTGAGCCGTATTAGATCAAGGCGGCTACGCTGCGCTCCGCCGCGCCCGGCCGCGCCGCACCGGGCTGCGGCCCTGGGGGGCCGACCCGGCGCGGCGGCCGGGCAACGAGCGAGCATCCACAGATCGGATCGGCTCAATCGGCAGCACGGACGACGAGCCAGGGTGTGAGCCGTCTTCCTCGGCTGTCAGTGTCCCAGTCGCGGCCACCGCGTCAAGGGCGCCTGCGGCGTCGCACGCGATCGCTACGCGACTCTTGACCCGCCGACCGCTCACCNNGAGGAAGATGGGGGAGAAGTAGGAACCGGTCCCGTGGAGGGATCAGGGCGTCACCGTGCCCAAGCGGCCGGGAGCCACGCTGGGAGCGCCGGGGATGCAAGACCTTCCAGTTCCGCGGACTCACATGAACAGCGAGCAAAGTCGCATCCCAGGTCGCGGACAGATCTGAACGGGCCTGTACTCCGGTACGAGTATCTACGGATCTGAAGGCCCAAGGTTTTAGTCTCACGATTCGTCGGTGCGGCCCGCGGCC
>PMST01000012.1 GCA_003168295.1 Actinomycetota bacterium
GGCCAGCTTGACCAGGACCGCGTCGTCGGGCGCGTCCCGCAGACGGCTGAGGTACGCCTGCTTGGCCGCGGTGCGGTCGGACCCCTCCTCCGGGTCCGGCTTGGTGACCCAGCCGACCAGCTCCGCCACCCGGCCGCCGAACGCGCGGCGGACGTCGTCGAGTGTGCACGGGGTGTCCTCCACGACGTCGTGGAGCACGGCCGCCTGGAGGATGCCGGGGTCGGTGACGCCGGCCCCGCGCACCAGGACCTCGAGCGCCTCGAGCAGATGCTCGGCGTACGGCGCGCCGGTGGGGCGAGTCTGGTCGCCGTGGTACCGGACCGCGAACTCGACCGCGCTGGCCACCGCGTCGGCGTCGGCCGCGGGCAGCAGACGGCGCAGTTCCGGCTCCGTCCGCTCCCAGCTGTGCCAATTCGTAAAGAGCTGCATAGTTCAGTGTGGGCCGATACGCGGCTTGCGTGGTCCTGAATGGTTCGCACCGGTTCTTCTTCTACAGTAGGGTCCGTGCGTCTACGACTGCCCGCCGTGCGAGTCCGGGAGGATCCGACGTCCCCACCGGACGAGCCCGAGGCCGTCGCCCCTGGCGGGTCCGGCCCGGTGGACGGGGAAGCTGACGCGGCCGGGCCTGACGCAGGGTCCGTTCGGGATGAGATAGAGCAGAAGCCGCCGCCGCCACTTTCCATCCCGCCCGCCGTCACCGGCGCACTCCTCGCTCTTCAGCGGTTTTACCGGCGCGCGGCGGCGGAACGCGAGCGGCTGGCCCGGCGCTGGTGGTGGTTCCCGGGGCGGGCGTTCGGGGTCCTCACGATGGCGCCGACCCTGCTGGCGATCGCGCTGCTCGTGCCCGGGACCGGGATGCTGCTGGCCGGACGGCTGCTGCCGCTGCCGGTGCTGATCATCTTCGTGCCGCTCACGCTGGCGCTGTTCTACTTCGGGATGCGGGGACTGCCGGTGCAGTGGCCGCAGTTCGGGAGGCTCGACGTGGCGGCCGACGCCGCGCCCGCCGACGGGCCCGACGCCGATGGCCGGCGGGTCGGCGTGCCGGTCGGCGCGCTGCTGGCCACGATCGCGATCGCGGCCGGATTCGGGGTATGGCAGGCGGCGTTCCGGTCCGAGCAGCTCTTCAGCGTCGCCGACCCGAGCGTCTACCTGCAGTACGGGTACTGGATCGCCAAGCACGGGACCGCGCGGATACCGGCGTCGGCGTCATTGTTCGGAAGTTCCGGCGGGGTGGTCTACGGGACCCCCGGGTTCTACCTGTCCGGCGGGGTCCTCACCCCGGCGTTCCTGCCGGGGCTGCCGCTCGTGCTCGCCGCCGGGACGTGGCTCTCCGGGCTCGGCGGCGCGCTGCTGATGCCGGCCGTGCTCGGCGGCTGCGCGGTGCTGTCGTTCGGCGGGGTCGTGGGCCGCCTGGCCGGGGGGCGGTGGGCGCCGGTCGGGGCGCTGGTCCTCGCGGTCTCGCTGCCGGAGATCTACGTCTCGCGGACGCCGTTCAGCGAGCCACTGGTCCAGGTGCTGCTGTTCGGCGGGCTGTGCATGTTCATCGACTCGTTCGGCGTGCTCGGCGGCGGGATGGCGCTGGCCGGGCTGGGCGGGCTGGCGCTCGGGCTCACGGTGCTGACCTGGATCGGGTCGCTGAGCATCCTGCTGCCGGCCTTCCCGGTGCTCGCCTGGCTGTTCGTGGCGCGCAGGCGCCAGGCGGCGCCGTTCGGGATCGGGCTGTTCGTCGGCATCGCCATCGGATTGTCGGCGGCGCTGACGCTGGGGCGCTCCTACCTGTCGACGGTGTCGACCGAACTGCACGTGTTCGGTCTCGCCGCGGCCGCGTTCGGTTTGGCGACGGCGTTGATCGCGCCCCTCGCGGTTCCGGAAGTGCGCGCTCGGGTGATGCGCGTGTTCCTGCGGCGGCTGCGCGCGGTGGGGCTGGCGGGCGAGGAGATCTCGCTGCCGTCGCTGGCCATGATCGCGCAGTGGGCGGCGCTGGCGCTGCCGGTGGTCGCGCTCATCGTGCTCGCGTTCCGGCCGTACGTGCAGACCGTCGTCGGGCAGACCAATCCGGTCCTGGCCCGGGAGGTGGCCGCTTTGCAGCGACTGGCCGGGCTGCCGGTGAACGGTCGGCGGCAGTACTACGAGCAGAGCCTCTACTGGGTGCTGTGGTACGTCGGGGTGCCGGCCGTGCTGATGGCCTGCGCCGGCGCGGCGGTGCTGGGGCGGCGACTCGTGCGGGCCGTGATCTACGGCCGGTCGTCGATCGTGGCGGCGCGGCTGTGGGGGCTGCCGTTCCTGATCATCGCCTGGTCGGTGGGAACCGTGCTCTGGGACCCGGCGGTGGCGCCGTGGCAGCCGTGGGCCTCGCACCGTCTGGTGCCGGTGGTGCTGCCGGGGCTCGTGCTGTTCGGGGTCTGGGTGTCGTCGCGGGTGACGGTTCGGGCGGCGGTGCTCGGCGCATCGCGCCTGACGGTCACGCTGGTCGGGATCTGCTGCGTGCTCGCGCTGGCGATCCCGCCGGTGGTGACGTCGCTTAACCCGGGGATTGTGCCGCACACGTCGGTCGGCCGCTATTCGTCCGGGCTGTCGAAGTTCGTGAGCCGGGTACGGCTGCGCGGCGCCGCCGGGTCGGCGACCTACGCCGGGTCGGTCGCGGCGGCGACCTCGCTGTGCGCCTCGATCGGGCCGTCCGCCAGCGTGGTGTTCGTCAACGCCTCGACCGCGGCCGAGTTCGCGCCGACCGTGCGGGTGCTGTGCGGGGTTCCGACGGCGTCGATGGCGGCGGGCTCATCGTCGGCCGGGGTCGAGCAGGTGGCGACCTCGATCGAGCGGGCAGGCCGGCGTCCGGTCCTGCGCGGCTCGTCCCGCGCGGCGGTGTCGCTGTTCGGGGCGGTGCCGCGCCGCGTCGTCTCGCTGCGGACGACCGGCGACGCCAAGGTGCTGACCGGGCCGCCGGCCGGGAACTGGCCGGTCTCGTACACGGTGTGGATGGCCTCGCCACTTGGGTAGCTCGCCCACCCTTCGCCTGCCGGTTGAGGTGGGGTCGCGCGCCGATTTGCTTCTGCACGCCGGAGTTCATAGAGTAAAGACATCGCCGCGGGGTGGAGCAGTTCGGTAGCTCGCTGGGCTCATAACCCAGAGGTCG
>PMST01000094.1 GCA_003168295.1 Actinomycetota bacterium
GCAGCGCCACCGCGGCGGCGGTATAGGTCCGGCCGGTCTCGTCGCGGACCGCCGCGCCCTCGGACGCCGCCACCCTCGCCCGCGTCGACCGGGCCAGAGTAATGATCTTGAGATCTTCGGCGTCAGGTGTCACGTCACTCACGCGATAAGTCTACGGGCCGGCGGGTCAACCACGCAGGTCACGATTGCGTGTCCTCGACGCGTTCAACCAGGACCGTTCCGATCTTATTGCGGCGGGCGGTCGGGTTCTCCGCGGTCAGCCGCAGGCCATGAAGGGTTACGGTCGAACCCGCGATCGGGACCCGGCCGAGCTGGTGGGCCAGCAGCCCGGCCACGGTCTCGACGTCGTCAACGCCGAGCGCCACCCCGAAGAGCTCCTCGAGCTCGGTCACGGACAGCCGGGCCGTCACCCGCGCGGAACCGTCAGAAAGCCACTCCACCGGCGGCCGTTCGTTGTCGTACTCGTCGGTGATCTCGCCGACGATCTCCTCGAGGATGTCCTCGATGGTCACCAGCCCGGCGGTCCCGCCGTACTCGTCGATCACGATGGCCACGTGATTGCGCTGGGCCTGCATCTGCCGCAGCAGCTCGTCGACGGGCTTGCTGTCCGGGACGTAGCTGGCCGCGCGGATCACCGTGGTCACCTTCTCGGTCGCATCGGCCCCGGGGTGATCGTGGCTCCACGCCACGATGTCCTTAAGGTACGCGATGCCGACCACGTCGTCCTCGTTCTCGCCGACCACGGGGATCCGTGAGAAACCGCTGCGCAGGGCCAGCGAGAGCGCCTGCTCGACGGTCTTGTCCGACTCGATGAAGACCATGTCGGTGCGGGGCACCATGACTTCCCTGACGATGGTGTCGCCGAGCTCGAAGACCGACCGGACCATCTCACGTTCGCCGGGTTCGATGCCGGTGCTGCGCTCCAGGTAGTCGACAAGCCCGCGCAGCTCGGACCGGGCGACGGGACCCGACGTGCCGTCGTGGTCCACCAGCGGGCGGGCCCGCCGGGTCGGCGGCATGGTGTTACCCACGGCAACCAGCAGGCTCGGCAGCGGGCCAAGCGCCCGGGTCAGCGGAAAGACGAACTTGGCCGCACGCACGGCGGTCCGTTCGGTTCGCGGGCCGACGCGTCCGATTTGCGGGCGCACACCGGTCAGCGCGTACCTCAGCGCGATCACCACGCCGAGCGCGGCCAGCACGGCGCGCCAGTCGTCGCCGAACCAGCGGACGAAGGCCGCCGTGACGAGCACCGCCGCGAAAACCTCGGTCATGGCCCGGAGCAGCAGCAGCACGCTCATGTAGCGGGGCAGATCCGCGGCTACCGCCTGCAGCGGGCCCTTGTGCTCCGGCCGCTCGGCGACGCCGGTAGCTGAGACCAGAGACAGGGCGGCCTCAGCGTTCGCCAGCCACCCCGCCAGCAGGGCCAGCACGGCCGCCGCGACCAGCAGCCACCCCGGGGGAGTCATAGCTCCTTCTGATCCCGCCAGGCCTTGAGCAGCTGGTCCTGCGTGCCGAACATGACGGCGTGCTCGTCCGGTTCGGCGTGGTCATAGCCGAGCAGGTGCAAGATCCCGTGCACGCACAGCAGCTCGAGCTCGTCCTGGGTGCTGTGGCCGGCCTTCTCCGCTTGCTCCGCCGCGACCTGCGGGCACAGCACCACATCCCCGAGCAGCCCGGGGTTACCGCCGGGCTCCGGGTCCCCGGCCCGGTTGCCGCCCATCTGCGGCGGCCTCAGCTCGTCCATGGGAAAGGCCAGCACGTCGGTCGGTCCTGGCTCGCCCATCCAGCGCTCGTGCAGTTCGGTCATGGTCCGCTCGTCGACGAGCAGTACCGAGAGCTCGGCCAGCGGGTGGATCCGCAGCTGGTCAAGCGCGAACCTGGCGACCGCGGCCAGTCCTGCCTCGTCGACGTCGATGCCCGCCTCGTTGGCGATATCGATGCTCATCCCCGTGCTAGCTGCCCTTCCGCCTGTTCGCTCTCCCCGTGGCGTTCGGCGTCGCACTGAACTGCCTTTCGGCCGCGTCGTGCCGCTCGTACGCATCGACGATCTTGCCCACCAGGCGATGCCTGACCACATCGTGACTGGTCAGCCTGGCGAAGTGGATGTCCTCGATGCCGTCTAGGATGTCCTGGACGACGCGCAGCCCGCTGACCTGGCCGGATGGCAGGTCGACCTGGGTGACGTCGCCGGTCACCACCATCTGGGAGCCGAACCCGAGCCGGGTCAGGAACATCTTCATCTGCTCGGCCGAGGTGTTCTGCGCCTCATCCAGGATGATGAACGAGTCATTCAGGGTGTTGTGGGTGAGCAGGAAGTCCTCGGTCGTGTAGAGGGAGTCAGCGGCCGCGACCGAAATGCAGACGGCCTCCGCGGTACCGGCCGGCTCGATGCTGTCGATGAAGCGCATCGGGCGCCCGCCGCCGCCCGCAGCGCGATAGCTCTCGGCCTTCCGGGTGAGCTGGAACGGCTCGACTCCGGCGGGCAGCCGGATGTCGATGATGTACGCGTCGTGGCGGTGCGGAACGGGTTTTCCGTTCGCAAGTCCCGGGGCGCGCCCGACGGCGGGGCGGACCCGGTGATAGGCGATACCACCCAATGATCGGACCAGGAAGATCACATCATCGCGCAGTTGCGGCGAGGTGGTCGTGTACTGGACGCGGCAGGTCCGGTCCCGCTGCCTGACCGGGCCGCCGTCGGTGTCGAGCAGGCCCTGCAAGACAGCCAGCCGGACCTTCGCCGAGTTGTACAGGTACAGATCGGGCACGAATTTGGTGGCCGACCGGGTGCCATGCAAGCCGAGCAGCCGGGTAACCCGGGTCACTGGGTTCTCCAGGGTGATGACGTCCCCCGGCGAGGTCACCCGGTTCAAGATATAGTCGAGGCCCTGTTTGGGCCGGATCTCGGTACCCGGCAGCCGCCGCCGCAGCTCCCAGGCGAGCTCCGGGTCGCCTGTCGCAAAGCTCGGGGTGGTCGCTCCGGTCCGGCAGCCGTCACCGAGCAGCAGGCCGAGCGCGTACGGTTCCGTCGGCACTTGCCGGTACGGGAAGCACACGGGCGCACTGTGCAAGGGAAGCTCGTACCGGTGAGAGTGGGCAGCCCGCAGGCTGCCGATCATCTCGCGGGCCGTCAGGACCCGGTGCGGCTTGCCGCGGCGGCGGTCGTCGGGAGTGGTCACGGCCCACAGGTGGTCACCCGAGCAGAGGGTGGAGGCACCGTCCTGGCCGGTGACCCGGTAGATCTCCTTCTCCCCCTGCGGATACACGCCGATCACCGGGGTCGGCTCACCGTTCGACCCGATAACCAGGTCACCCACGGTCAGGGAGCCGATGGGCCGGAAGCCGTCGGGCGTCAGCACCGGAGTGGCAACAGGTTGCGACCGTCCACGCATAAATGCCAGCGGGGCGATCTCGATAGTGCCCGCGGTCATCAGCTTGGGGATGACGTCGGGGTCGAGCATGTCGTGCAGCGCGTCGTAGAGGGGGCGCAGGTAGGGGTCGATCTTCTCGTACAGCGTGCCCGGCAGGAAGCCGAGCCGCTCCCCCGCCTCCACCGCGGGCCGGGTCAAGATGATCCGGTTGACCTGCTTGGCCTGCAGCGCCTTGACCGCCTTGGCCATGGCCAGGTAGGTCTTGCCGGTGCCCGCCGGGCCGATGGCGAACACGATCGTGTGCTCGTCGATGGCGTCGGCGTACCGCTTCTGGTTGAGGGTCTTGGGCCGGATGGTGCGGCCGCGGGCGGACAGGATGCCGACCGTCAGCACGTCGGCGGGGCGCACGCCGCGCTCGGCCCGCAGCATGGCCGCAGCCCGTTCCACCGCGTCGGCACTGAGCTCCGCGCCCTTGCGCAGCAGCTCGACGAGCTCGTCGAAAAGCGCCGTCACCAGGGCGGTCTCCGCCGGGGTTCCGGTCGCGGTGATCTCGTTGCCGCGGACATGGATGTCCGCGTCGAACTCCCGCTCAATCACGTGCAGCAGCTCATCCCCGGAGCCGAGCAGGCTGACCATCGAATGATCAGCGGGTATCACGATCTTGACCTGCGATCGTGCCTCGCCCTGCTGCCCGTCGCCGTTGGGATTGCTGCTGGCGTTCAGGTCATCGTTTCGGATATCTGTCAATTCGACGCTCTCGAAGACCCGGAGGACCGCCCCCCGAGCGTAGTGGGCACCATGGTATCCGCCGCAGGGGCTGTCCGGGGCTGTCCGACCTCGGCAGTGATCGTGGCGGGCTCGCGTGTCTTGGAGGCAAGCTGATGGTTCATCCCGGCGGCCAGGTGAGGGCCCGGGCGCCGAGCACGTGCGCGTGGACATGCGGCACGGTCTGGCCTGCCTGCTCGCCCGTGTTGAAGACGACACGGTAACCGCTATCGCTGACACCCTCCGCCGTCGCCACCCGGTGCGCCTCGGTGATCACCTCACCGAGTAGCCCGGCGTCCGCGGCGGCCAGCGTCGCGACGTCGGGATAATGCGCCTTGGAGATGACGAGCACATGAGTCGGAGCTTGCGGGTTGATATCGCGGAACGCCAGCACCCGGTCGGTTTCCGCGACCCGGGTTGCGGGAATCTCACCGGCGGCGATGGCGCAGAACAAGCAGTCAGCCACACCAAGATCCTAGGGCTTCTCGAGGAACTTACGGGTGATTCGGGGTTCCCGGCCCCGAGCGGAGCTGGACCAGGCCCGGGCGGGCTTGAACATTGGCCTAGAAATACGCTCATACGTTCATATTCCGGTCATATGGAGGTACTGCTAAGTAACCATGTGGCGGTGCCTGGTAATCGTGCCGATCCATGCAAGTGCTGTCGTAACCTCGCACTCAATGGATATTCTTGTCTTTCGGCAATCCTCCGGCAGTGTCTGGCGGCATGTCCGAAGGCCAGCCAGGCATGTGCGTTAGTGCGTGGTTAACCGTCCATCCAGGCAGGTAGCTGGGGCGGTCTGCCAATGGCGGCAAGGCGACGGACGGCCAGATGGGTGGGAGATTTGGGGATGAAGGACCGGAGACCATGGTCCTGCACGACTTGCCTCGGGGCACGGAAGCGGCCCGATGGAGAGTGAACCTGATGAGGGGGCAGCGCGTCCAACCAATGTGACCGAAACGCTAGTAGCCAGGGGCGCCGTCGTGCCTGACGCCTTCTTGGCGTCCCCGGCGCACGCGGGGTGGAACGCTGACCGGGCGGTCACTGAGCTGTACTCCTCCCACTACCGGGCGCTCGTGCGGCTGGCGGCCCTGCTGGTGCGGGACACCCCCACCGCCGAGGAAGTGGTGCAGGACGCGTTCGTCGCGATGCACGGAGGCTGGCAGCGGCTGAGGGACGCGGAGAAGGCGCTCGCCTACCTGCGGCAAGCCGTGGTGAACCGGTCACGTTCTGTCCTCAGGCACCGGACGGTCGTCGACAAGAACTTGCAGAAGGCCCCCCCGGACATGCCGAGCGCCGAGCACGGCGCGCTTGTCCTGCTCGAGCGATCCGCGGTCGTCGCGGCGCTTCGGGAGCTGCCCGACCGTCAGCGCGAGGCCATCGTCTTGCGCTACTACGCCGATCTTTCCGAGGCTGAGATAGCGGCGGCCATGAAAATCAGCCGCGGCGCCGTGAAGAGTCACACGGCCCGTGGCATGACGGCCCTGCGTGCGGCCCTGGAGCAGGAGTAATCGTGACATCCGGCCATGACGCCACGCCACCGCAAGGGCAGGATTTTGCCGATTTCCTGCGTCGTTCGCTGCATGCTGCCGCCGACCATGTAGAGCCGAGCGCGGAGGGCCTGGAGCGGATCCGCACCCGAGTCCGCTCGGGGCCTGCCCACGCCAGCAGGGCCGCCTCCGGGCCGGCCAGCGACGGTTTCCTGGCCGATATGGTCCGGCGCTGGAACGCTGCTCGCGGCGGGCACGGCACCGCGCCAGGCCACGGCGCGGGACGGGGTCACGCGCGGCGAGCCAGAGACTGGCGTGAGGCACTGATCAGGCCCGCGATCGCGCTCGCCTGTGCCGTGTTCGTCGCGGGCGCGGTCCTGGCTTCGGTAGCTCCGCTGCGCCAGTCGCTCACCTCGTCCATATCGGCTGTCCTGGACGGCCGGAGCGCGGCGAAGACGTCCGGCTCGGCGGCTGGGGGAAGCGGCGGCCGGGCCCTGACGGGCGGCGCGGGAGCCGACACCACGTCCGCGCCGCACCGCCAGCCGACGCCGATCGCGTCCTGTTCGCCATCGTCGGCGGCTGCCCCGACCTCGTTGTCGGCCTCGTCGGCCTCGTCGGCCTCGCCGTCCGCCTCAAAGACCTTGTCGACCCCATCGACGCCGCCGCCGAGTTCGCCGGCCAGCCCGACCGCGACGGTCAGCCCGACTTCGACGGTCAGCCCGACTTCGACCGCCAGCCCGACTTCGACGGCCAGCCCGAGCGCGACCGCCAGCCCCAGCGCGACCGGCGGCGCGACGTCCAAGGCCACGGCGGCTTCCAGCCCGAGCAACACGCCGACCCCGACGCCCCAGCCAGCTGAGAGCACATGCACCGCGACGGCGTCGAAGACGCCGTCGAAGTCACCGCTGGCTGTCACGTCAGGCAAGCCGACGACCACGCCGGCCAGCTCCGCTCCGGCCAGCCCGACACCGCAGCCCGACGCGAGCCCGTCGTCACCGGCCAGCTCATCGGCCGGGCAAAGCACCACCGGTGTACCGGCGGGCGGCGGCACGCCTCGCGCGTCAGTGACCGCGACCACTTCGCGGGCCCCGGGCTGGCACCTAAGCCATATCCGTAAGCCATGACCACGCGCTGGTCTCGGCCTTAGCCGCAGCGGTCCTCCGCTGGGGCTAGGACCACCGAGCGGAGCGGCTGAGCAGGACGGCAGCGGCTACCGTTCCCGCGGTTGAGGTCCTGAGCACGGTGGGCCCCAGGCTGCAGGCGGTGGCGCCGGCCTGGCGGAACGCCGCGCTTTCCTGCTCGGTGATCCCGCCCTCCGGTCCGACCACCACCAGCAGGTCACCCGAGTCTGGCAGGCTCAGCTGGCCGAGGCTCGCGGCGGCGCCTGGTTCGAGGACGATCGCGCACGCCGCCTTGGTGATCGCCTCGCAGACCTCCCGGACCGAGGCGGTACCGGTGATTTCCGGTATCCACGCGCGGCGGGACTGCTTGGCCGCCNNCGACTTCGGTCATCTCCTCGACGGCCAGCTCGCCTCGGTCGCCCTTCGGTATGGCCTGGACGACGGTGACGGCGGGATCCGGGCGGGGCACCTCCCGCCTGGCCCGCACGGACAGCTCAAGACCGGCAGGCCCGGC
>PMST01000662.1:0-7783 GCA_003168295.1 Actinomycetota bacterium
TGACGGCGGAGGGCCGTCCCACGGTCAGCTCGTAGTGCTCCCGCCGCATCGTCTCCACCAAGATGGCCAGCGCGAGCTCACCACGGCCGCGCACCTCCCAGGTGTCCGGACGTTCGGTGGGCAGCACGTCGAGCGACACGTTGCCGACCAGTTCGCGGTTCAGCCGGTCGCGGACCAGGCGGGCGGTGACCTTGGAACCCTGGGCCCGGCCGGACAGCGGCGCGGTGTTCACGCCGATCGTCATCGAGATCGCGGGCTCGTCCACGGTGATCAGCGGCAGCGGCCGCGGGTCGTCCAGGTCGGCCAGCGTCTCGCCGATCATGATCTCCGGGATGCCGGCGATGGCCACGATGTCCCCCGGCCCCGCAGAGTCGGCCTGGACCCGCTCGAGCGCCTCGGTCAGGTACATCTCGGAGATCTTGACCCTCTGTATCGACCCGTCCCGGCGGCACCAGGCGACCTGCTGGCCGCGCGAGATGGTGCCGTTGCGGACCCGGCACAGCGCGATGCGGCCCAGGTAGGACGAGGCGTCCAGGTTGGTCACGTGGGCCTGCAGCGGCGCGCCGACCTCGAACGCCGGGGCCGGGACGGTGGCCTTGATGGTGTCGAACAATGGCTCCAGGTCCGGCGAATCGGGCATCTCGCCGTCGGCCGGCCGCGTCAGCGAGGCCCGCCCGGCCCGGGCGGAGGCGTACACGATCGGGAACTCGATCTGCTCCTCGCTCGCGTCCAGGTCGATGAACAGCTCGTAGCAGGCGTCCACCACCTCGGCGATCCGCGCGTCCGGCCGGTCCACCTTGTTGACCACCAGGATCACCGGCAGCCTGGCTTCCAGCGTCTTGCGCAGCACGAACCTGGTCTGCGGCAGCGGTCCCTCGCTCGCGTCGACGAGCAGCAGCACGCCGTCGACCATGGACAGGCCGCGTTCCACCTCGCCGCCGAAATCGGCGTGGCCCGGCGTGTCGATGATGTTGATGGTCTGGCCGCCGTGGTTCACCGCGGTGTTCTTGGCCAGGATCGTGATGCCCTTTTCACGCTCCAGGTCGCCGGAGTCCATCACCCGCTCGGCAATGTGCGCGTTGGCGCGGAACGCGCCTGACTGCCAGAGCATCGCGTCCACCAGGGTGGTCTTGCCGTGGTCGACGTGCGCGACGATGGCGACGTTGCGCAGGTCGTCCCGGGTCGCGACGACGTCCTGGGGGCTGGCCATCTGATGCTGTACGGGCATGCGTGATTTCTCGTTCGTTCGGTGTCCGGGATCTACCACCCGACCGGGTGATCCCCTTCAGTGTAGTAAATGCAAGAACGTAGTTTCCTGAACGGGCATTCCGTGCGCCCGCTGAGGCCGCGCGCTCAGCTGGCGAGAGCGTCGTCACGGGAGGTTGAAGGGGGTAAGGCTATTGGTAACCGCCCTGCTGAGGAGGAAATAGATGACGAACGGTGCCGCGCCGGGCTACCTGGCCGCCGATGACTGTCGGCTTGCCGACCTGATCGACCTGGTCAGCGAGAAGACAGAGCAGGCCGGGTACCCGAATGCCAGCGCGATCGAGCAGAACGTGGTCGTCTACGACAGCGCGCGGCTGCGGGCGGAGCTCTCCTCCCGGCCCGGCGGTCCGCGGCGGGTGTCGGACGAGCTGATCCGCGCTCTGCAGGACGGCCCGGGGATCGTGGTGTTCACGGGCGCCTTCGACGATCTCGGCGTGATCGACCGGGCCACGCACCAGTTCGAGGCGATCATCGCCGACCAGCACGCGGCGGGTGGTACCGCCGGAGACCACTTCGCCACCGCCGGGCAGAACGACCGGATCTGGAACGCGCTGGAAAAGCTGGCGCTGCGCGCCCCCGAGGTATTCGCGGCTTACTACGCCAACGACATCATTGCCACCGTGTGCCGGGCTTGGCTCGGGCCCGGCTACCAGGTCACCTCCCAGGTCAACGTGGTCAACCCGGGCGGCTCGGCGCAGGCGGTACACCGCGACTACCACCTGGGGTTCGCATCTGACTCCCTGGCCGCGCAATTCCCGGCGCACGCGCACCGCCTCTCGCCCGTGCTCACCTTGCAGGGCGCGGTGGCGCACTGCGACATGCCGGCGGAGACCGGCCCGACCATGTACCTGCCGCACTCCCAGAAGTACCTGCCCGGCTATCTGGCCTGGCGGCGGCCGGAGTTCAGGGAGTACTTCGAAGCGAACTACGTGCAGCTGCCGCTGGGCCAGGGGGACGTGGCGTTCTTCAACCCGGCCCTGTTCCACGCGGCGGGCGCCAACCGCACCGGCGACGTCACCCGGATGGCCAACCTGCTGCAGGTGTCGTCGGCGTTCGGGCGGGCCATGGAGGCCGTCGACCGCACCGCGATGTCCGCGGCCGTGTTCCCGGCGCTGCTGGCCATGCGGGACGCCGGGGGCGCCGGGTTGGCGCGGACCGCGATCGCGAACGTGATCGCGGCCTGCGCGGAGGGCTACTCGTTCCCGACGAACCTCGACCTGGACCAGCCCGTCGGCGGTCTCGCGCCGCCGACGCAGGCGGACATCCTGAGCCGGGCCGTCGCGGAAGGCTGGCCGCGGCAGAAGCTGGACACCGAACTCGACGCGTGGTCGGCGCGGAGGAGATCATGACCCTGCCTGCCGCTTCCCGGCGTTGTGTCTTCGCCCATGCCTGCCGGTCAAGTAGTACGAACCTGCGCAGCATCACAGTGGACCTTTCCCGGCGTCATAGCCGCGTCCGGATCCAGCCACTTCCTCGGTCTGCGGCCAGTCAGATCTGGTCGGCCCGTCTACTATGGATCTGTGAGTGAGCGAGGGTTTGCGATCCGCGCCGAGGATCAGCCGGCGTGGGCAGAANNGACGTTGTGCCCTCGGGCGAGCTGGACCGGCTGCGCGAGACGATCGAGGTACTGTCTGATACCGAGCTGGTGCGTGACCTGCAGGAGGGTCTGGCCGATGCGCGTGCCGGACGGGTGTTCCCTGTAGGGCAGGTCGCGGCTGACCTGGCCGCCCGCCGGGTCGCTGGCGAATGAGCGAGCCTGAGCCGTACACGGTTACCTTCACCCGTGCGGCGAGGCGGCGGCTTGGCAAGTTGCCGTTGTCCGCCGCGACCGCGCTGTATGAGCATCTCGTCGGCCCGGTGGCCGCCAACCCGCACCGGCTGGGCAAGCCGTTAGAGGTGCCTTTCGAGGATGTCCTCTCAACCCGGCGCGGTGAGTACCGTGCTCTTTATACCGTCGATGACCGGACGCGGGCCGTCACGGTCTTGGCGGTCGCGCACCGGCGCGACGCCTACCGGCCACGATAAGACGCGCCCAGGCGCGCTGCTGCGCGCAAACGCCGCCGAGCCGCAGCCGCTCTGGCTACGGTCTGGCCAGGCGGTCCTGGTGATCACGCGCGTGCCGCCCGCCGAGGCTCTTGCTGTCGCGCAGGCGAGGGTGGTGGTCCGGAAGCTGCCTGCATGCTTGTACGGCCGGCTTTCCTTACACTGGCACGTGCTATCACGTTGACCTGCTGCGGGAGGTCGCGACCGGGCCTATGAGGAGGAGTTCAGCGTGCGGGAACCCACGATGGCTGACATCGCCGACCACCTTGGTGTGTCGCGCCAGCTCGTATCGATTGTGCTGCGCGGCATGCCTGGCGCAAGCGACGAGACCCGTGCCCGGGTGAAGAGCGCCGCCGCGGAGCTCGGTTACCGTCCGCACCAGGGTGCGCGGATGCTTCGGCAGTACAGCCGCCGTCAGATTGGCGTCTCCTTCGCGCCGGCCAACGCTTCTGACTCCGACATCGTCGAGGCCATCTACTCGGATGTCGCCAGTCACCGGATGCAGGTCGTGCTGAGTGCTCGGACGCGCATGCGAACCACGGAGCAATCGATTGACGAGCTGCTCGAATACCGGTGCGCAGCTTTGATCGTCATCGGACCTGAACTGGACGACCGGGCCCTTCGCGCTCTCGCGGAACGCGTAGGGGTTCCGCTCGTTACAGTCGATCAAGGTTCCGACGATGCGGTTCACGACGTTGTGCGCTCCGCCGGTGACGTCGGCATCGAGTTGCTGGTACGGCATCTAGTGGCCCTCGGGCACCGAAAGCTCACCTACCTCGACGCTCCCGCCATGCCGCCGGCAGCCAACAGGCTCGAGGGCTATTTTCGCGCTGTGAGGGAGGCTGGATGCGAGCCGGACGTTGTCTCGGTCGCTGGCCGCGACTATACCGAGGAGGCCGGTGCCCGTGCGGGCAGGGAGCTGCTTGCCCGGCCCTCCATGCCCACGGCTGTCATGGCGTGTAACGACCAGGTTGCTGTGGGCGCCTTGCTGGTGCTGAGCCGAGCCGGGCTAGCCGTACCCGCCGATGTCTCCCTGACCGGCTTCGATGACAGTCGTTTCGCCGCGCTGTCGTCGGTTGACCTGACCACGGCGCGTCAAGACCCGCGGGAGCTTGGCCAGGCGGCGGTGACGGCCTTGATCCGCCGCATCAACAAGCCGACCGCGCGCCCCGCGCTCCATGTGATTCAACCCACCCTGGTGGTGCGGGGGAGCACTGGCGCTCCCAGATAAGTGTCAGGCACGACTAGACAGGGGATTTGCGGCGTGCTTCACTAGCACGTGCTAGTAACTTCGTGTCGGGAGGAGTCATGAGCCTTGCCTAGCAGATCAAGCGAAACAAGCGCCGGCGCCACGGTAAGCGTCTTCTACGACCCGCTGTCTTACGCGGTGTACGACCACCCCTACGAGATCTACAAGAACCTCCGGGATCACGCGCCGGTCTACTACAACGAGCGCCGCGACCTGTGGGTGATTTCCCGCTACCACGACGTCCGGACCTGCCTGCGGAACCACGACCAGATGGTCAACAAGTACGGCAACGACATCGACGGAACCCACGATTCCTACGGGGTCGGCATGCTGGTGTGCCAAGACCCGCCGCACCACACGGTGCTTCGCGAGGCAATCCGGCGGTCGTTCGGGGCCAAGGAGATCCTCGCGATGGAGGACCGGATCCGTGCTGTCGCACGGGAACTCCTCCGGCGCTTCAAGGAGAGGGGCAGCGGCGACTTCACCGAGGACATCGCCCTCCCGCTGGCCTTCGACGTGGCCCTGAGCCTGGTCGGCGCGCCGCCGGAGGACGCGCCGTTCTTCATCGAGCACCTTTGGCGCGCCATGAGCAGGACGGTCGGGAAGTTCGGTGTGCCTGACGACGCAGCTGAGGCCAACCGGGAGTCGGAAGAGCATCTGGCCTCGATCGTGGCGGCCCGGCGCGACGCGATCGCAACTGGCGCCGACCCGAACACTTCCGATGCGATCAGCCAGATCCTGACCGCAGTGGACAAGGGCCGGGTGGACCCTGCGGAGGTCGTTGGGCTGGCGCACCTGGTGCTGTCCGCCGCCACCGATGCGCCCGCGGCGCTCCTGTCGAACTGCATCGCGGTCTTGGATCAGTTCCCGCACCTTCAGGACCATCTGGCCAGGCACCCGGAGAAGATCACCAACTTCGTCGAGGAAGTGCTGCGGTTTGACGGGCCGGCCCAAAATCTCTCCCGGCAGACGGTCGCCGACGTCACCGTGGCCGGGGTCACGATCCCCGCCGACGCGCGGGTGATGGTGCTGATGGCCTCGGCGAACCGGGACGAGCGGGCCTTCGCGGATCCCGACAGCTTCGATGTCGACCGCGTCTTCACCGCCGAGACCAAGATTCTTGCCTTTGGTGAAGGCATCCACGCCTGCATGGGCGCGCCGCTGGCCCGGATGACCGCCCGGGTGCTCCTGGAAGAACTGCTCGACGGCACTGAGGTGCGTGTCGTCGGCACTCCCGAGCGGTGGGTGAAGCAGATGGTCCGCGGGTTCTCGCACCTGCCGCTCGGGATCATCAGCGAGCCCGACGTGCAGCTGACTGGCGCGGTGGCGCATCACGCGACCAAGTTGACGCTCGCGTCGGCCACCCGGGAACTCGAGGTCGAGGCCGTCGTGGCCGGCCGGGCGGCAGTCTCCGATGGAGTGGTCGCATTGACTCTGCGCGCCAGCGACGGAACGTCGTTTGCGGAATGGCAGCCCGGCGCTCACGTCGACTTGATCCTCAACGGTGCCCCGACCCGGCAGTACTCCTTGTGCGGCGATCCGGCTGACCTGAGTATCTACCGGCTCGGCATCCTGCGCGATCCCGGCGGCCGTGGCAGCTCGCTGTTCGTCCACGACAGGCTTCATGAGGGCGACACGGTCCAAGTGCGCGGACCGCGGAACAACTTCCCGCTGGTGGGAGCGTCCCGCTACCTGTTCATCGCCGGCGGCATCGGTATCACGCCGATCCTCACGATGATCCGGGAGGCGGATGCCTCCGGCGCGGACTGGCGGCTGGTCTACGGCGGCCGTACCCGCGCTTCCATGGCGTTCCTGGACGAGCTCGCCGCCTACGGCGACCGGATTTCGGTCCTGCCGCAGGACGAGACCGGGCTCCTTGACCTGGCGGGCCTGCTAGGTTCACCGCTGCCGGGCACCAAGGTCTACTGCTGCGGGCCTGAGCCCCTGCTCGCGGCAGTGGAGCAGGCCTGTTCGGCCTGGCCCAGCGACTCCCTGCACGTAGAGCGTTTCGTGGCCAGGCCACTGAGCGAGCCCGTGCTGAAAGAGCCGTTCGATGTCTACCTTGCGCAGAGCGACCTGACGATCTCGGTGAGCCCGGACACTTCGATCCTCGACGCAGTTCTGGAGGCCGGGGTCCCGGTCCTCTCGTCATGCGCCGAGGGAACCTGCGGCAGCTGCGAGACCACTGTGCTCGAAGGCAAACCTGACCACCGCGACTCGGTCCTGGATGAGGAGGCGCGCCGCGCAGGCGACTGCATGATGATCTGCGTCTCCCGCTCCTGCACCAAGCGCCTGGTACTGGACCTTTGACGCAAGCCGAGGAGGAGAGAACGGGATGCATTACCGCACATTCGGCCGAACCGGGTGGAAGGTCAGCGAAATCGCCTTCGGGGGGTGGCAGCTGGGCGGGCAATGGGGCGAAGTCGACGACGAAGCCTCCATCGCCACTCTGCTGCATGCATTCGAGCGCGGCGTGAACTTCGTCGACACCGCCGAGTACTACGGCGAAGGTCACAGCGAAGTGGTCATCGGTGAAGCGCTGCGGCGCTGGGACGGGGACAAGGTATACGTCGCCACCAAGGTCCGGCCCGTGCAATGGCCGCCGCCGGGCGAGGACGACCCGCAGATGGCGGGACGGTACCCGGAGTGGTACGTCCGCCAGAACGTGGAGCAGTCCCTCAAGCGCCTAGGGGTCGAGTGCCTCGACCTGTTTCAGTTGCACGGCTGGTTCCGTGACGGCATCACGACCCTTGACTGGCTGGAGGTGCTCAACGCCCTGCGCCAGGAAGGCAAGATCGACAAGATCGGCGTTTCTATTCGTGATTACCGGCCGCAGGACGGAGTGGACCTGGCCCGGTTCGGCCTCGTCGATTCACTCCAGGTGGTGTTCAACCTGTTCGAGCAGCGTCCGCGGGAGGCGCTTTTCCCCGCCGGGGCCGACAGCGGGTCTGCGTTTATCGCGCGGGTCCCGTTCGACTCCGGCTCACTGATCGGCCACTGGACCGAGGACACCTACGGCACCTGGGCGGAGGACTCAGTGCCTGCCTGGCTGTTCCGCGGTGAACGGTTCGGCGAGACGCTGCGTCGCGTTCAGGCGCTCAGGGACCTGTGCGCCCCGTACTTTCCGACTTTGGCGGAGGCCGCTCTGCGCTTCACGCTGGCCAGCCCCGAGGTCGCCACCGTCATTCCGGGGATGCTGACCCCGCACGAGGTCGACATGAACGT
>PMST01000662.1:7843-16489 GCA_003168295.1 Actinomycetota bacterium
GCCGAGATCGGAGGAGTCGAGGACCGGTTCATTCCGTCCCGGACTGCCGAGATCCCGGTCCGGATCTACACGCCGGCTGGTGAAGGGCCGTTCCCGGCGCTGGTCGCCTTTCACGGCGGCTGCTGGATCACGGGGAACATCGACGTCACCGACAGGCCGCACCGGCTGCTCGCCAGCATCACCAATTGCGTGGTGGTAGCCGTGAATTACCAGAAGGCGCCCGAGCACCCGTATCCGGTGCCGCTGGAGGACTGTTACGCCGGCTACCGCTGGACCGCTGAGCACGCCGACGAGCTCGGCCTTGACCGCGCTCTGATTGGCGTGGCCGGTGACAGCGCGGGCGGCAACCTGGCGGCCGCGGTCTGTCTTGTCGCGCGGGAACGGGGCGAGCAGCTGCCGGCGGTACAGGTGCTCATTTACCCGGCCCTTGACCCACGGCTCAAGACGGACTCAGCGAAGGAGTTCGCCGAAGGCTACGGTCTGACCACCGAGGACATGCGCTGGTCGTGGCGGCAGTATGCCCCGGACGAGTCCCGTCGCCCGAACCCGTTGGTTGCGCCTGCTCAGGCCTCGTCGCTGCGCGGCCTTCCGCCCGCCATCGTGGTGACGGCCGGGTTTGACATCCTTCGGGACGAAGGACGGTCCTATGCCGAGCGCCTGGCGGACGCAGGCGTGCGGACGGTTCCCTTGCATTACGAGGACTCTATTCACGGGTTCCTCTGGATGGCGGGCAGGCTTGAGGCAACCACCCGGATGCTCAGCGACGTCCGCGACGGACTGCGCCGCCTCTGGTGGCCCACTCCAAGTAACTAGGGCGAGAGCAGGTGAATCTCGAAGCTGTAGCGGCTGGCGGCATAGATATGGGTGCCGTACTCGACGACTTTGCCGTGGTCGTCATAGGTCACTCGCTGCATGGTGAGCAGGGCGGAGTTCCGGGGCTCGTCGAGATCGCGGGCTTCGGCCACGGTGGCGTTGCGCGCGCCGACGGTCTGGGTCGCGGCATGCAACTGGATTCCGCGGGCCCGCATCAACTCGTAGAGTCCATGTCGCGCGAGGCTGTCGGCGGTGACCTTGCCGACGCTCGCCGGCAGGTAGTTCGTCATCTTCGCGATCGGGTTCCCCCGGGCCCGGCGCAAGCGCACGAGCCGGAAGACCTCGTCGCCGGGATCAACCTGCAAGATCCGGGCCAGCTCCTCGTCGGCGGGCTGAGTGCTCAGCTCCACCACCTCGGTCGTCGGCTCCTGGCCGGCCCGGGCCAGGTCGTCGTAGAGGCTTGTCAGCTCGAGCGGCCGGCGCACCTTCGGCTGGATCACGCGGGTCCCGACTCCGCGTCGCCGGACGATGAGGCCCTTGTCGACCAGGTGCTGCATCGCGCGCCGCATGGTCGGCCGGGAGAGACCCATTCGGCCAGCCAGCGCGACCTCGTTGTCGAACTGCGTCCCGTTCGGGATGTCCCCGCTTTCGATGGCGTGCTCGAGGTGCTGAGCCACCTGGAAGTACAGCGGCACCGGACTTGAACGATCGACGGAGAACCCACCGAGCAGTGAGTTCTCCTCCCAGGTACTTGCCGGCACGTTAGTCACTTTGTCAGAACGTTGTGCCGTACGCAAATAGCGCCCGTGCACCCGCCTGAGGTGCATCGCGACGGTGAGCGCGCCAGCACTGCCGACTTTAGTAAGAATGTTAGGACAAAGTCTTGACAGGATCGTGATCGCAAGGGAATCGTTGTACTCGGCGCCGTACTGGCCGCCGTGCGCGAGAGGCCCGTTCTCATCTGGCAAAAACAGGCCGAGGGGCCGCTTCCGGCCGCGGCCAAGGCCGGCGTCAATGCCTTAACCGAAGGAGCTGTCAGCGATGAGGATCATCGAGCACTGGATCGCCGGAAAGACCACCGCCGGCGCCGCGGTCCGCGCCGCCCCGGTGTACAACCCGGCGACCGGACAGCAGGCAGCCGAGGTTGTCCTGTCCTCGCGCGAGGACGTCGAGGCCGCGATCGCCGCCGCGCGTGAGGCCTTTCCGGCGTGGTCGCAAACGTCGGTCAGCCGCCGCAGCAAGGTCCTGTTCGCGTTTCGTGAACTGGTGAACCGGGCCGCCCAGGAGATTGCGGAGTCGATCACCGACGAGCACGGCAAGGTGCTCATCGACGCGCTGGGTGAGGTGCAGCGCGGCCTCGAGGTCGTCGAGTTCGCCTGCGGGATCCCGAGCCTGCTCAAGGGCGAATACTCCGACCAGGTCTCCACCAACGTCGACATGTACTCCTTCCGCGAGCCGCTGGGTGTCGTGGCCGGCATCACGCCGTTCAATTTCCCGGCGATGGTGCCGATGTGGATGTTCCCGGTCGCGATCGCCTGCGGGAACACCTTCGTGCTCAAGCCGAGCGAGCGTGATCCCTCGGCCTCGATGCTGATCGCCGAGCTGTGGCAGCGCGCGGGACTTCCCGACGGTGTCTTCAACGTGGTCCAAGGGGACAAGGTGGCGGTCGACACCATCCTGGACTCGCCGGGCGTTGCCGCCGTCTCCTTCGTCGGTTCCACGCCGATCGCGCGCTACATCCATGAGCGCGGCACCGCGAACGGCAAGCGGGTCCAGGCCCTCGGGGGCGCCAAGAACCACGCGATCGTGATGCCGGACGCGGAGATCGGCTTCGCGGCTGACCACCTCGCCGCGGCCGCCTTCGGCTCGGCGGGCGAGCGTTGCATGGCAATCTCGGCTGCCGTCGCCGTCGGCTCGGCGGCGGAGCGGATCGTGGACGCCGTGAACCAGCGGGCTCGCGCCGTCAAGGTCGGCAGCGGCCGCGACGCCGCGAGCGAGATGGGCCCGGTCGTGACCCGGCAGGCCCAGGAGCGCATCGTCGGCCTGATCGGCACAGGCGCCGACCAGGGCGCGGCGATCACCGTCGATGGCCGGGGCTACCAGGTGCCCGGTTTCGAGGACGGGTTCTTCGTCGGTCCGACCGTCATCGACCACGTCACCCCCGCTATGGACGTGTACCGGGAGGAGATCTTCGGCCCGGTGCTCTCAGTGGTCCGGGTGGATGACGTCGACGAGGCGATCAGGCTGGTCAACTCCAACCCCTTTGGCAACGGCACCGCGATCTTCACCAACTCCGGTGAAGCCGCGCGCCGGTTCCAGCGTGGTGTCAACGTCGGAATGATCGGCATTAATGTGCCGGTGCCGGTGCCGATGGCCTTTTACTCCTTCGGCGGCTGGAAGGACTCGCTTTTCGGCGACAAGCACGTCCACGGCCCCGAGGGAGTGTCGTTCTACACCCGCGCCAAGGTTGTTACGTCCCGCTGGCCCCACGTCGACCACGCGAGCGACGCTAGCTTCCACTTTCCGACCGCTAACTGAGCCAGCCATAAGGGCGCTGGTTCGGCTCTGAGCACCGCGCGTGCGGCGCGGACCCCTTTACCCGGCGATGGTGACGTGACACACTGACTCCAGGCACTAGCACGTGCTAGCTTCCGGTGGCCAGCCTTGCCTTCGCGCGCTACATGCTGATAACAAACGTACAAAAGAATGTATTGACAATAGGACTTTACACCTATACCGTGACGGGAAATTACGGCCGTAGGGCTGACTCCGATGAAGGGTGTCGACGATGACTTACAAGCGCCAGAGCGGAACCGGGAGTAGACGCCGCCTTCGTCGCGCGCGGAACCTGGTCCTCCCCGCCGTGATCGTGGCTGTCGCGCTGGCGGGCTGCCAAGGCGGCAGGCCCAGCGCCAGCGGAACCACCGGCGCGGCCGCGGGCAGCTCCACTAAGGCTCGCACCACTGACACTGGCACCGTGTCGGTGGTCATGCTCGGCGGCCCGTCGAGCGACCCCTTCTTCTCGACGATCAAGGCAGGGGCCAAAGCCGCGGCCGCCGCTTACGGCTCCAAGCTGAAGCTCACCTATCTCGCCCTCCAGAACTACGACAACCTGGGGCCAGACATGGCCAAGCTCGAGCAGACGGCGGCGTCGGAGGACCCGAACATCATCGTGAGTACGGACTGGACTCCCGCCGCGCAGGACCCGGTCTTCAAGCAGCTGATCAGCAAGGGCACGCCAGTCGTGCTTTACAACGCCGGCGGCAGCACCGAGGCCCAGAAGATCGGGGCCGTAACCTTCGTCGGTACCGACGACACCAACGTCGGCCAGATCGCGGGCCGCACGTTCGTCGCGGACGGCGCTAAGGATATCGTCTGCGTCAACACGACGCCGGGTTCGCAGAACAACGAGGACCGGTGCCACGGGCTGATCGCGACGGCGACAGCGGCGGGCGCCAAGGCGACCGAGCTCGAACTGTCGCCGACATCGTTCGGCAACCCCTCCGCGGTCACTCAGGCCATCAAGGCCGAACTGCTGAAAAACCCCAGCGTCGACGGCATCTTCGACATCGGCGCGGTGGACGCCGACAGCGCGGCCGCGGGCATCGCCGCCGCGGGCGAGACCTCGAAGGTCAAGCTCGGAAACGCCGGCGTCGGCACCAACGCCCTGCAGCGCATCAAGGCCGGCACCCAGACGTTCCTGATCGACATCGAGCCGTACCTCCAGGGCTACCTCGCGGTTTCCGCGGCCTACCAGTACGCGGCGTACGGCCTCGTTTACACGAACCCCACGCCGACCGGGCCGGTGGTCATCACCTCGTCCAATGTCGGGGCTGCCCTTTCCGCCTCGGAACTCGGCCTTCGCTAACCGGGATGGCCCGGTGAATCTCTCCCCGAAACAAGCACACGTGCGCCTCGCACGAGGCTCCAGCCCAGAAACAGACAGGTGGTGACGACGCCATGACGAACGACGCACAGCCGGCCCCAGGCGCCGGGTCGGCGTTCAAGCCGGTCAGACCGAACGCAACAGGCCCGGTGTCCCTCAGCAGCGGGTGGTCCCTGGCCCGCTTCGCGCGCCGGTCCGAAGCCGGCGCACTCGTGGGCACCGTCGGCATGTTCATCTTCTTCGCCATCTTCGGCGGCAAGGACTTCCTGGCCGTCGGCGGCGTCGCCAGCTGGCTGAATGTCGCGAGTGAGCTCGGCATCGTCGCCTTGCCGGTCGGGCTCTTGATGATCGCCGGCGAACTGGACTTGTCGGTCGGCTCCGTCCTCGCCGGCAGCTCGGTTACCTGCGCCATCGTCTCCGGCTACTACAACGCGCCGCCCGCCGTCGGGGTGCTCGCGGGACTGGCTCTCGGCGCGCTCACCGGCTTCATCAACGGCCTGATCGTGTCGAGGACGCGGGTGGCGTCATTCGTGGTGACGCTGGCGACCAACTTCGGCCTCATCGGCCTCACGCTTGGGCTCTCCCGGGCGATCACCGGCAGCACGAGCGTAGCCATCCAGCCCGACACTCCCGACAAGGACATATTCGGCTACCTGATCGGCGGGAAGTTCGAGATCGCCGTGGTCTGGTGGGTGGTCATCGCCCTGGTCGTGGCCTGGCTGCTGCAGGAGTCCAAGTACGGCAACTGGATTTTCGCCATCGGCGGCGACCTGGAAAGCGCACGGACGACCGGCATTCCGGTCGCGAAGGTGAAGATATCCCTGTTCGTCGCGAGCGGTCTCGGCGCCGCCCTGGTCGGTGTCATCCAGACCATGCTCTACAACGGTGCCCAGGTGACGAGCGGCCAGTCGTTCGTCTTCAACTCGATCATCGCGGTGGTGGTCGGCGGGGTGCTGCTGACCGGCGGGTACGGCTCTCCCTTCGGGATCATGCTGGGCACGCTGACCTTCGCGATCGTAAGCCAGGGCATCTACTACACCAGCTGGAACTCTGACTGGTCCAGCTTGATCCTCGGGCTGCTCCTGCTGGCCGCCGTCCTGATGAACAACACATTCCGGAAGATGGCGCTGGCCGACCGGCGCCGGACTCGAGCGGGGAAGGGCTGAACCATGAACGCCGAACCAATCCTGCGGCTTTCGAACATCACCAAGTCATTCGGCGGAACTCATGTGCTGTTGGATATCTCGCTGGAGGTCGCCCCGGGAAGTGTCCTTTGTCTCCTCGGCGATAACGGCGCCGGCAAGTCGACCCTGATCAAGGTGATGTCGGGAGTCCACCAGCCGAGCTCCGGGACGATTGAGGTCAACGGCGAGAAGGTCAAGTTCGCCAGTCCCCGGGACGCCCAGGGATACGGGATTTCCACCGTCCACCAGACGGGCGGCACCTTCGCGCTGATGACCATCGGCCGGTCGTTCTTCGTCGGACTGGAGCCCACGCGAGGGTGGGGACCGTTCAAGCGATTCGACAAGCAGACCGCCGGGGCCATCGCGGTCCAGGAGATGAAGGCTCTCGGCATCACGCGGGTCACCGACGGTAACCAGCTGGTCGGCGGTCTATCCGGCGGCGAGCGGCAGTCGCTTGCCATCGGGCGCGCGGTCTTCTTCGGCGCGAAGATCCTGATCCTCGACGAGCCGACTGCGGCACTGGGCGTGAAGGAGGCCGCCCACGTTCTCCGGATCATCACACAGGCCAAGGCCCGCGGCGTCGCCGTCATCTTCGTGACGCACAATGTCCGGCACGCGATGACCGTCGGTGACCGCTTCGCGGTGCTGATCCACGGAGCCAAGGCGGACGACTTCCGCAAGGGTGAACGGACTGCCGCCCAGCTGACCGACCTGATGGCAGGCGGCGAGGCCATGGCCGAGCTGGAGGCTGAGCTAGAGGAGTACGCCGCCCGCGAGGACTAGTGCTCGCGCCCCGCCTAGCCGTTCAGCGGCTAGGCGGGGCGCCGCACCGAGTCGCGCTGGCACGGCTGGGTTGCCCGACAGCAGGAGGTAAGCATGAAGTACCGCGCTCTCGGCCAGACGGGGCTACAGGTGTCCGTTGTCTCCTTCGGTACTGGCTCGCTCGGAGAGATGTTCGGACCTCTCGCCGAGTCAGACGCTCTGCGGCTCATCGACGAAGTCCTGGACTCAGGCATCAACCTGATCGACACGTCGCCCTACTACGGCAGCGCCGAGGCCCGGCTCGGCAAGGCCCTGACCCCGGCGAAGCGCGGCTCGGTGATCTTGTGCACGAAAGCCGGCCGATACGGGTTCTCGGCCTTCGACTTCAGTCCCGCGCGGATCCGTGAAAGCGTTGAGGACAGCCTCACGGCGCTGCGAACCGACTATCTCGACGTTCTTCAGCTCCACGACATCGAGTTCGTGAACATCGATCCCGTGCTGTCGGAATCATGCGCCGAGCTTGTCCGGCTCAAGGAGGAAGGCAAGTGCCGCTACATCGGAATGACCGGGTATCCCGTCAAGACCTTCCGCAGGGTCCTCGAGGAAACGCCGGTTGACGTGATCCTGACGTACGGGAAGGGCACGCTGCTCGACGACTCGATCTCCGATGAGCTTTTGCCCGTCGCCCGGCAAAGAGGTGTCGGGGTGATGAATGCCGCAGCCGTGGCTCTCGGGCTGCTGTCGCAGCGGGGGTCGCGTGTCAACATCGATCACGCCGCGCCGGGGCCAGTGGCTGAGTCCGCGGCCCGCATGGTGGCGCTCGCCAACCAGCTCGGCGTTGATCTCGCGTTCTTGGCGAACCAGTACGCGTTTCAGTGCGTGGACGTCCCCACGACGGTTGTCGGCGTGGGAAAGCGCCCTCACCTCCAGTCAGCGCTGAACGCGGTCGCCATCCCGGTCGACCACGGGCTGCTTGACCAGTTCCTGGCGCTCCGCCCTCCCGCGGGCAGTCGCCAGTGGCACATGGGCCTTCCCGAAAACAACTAGGACGAAGTGCGTGAACATGGCTGAGCAGAAACTTCCCGCCAACCGGGTGGACGTGCTGACGATTGGCCGGATCGGCGTCGACCTCTACCCACTGCAAGATGGGGTCGGGCTCGAGGACGTGGCGACATTCGGCAAGTACCTCGGCGGCAGCGCCACCAATGTCGCCGTCGCCGCCGCGCGGCACGGGCTGAACAGCGCCGTCATCACCGCTGTGGGCGACGACCCGTTCGGCCGGTTTGCCCGCNNACCCCGGTGACGTTCTGCGAGATCTTCCCTCCGGACCACTTCCCGCTCTACTTCTACCGCGACCCCATCGCCCCCGACCTCACCCTGACCGCCGAAGACCTCGACACCAGCGCGATCGCGCAGGCCCGCATCTACTGGGCCACGGTCACCGGCCTTTCGCGGGACCCCAGCCGCAGCGCGCACCACGTCGCCTGGAATGCCCGCGGCCGCGCCCCGCTGACGGTCCTCGACCTGGACTACCGCCCGATGTTCTGGCCGTCTGNNGGGGTGCTGGGCAAGACGCGGGCGGAGTCCGTCGAGGTCGCACCGTACCCGGTGACAGTGGTCAACGGGCTCGGCGCGGGGGACGGATTCGGCGGAGCCCTCTGCTACGGGCTGCTGCAGGGCTGGCCGCTGGCCCGGACCCTGCAGTTCGCGAATATCGCCGGCGCGATTGTCAGCAGCCGGCGGGAATGCTCAACGGCTATGCCCACGACCGCCGAAATCGAGAACATCGCAAAGGACCTCGCCCGTGTCGACGCGTGACGCTACCGCCCAGGCTCCGTCAGTTCTCAGCGAGGAAGAATTCGCCCGGCTCCGGGCGGTCCGTCATAGCAGCCCGCAGGATATTGCCGCGGTGCTCGCGGCGCGCGCCCGCAGGCCGCTGGTCGCCGGCGACGGGCGCCTCATGATCATCGCGGCCGACCACCCCGCGCGCGGCGCGCTCGC
>PMST01000662.1:16543-19461 GCA_003168295.1 Actinomycetota bacterium
GCCTCGATCGCCGAGTCGCAACTGGACGCGGCCAAGCTGCTGGTACGCGTCAACCTGAACGACAGTGCCACGGCTCGCACGCTGGAGGAGGCCGCCCGGGCGGTCACCGCGTCCGCGCGAGCCAAGATCCCCATCATGCTCGAGCCTTTCATGAGCGACTGGGTGGACGGCCAGATCGCGAACGACACCAGCGCCGACGCCGTCATCACCTCGATCGCGATCGCCTCTGGCCTCGGATCGACCTCGGCCTACACGTGGCTGAAGCTGCCGGTGACCGATGACATGGAGCGCGTGATGGAAGCCGCGACACTGCCGACGCTGCTGCTCGGGGGTGATCCCGGGACTGCGCCGGAGGCTACCTACGCGTCCTGGGCGCGCGCGCTCGCGCTCCCCGGCGTGCACGGCCTGGTGGTCGGCCGCACCTTGCTGTACCCGCAGGACCACGACGTGGCCGCGGCGGTCGACACCGCCGCCGCTCTTGTTCACGGTCTATAGAGAGGCCCGGCGTCACGATGTCAGTACCCAACCAATGGTTCTACCCGCGGGGGACCCTGGCCCGCGGCACCTGGGAGTCCGTGGTGGACTCCGGCATTGATGGCTGGCGGCACACGGGGCTGCGGATCGCCGTCCTGGCCGACGGTGACCTGGAACTGCCCGCCGCGGAGGTCGAGCGGATCGTCATCCCGCTGTCCGGGGTGTTCCGGGTCCGCCACGACGAGACGACGACCGTGCTGGACGGCCGGGAGAGCGTCTTCGCCGGCCCGACCGACGTTCTCTACACCGGTTCCGGGACTCCGCTGACGATTAGCGGCCGCGGCCGCGTCGCCGTCGCCGAGGCCCCTACCAGCGTCCGCAAGCCGAGCCGGTACGTGGCCCGGGAAGATGTACCCGTGGAGGTGCGGGGAGCGGGGCGCGACACCCGGCAGGTGCACAACTTCGGCACCCCGGACGCGCTGGACGCGGCGGCGTTCATCGTCTGCGAGGTCATCACACCCGGCGGGAACTGGTCCTCGCACCCGGCCCACAAGCACGACGAGCGCATTCCCGGGCACGAATCCCGGCTCGAGGAGATCTACTACTTCGAGTCCGCCCCGGCCCGCGACGCGCAGGCCCCGGCCGATGCCGCCGCGTTCGGCAGCTTCGCCAGCTACTCCTCGCCGGCCGGGGATATCGACACCCAGGCGCTGGTCCGTACGGGTGACATCGCCCTGGTGCCTTACGGGTACCACGGACCGGCCGCCGCCGCCCCCGAGTACGACCTGTACTACCTCAACGTGATGGCCGGCCCGGACCCCGAGCGAGTCTGGCTCGTCTCGGACGACCCGCGCCAGGCCTGGATTCGCGCGCAGTGGGCCCGGCAGGAACCGGATCCCCGGCTGCCTTTCCGCTCCGCTCACGCGCCGGCCCGGGAAGGGACGATCCGATGACGACCCGCAGACTGACCGTCGGCCAGGCCCTCGTCGAGTTTCTCGCCGCCCAGTGGACCGTGGACGGCGACGTCCGCGAGCGCACTGTCCCTGCTCTCCTCGGCATCTTCGGGCACGGCAACGTGGCCGGCCTCGGGCAGGCGCTCAAGCAGTACAACGCGACCCGGCCGGACCTGCTCCCGTATTACCAGGCGCGCAACGAGCAGGCCATGGTCCATCAGGCCGTCGGCTACGCCCGCGTCCACCGTCGCCGGGCCACGCTCGCCGCGGCCGCCTCGGTCGGGCCAGGCGCGGCCAACCTGCTGACCGGCGCGGCCCTGGCCACCGCGAACCGGATGCCCGCGCTGCTGCTGCCATCGGATGCTTTCGCCACCCGGGTGGCCGACCCGGTCCTGCAGCAGCTGGAGCACCCGCACGATCCCGGCGTCCAGGTGACCGACGCGTTCCGGCCGCTGTCCCGCTTCTTCGACCGGGTACAGCGTCCCGAGCAGCTGTTCTCGGTCGCGCTGTCCGCAATGCGCGTACTGACCGACCCGGCCGAGACCGGAGCGGTCACGATCGCGCTGCCCGAGGACGTGCAAGCTGAGGCGGTGGACGTGCCCGATGGATTCCTGCGCGAGCGGGAGTGGAACATCCGTCGCCCGCTGCCCGAGAAATGGGCCGTGGAAGCCGCGGCGGCCGCGATACAGCGGTCGGAAAGGCCCTTCATCGTCGCTGGCGGCGGCGTCCTGTACTCCGGCGCCGAGACGGCGCTGCGCGCACTGGCCGAGCTCACCGGCATCCCCGTCGGCACCAGCCAGGCGGGCGGGGGAGCGCTCAACTGGGACCATCCGCAGTACCTGGGCGGCGTGGGCGCGACCGGCACGACCGCGGCCAACCGGCTTGCCGCCGAGGCCGACCTGGTGATCGGAGTCGGAACCCGCTACAGCGACTTCACCACCGCCAGCCGCACCGCCTTCCAGCACCCGGACCTCACGTTCGTCAACGTCAACATCACCGGGTTCGACGCCTACAAGCACGGCACCCAGCTGCCGGTCATCGCCGATGCCCGCGAGACCCTGGAGTCCCTGCAATCCCTGCTCGAGCGCTATCACGTCAGCCCCGGATACACGATGCGCATCGGCCGGGAAAAGCGCGAATGGGATTCCGTTGTCGACACGGCGCTCGCGCCCACCGGGGCTGCGCTGCCCGGCCAGGCCGAGATCATCGGTGCGGTGCAGGGCGCGAGCGGGCCCCGCGACGTCGTCGTGCAGGCAGCCGGGAGCCTGCCAGGTGACCTGCACAAGCTGTGGCGGGTCCGCGACGTGCTCGGCTACCACGTGGAGTACGCCTTCTCGGCCATGGGGTACGAGATCGCGGGCGGCCTTGGCGTCAAGCGGGGCCTGACGGCACTGGGCGACGACCGGGACGTGATCGTCATGGTCGGCGACGGTTCGTACCTGATGCTGCACACAGAGCTGGTGACCGCGGTCGCGGAGGGCATCAAGATCA
>PMST01000582.1:0-5564 GCA_003168295.1 Actinomycetota bacterium
CTTGCGCCCGCTGATCTTCTCGGTGAAGACGCGCCCGCACCCGGCCCCGGCTAGTGCGTCCTGCTGCAGCTGGGCGTCCTGCGCGTCCGTGGAGACGCGAGCGAGGCCGATGAGGTTACGCTCGCCGGCCGGCAGGTCGGCCACAGTGAAAGCGGGAGAGGTGGGTGCGGTGGGTGCCATGACTTAGGTGTCTCAGAACCGTCTCACAACCTCCAGTGGTCCCGGGAAGTTTTTAGACGGGTTTTGAGACGCGAAACGCCCGGTGAGACGGTGTGACTTTCATCGTTAGGTGGCGCGGAACCTTCGGCGCTATCTGGCCGGTCCGTTCGGGAACCTCGCGGTACTGGTGGAACAGCCCACTAGGGGTACCGTTAACGGCCTCGGCGATCTCGGCGACGGTGTGCTGGCGTTTGCCGTGCCCTTGGCCTTGACCGTAATCTGCTGGCTCGGGTCGCCGCGCTCCACCGCCCTCGCCACTTGGGCGATGGAGCGCACTTGGGCGGTCAGGTTAGACGCCATCACGTTGACGTCGTCGGTCAGATTCTTCCAGTGACTGAGGGCGAGGAATAACGTCTGGTTCTTCTCAATGATTTTTATGCGGAACGGATCGTGGTTTCTGCTGCCGCGCCCGCCGTGCTGCCCACGGTGACGACGGCGCGGGTTCCGCCGCCCGGGGCCTCGGTGAGCACGATGGTGGCGCCGTGGGCGGTCGCGATCTCCCGGGCGATGGCCAGCCCGAGCCCGGCTGACCCGCTGGCCTGCTCCCGGCTGGCGTCCAGCCGGACGAACCGGCCGAACACCCGCTCCCGTTCCTCCTCCGGGATGCCGGGGCCGTCGTCGGCGATCTCGACCACGATGCCCTCCGGCCTGGCGGCGGCGGTGATGAGCACCCGGTGGCGCGCGTACCGGACCGCGTTGTCCAGCAGGTTGCGGAACATCCGCGACAGGTCCTCCGGGTTCCCGGCCGTCGCCGTCCCGGGCGGAACGGACAGCTCGATGCCGATGCCCGGCGCCGGGGTCGTGGCGGCGAGGTCGGCCAGCAGCGCGGCCAGGTCCACCGGCTGGCGGCGCGCCGCGAGCTGGTGCGCGCCGGCCTTGGCCAGCACCAGCAGCTCGGCGATGAGCTGTTCGAGGCGCTGCGACTGCCGCACGGCCCGGCGCGCGATCTCCGGCCACGGCGCGCGGTCCGGGTGGGACAGGCCCACCTCCAGCCCGGTGCGGATCGCGGTCAGCGGGCTGCGCAGCTCGTGCGAGGCGTCGGCCACGAAACGCCGCTGCCGGGCCGCCGAGTCCTCCAGCCGGGCCAGCATGTCGTTCATCGTGCGGGCCAGGCGGCCGATCTCGTCGTCGGTGCCGGGCTCCGGGACACGCAGCGACAGGTCGGCGCTGGTGATCGCGGTGACCGCGCCGCGGATCTGCTCCACCGGGCGCAGCGCGCGCCCGACGACCAGCCACACTGTGCCGCAGGCCAGCACCAGCAGGAACGGCACGCCGATGATCAGCAGCCGGGCGAACGTCTGGTCGACCTGGCTGCGCAGGTAGGTGCTGGTGATGGTGATGATGGTGACCGGCTGGCCGCCGACCGTGGCGTGCTCGCCGTAGTCGGACAGATCGCCGGGCAGCCCGGCGCGGTCCGCGGCCGGCTGCCGGACCGGCGTGGCCGAGCCCGGCGCGAGCGTGTAGAGCGCGGGCTGGTGGGCCAGGTTCCGCGGGTAGCCGGCCAGCACGGTGCCGTCCGGCGCGAGGACCTGCGCCTGGTCGGTCGGGTCGAGGACCGAAGGGGGCAGCATCCGGGTCCGATGCCAGCTGGCCGCGGACTGCTCGATCTGGGTGGCGTAGGTGCGCAGCTGGCCTTGTATCGTGCTGTCGGCGGAGTTCAGCTGCAGCCGGTACATCACCACCAGCCCGAGCACTGCCGCCGCGGTGAGCGCCAGGCCGGCCACCGCGGTGACGCGGGCGCGCACCGTGGCGGGACCGGCCCGGCGTACCAGGCGCCGCCAGCCCCGGGGCTGCGCGCTCACGCGGCCGGCGCCCGCGGTCATGCCTCGTCCCGGATAATGTAACCCTGGCCGCGCACGGTCTGGATCGCCGGCGGCCGCCCGGGCCGCTCGATCTTGCGCCGCAGCCGGTGCATGAGAACCTCGACGACGGCCGGCTCGCCGTCGTAGTTGACGTCCCAGCAGTGCTCGAGCAGCTCGGTCTTGGACATCACGTGTCCCTTGCGCCGCAGGAGGTACTCCAGCACCGCGGCCTCCCGGCTGGTCAGGTCGAGCGGAGCGCCGTCGCGGGTGGCGGTGCGGCTGGCCGGATCCAGCCTCAGGCCCGCCGCGGCCAGCACCGCCGGCCGGGCGCCGAGCGTGCGGCGGGTCAGCGAGCGCAGGTGCGCGAGCAGCACCGGGTAGGAGAACGGCTTGGGCAGGTAGTCATCCGCTCCGCTGTCCAGGCCCTCGGCGTGGTCCAGGTCGTCGTCCATCGCGGTGAGCATCAGGATCGGCGTCCACCGGCCCGCCTCGCGCAGCCGCGTGGCTACCTGGTAGCCGTCCAGGCCGGGCAGCATCACGTCCAGGACGATGACGTCGTAGGCGTTCTCGGTCGCCTTCCACAGCCCGTCGACGCCGTTGCCGGCCACGTCCACGACGTAGCCCTCGGCCCTCAGCCCCCACGACAGGGCCTCGGCGGTGTCCCGCTCGTCCTCGACCACCAGCACGCGCATGATCTATGATCCCCCGGATCCCGGTTGTCGCGCGGCCAGCTGCGTGCGCGGTCAGAACGGCAGGCACTCGAGGATCGCCATCACGACCTCAGCGGTGAACGAGGCCGGGTCGGCGAGCCAGGCGGTCAGGGCGGTGGGCCGGGCGTTCCCGGCGGCCGGTGCCTCGCTCGCGACCTGGCCGGCGGGTACCTGGGCGGGCGGCGTGTCACGCGTGGAGCTTCTCACGGTCTTCCTCCGGTGTCTGCGATGTGGTGCCGGGCGTTGAGTGCACCTCGGCCGGCTCGGTCGCCGGACCGGCCGGCGGTGGGTCCGGGAAGGCCGCGCCGGCGCTCTCCTCGAGCCGGGCCACGGCCTTCCTCGCCGCGGTGAGCGCGGCCTGCTCCTCCTCGATGACCGACGCGGAGCGCAATCTCGCTTCGCAGGCAGCCTTGCCGCCGCGGACGCCGAACAGCCGCCTGGTCCAGACCAGGTAGGTGACCAGCAGCAGGTTGATCACGAGCGCCGCGATACGCAGCCAGGTGATCTTCCCGGTCAGGTCGTAGATCTCGTACGGCAGGAAGATCGAGGTCGCCGCTGCGGCAAGGTACTCGCCCCACCGCTGGCCCAGCCAAAGCCCGACGGCTTCGGCCAGCTCGATCAGGGCATACACGGCCAGCCCGGCGGCCAGCAGGGTGAGCAAGCGCGGGCTGAGCACGAACGCATGGTGGACCAGCCCGAGCAGCTTGGAGCGGCTGACGTTGAAGCCGAGATCGGTGTACAGGGCACGGATGGCGGGCAGGGCATGGTCGTAGGCCCGCTGGATCCCGGCCCGGTCGGACGTGAACCGCCACGCCCCGTAGGCCGCGCCGCCCACGATCAGGAAGCGGAGGAACCGCTCCACCGCGAACACGCGCAGGATCAGCTCGCTGCGCAGTTCCTTGCCCCGGCGGATCAGCGGCGCCGCCGCGGCCGGCCCGCCGCCGCGCGGCCCGCCGGCCACGAACACGCCGCAGCGCAGGCACCGCCAGGCCGTTCCGCCCGCGGCCGGGGCCATCAGCCGGTCCCGCAGCTGCGGTTCGTCCGGCGCGTAGGTCACGTGCCCTCGGCGGGCACAGCCGAACAGGTTCCAGTCCATCTGCTGCTCCTCATGATTCGGCGTCAGCGAAGTTCTTTGCCTCACCTGACGGACAGGCGCCGCCGCTCCGGCACGGGGCTGGCACGGTGCCGTCCGTTACCGGCTGCCGAGCAGGGTGAGCGCCTTGGCGGCGCCGGGGTGGTGTCCGGCGGACAGGTCGTGCGCCGCAGCGTGATGACCAGCTCATCGTGATCCCCTCCCCGCGATCAGCGCTATGCTCATGGCGCCAAGCTAAGAAGCCGGACCTTTCCGTTCGCTTACAGCGCCCCGCCGCTCAATAGGTGAACGCGGTCGCTTGTTCCCCCGCCGCTGGAGCCGATCGCCCGCAACACGGTCAACGTCGCCAAGATCGCCACCCAATGGCCAGACATGCTGCGGGTGGCCGGGTCGCTGGTCACCAGCCAGGTCCGCGCCTGCGACTTGGTGCGGATGTTCGGCCGCGACGGACACCCCGCCCCGCTCGGGCAGGCGTTCATCGAGTACGGCCGGATCGCCAAGACCCTGCACCTGCTCGCGCTCGTCGACCCCGTTGACGGCAGCTGCCAGCGGCGGATGAACCGGCAACTCACCGTGCGGGAATCCCGCCACCGCCTCGGCCGCAAGATCTGCCACGGCCACCGCGGCCAGATCCGGCAGGCCTATCGCGAAGACCAGGAAGACCAGGTCGCCGCCCTCGGCCTGGTCCTCAACGCCGTCGTGCTGTGGAAGACCCGTTACCTCGACGCCATCGTGGAGAGCCTGCGCGGCAGCGGCCAGCCCGTGCGCGACGAGGCTGCCGCCCGGCTGTCCCCGCTCGGGCACGCGCACCTCAACTGCCTGGGTCGCTACGCCTTCACCACCCAGCCGCCTGCAGAGCTGCGGCCGCTGCGCGACCCGAACGCACGCGATGGCGAGGACGACGGAGAGTTCTGACGTCGCCCGCAAGGGCATCCAGGCGCGGGACGTGTGATTTGTCATGGCCGGCCCGGGCGGATGTCACCGGGACTGGTGATGGCAGGCACGGGCGGGAGTCCCGGTTCGCCGCGATGCTTGACCTGTGAGCCCGGGTTCATCCCGGGACGTGACTGAACGGAGTGGCCATGAAGAACTCGCAACGCGCTGGATCTCAGGATGATCGCGCAGGTACTGCCCGGATGCGCCGCTGGTCCGAGGAGAAGCCCAGCGTGCGCCTGTTGTTGGTGGCGTTCGTTCTTGTCCTGACCGGGGCGCTGGTGTGGGCGGGGTGGTTCGCGTCCGCCAGCCAGAATGCCACGTGGTCCCCGGTGCTGATATCCATCGCCGTCGTCGGCGCAGTGGCCTCCGGGAAGCGGCGGTCCCGGATGTCACGATCCCGTTGACGGGATCGGCCGGCCTGCGGCCGGCCTGGCCGCGGCGAGCCCTCGCGATCGCGCGGGCGGGGGTCGCGGGGGTCGCGGTCGCTGCGTCCGGCGGTGGTTCCGCCTGCCCGTCCGTACCCGCTGATCGCGCCCTTTCGGGAGCACCCCAGGGTGCTGGCGCTGCTGGCCGCGGCCGGCAGCGCCAGCGTTTTCGCGGTCGTGATGCGGGGGGCCGGCGGGGGACAGCGGCCCGGTCCGGCGTCGGGGCGGGCGGTGAGGTTTGTCATGGGCGGCTTGGGCGGATGTCACCGGGACTGGTGATGGCGGGCACCGGCGGTCACGCTGGTCCGGAGGGAAGCTGGGTGGCATGGACGACAACGGCGTTATCACGGTCAGGGATCTGCGGCGGCGCTACGGCGGC
>PMST01000582.1:5638-5766 GCA_003168295.1 Actinomycetota bacterium
CGCGCCGGATCTGACCGTGGCGCAGACCGGCCGGATGTGGGCCGGGACACTCAGTGCGCCCCGGCCGGTGGCCGAGGCGCTGGGCCTGGTCAGCCTCGGGCACCGCGCGGGGGTCGCGGTGAGATCCC
>PMST01000036.1 GCA_003168295.1 Actinomycetota bacterium
AGCTCCCTGGTGCTCGGTGAGCTGAACGAGCTGTGACGGGGCTGTCAGCGCGTCGATCAGTGCCTGGCCGCCGCCGCCGGCGAAGTCGTGCTCGGCCTCGGTGATCAGGGTGGGGCAGGTGGTCTGCGGCGCGTGCGGGAGCATGGTGAACCGGCGCAGCTCGGCGAAGTACTTCTCGATGCTGTCGAGGCCGTGGGACGCCATGCGCGCGCCGAAGAACTCGGCGCGATCGGCGCTCATCCGCATCTGGGCTTTCACGACGGGAACGGCGAGCTCTCCCGCCAGCCCGCCGGGGATGCGGGCGCCCATGTCCGGTTGCGCCGGGTCGCAGACCAAGGCGGCTAGGCGGTGGTCGAAACAGGCGGCCCGGGGGGCGAGGTAGCCGGCGAAGGACCGCCCGATGAGCACCAGCGCGTCGGGCTGCACCTCGGGCCGGGTCAGCAGCCAGTCGAGAACGGGGGCGAGCACGTGCTCGAAGTCTGGCCGCAGGAACAGGCGCTGGGTGTAGAGAGCCCCTCCCTGGCCGGGTCCTTCGAAGACCAGCGCGTTATACCCGCGCTCCACGGCGGCAGGGACGTAGACCCAGCCGGCTTCCGCGGTCGAGTCGTACCCGCACGGAAAGATGACAGTCGGCCTGGCCTCGCCCGCACCGTCTGGAGCGAAGAGGTACCCGTTGACCGTTGTGGTGTCGTAGGGGATGCGGACTGCCTCGGCGGGGTGGTCCATCAACGCGGTCGCTGCTCTGAACGTGTCGACGTGGGCGCGATAGGCCTCTTGGAGGCGGCGGTCGTCGAGGTCCGAGCGCAGGAAATAGAAGGCCTGGCGGTAATACTCGCTGGCCCGCAGGAAGCCGTGACGAGCGCTCACCCGCTCACCTGACGCCCGGGCCTTCTCCCCGGTTTGCCGCGCCTGGTCGGCAGTCCGTGACCAGGCGTCGTACCATGCCGTGCCGCTGGGCTTACCGATCCGCCGGGCGGTGGCCATCGCCTCGCCCAGGTCGGCGCTGCCGACCAGCGCGGCCGCCAGTGTCCGCACCAGCTGGCCGTCGTAGGATGCGTTGCGGAACAGGACCTTCGCCGGGTCAGCCATGGTGATTTCCTTCCGTGCTCAGCTGCTGGGAATCGGCCGGGGTGGGTGAGGATCGGGGACAGGGGCCGCGATCCGATCCGGAAGGCATGCCGTGGTGCGACGCGGTGGTGCATAGCTGCTCCAGGCAGGCAACGAGTTCCATCACGCCGGCGAAACGGCGACCCTCGCCGGCCGAACCGGCCGGCCTGGCCGTGCCTGCCAGCCGCCCGTCGCCCGACCGGGTGATGTCGATGAGGATGTGCATGCTCTGAGCATGCTCCGGGGCGAGACGGCGGTCCCTGGGTGAAACGCCTAGTTGAACACCCGCTGGCGCAGGTCCCGCCTTGACGTGATCCCCAGCTTCCCGAAAATGTGACCCAGGTGGTAGTCGATGGCCTTCGGGCTGACATACAGCTCGGCGGCGACCTCCCGGTTGGTCATCCCCTTCGCTACCAGGACGGCGACGTCGCGCTCCCGGGCGGTCAACTCCAGAGGGGATCGGGATCCTGGCCGGCCGACGGTGATCCCGTGCGAGGCCAGGTCGGCCTCCACCCGGCACAGGAACGGTTCTGCGCCCGCCTTGGCGAACAGGTCGCAGGCAACGCGAAGCTGGTCGACAGCCTGGCGTCGCCTGCCCCCTCGCGCGGCCAGCAGCTGACCGAACCTGTGATGAAGCTCGGCCCGGTCAAGAAGCGGGTCGTCCGGGCCGAGCAGGGCGATCGCGTGGCCGTAGCTGGTGCACGCCTGATCGGGGCGTCCCCGAGCCGCCTCCAGGTGGGCGCGGACCCCGGTAATGCGGGCTTGCATATTCAGGCCACGTTGCTGCGCTGCAGTGTCGAGCAGTTCGATCTGCCCGGCTGCTTCGGCCAGCTCGCCGCCATCGATCATCGACCCGATCAAGCTGGGCCACCACGCCAGGGAAGTTGCCATGGGGATCACGCGGGGGTTTTCGACCAGCGGGACGAGGTTCTTCACGACCTGCTCTTGATCGTTGCGGGCCCTGGCCACCGCTGCCCGGGCGACGCGAGTGGTGACGACTGCCTCGATGGTGCCCGCCTCTCCCGCAGCGGCGTCTGCCGATGCGAGGTGCTCGCCGGCTCGCTGCCACTCGCCCCGGCCGCCGAACAGCCGGGCCAGCGCGGCGTGCACCTGCGCCTCCATCCAGACCCGCCGTTCGGCCGACACCAGCGACAGGGCCGCCCGGGCATGGACGAGCGCTTCGTCCCACTCCCCCGAGCTCAGCAACAGCTGCGAAAGCTGCACGTGCGCTCTGGGCAGCTGGGCGGCGGCGGCGCCGTGGCGAGCCAACCGGATCGCCGCCCGCAGGTCGGCGATGGCCGCCGTTGTCCTTCCGGCATAAAATCCCAGCACACCGCGCACGATAAGCAGGTCGGCGTCAGCCGCCGGCACGCTCTCAGCGGGCTGGGGCAGCCGGCTGGCGAGGCGATCGAGAGCCGCCGGGGCACCGTGGTCTGCGGCCGTTCCGGCCGCGAGCGCTATCCAGCCGCTTCGCTCCAGCTCGCCGGGCAGGTTGCTCAGCGCCAGCAATCTCGTTGCGACGTCGATGGCTTCCTGGCCCCGGCCCTGGGTGTAATACAAGGTGCCGAGGTGACCGAGCGCCGCGGCGGCAACCTCACCGTCAGGCTCCGATCCACCCGCCGACTTCGATACCTCGATGAGCCAGGATTCCGCGGGGACGCTAGCACCTTCCTCCCACGCCAGCTGCCCCAGAACCAGGCTCCGCAGCGGTCCTTCGCTGCATCTCTCCACCCGCTCACGAAGCTCAGCGGCGCGCGTCGTCTGCCCGTCCTGGAGCAGCAGCCGGGCTGCTCCCAACACCCGTCGTTCATTCAGCTGAGAACCAGAGCCAAGCGAAGACGCCCACAGCAGATACGTGGCCGCCACGCTCCGGGCTCCTTCGCTGGCCCTCCCGGCCGCCGACTCATCAAGATCCCGGGCCAGGTCGTCGTCGATCCCTTCCGCGGCGGCCACCCGGTGCCGCAGGGCAGAGGCCGCGTCGAGGGATTCTGCCGCGGCCCGGTGCAGCTCCCGGCGCCGGGTGGGAGCCAGATCGGCGTACAGCGCCGCCCGGTACAGCGGGGGAGCGAAGCCCGCAGACGTACTCGCCTCACCAGGCCGCCACGTCACGAAGCCCGTCCCCAGCAACGCCTCCAGCGCCTGGGCCGGACGCTCGACCCGAG
>PMST01000145.1 GCA_003168295.1 Actinomycetota bacterium
GGACCTACTCCTACCTGCAGGCAATGGCCGTCGCGCCGATCGAGGTCGAGGCCACGCTCGGGTACCTCGACGCCAAGGTCTGGCACGGGCTGGTGAATGGGACCACCGGCCTGCTTACCGGCAAGGGCCTGATCGTCGCGATCGCCTTCATGTTCATCTTCACGGCGCTGAACCTGTTCGGCATCAAGTGGATGGCCAGGACCAACACGGTCGCCATGTACTGGAAGATCCTGGTGCCGTTCGGCACCGTCATCTTGATCATGGCCAAGGTCTTCCACGGCTCGAACTTCTCCGCGGCCGGCGGCTTCATGCCGTTCGGCATCAAGGGCGTGTTCGTCGCGATCCCGCTCGGCATCGTGTTCGCCCTGGAAGGCTTCGAGCAGGCCGCCCAGCTGGCCGGCGAGGCGCGCAACCCCAAGCGGGACGTGCCGCTCGCGGTCGTCGGCTCCATGCTGCTGGGCGCCGCCCTCTACATCCTGCTGCAGCTGTGCTTCACCGGCGCGCTGAACCCGGCCACCCTCGCCGCCCACGGCTGGCATGACCCGTTCGGCACCGTCAATAAGTTCGGCCCGTACTACACCCTGGCCACCTCGGTCGGCCTGGGCTGGCTCGGCACCATCTTGATCATCGACGCGGTCGTCTCCCCCGCCGGGACCGGCCTGGTCTACGTCAGCGCCGCCTCGCGCCTGTCGTACTCGCTGGCCAAGACCCGCTACCTGCCGCCGGTGTTCTCCAGCATCGACCGGCGCGGCGTGCCCTGGTTCAGCATCATCTTCGGCGGCGTCTTCGGCTGCGTCCTGTTCTTGCCGTTCGGCAGCTGGTCGACGCTGGTCGGTGCCATCACCGCGGCGTCGTCGTTCATGTACAGCTTCGCCCCGGTGGCCGCGGTGTCGCTGCGCAAGGCCGACCCGGACCGGGTCCGGCCGTACCGGGCGCCGATCCTGAACATCATCGCCCCGTTCAGCTTCGTGGTCTCCGGGTTCATCATCTACTGGAGCGGCACCGCCAACGACCTCAAGATCGACGCCGCCGTGGCCTTCTTCCTGGTCCTGTACGTCATCGCCCGCCGGCTCGACCCGAACCAGGAGCCGCTGGACTTCCGGGCCGGGGCGTTCGCGATCCCGTGGATCATCGGCCTGACCATCTTCTCCATCTTCGGCGGCAGCTACGTCGGCGGGATCAGCTCAGGCCCGGGCAACACCGGCTCGGGCGGCGGCTACGCCACGTTCCTCGGCGCCAAGCTCGGCGTCCACCTGCCGTTCTGGTGGGACCTCGGGGCTATCGCGGTGTTCAGCCTGGTCGTGTTCTACTTCGCCGTGAACAGCCACCTAGGCTCGGATCGGGTCGTAGCGCACGCCGAGGAGGCCGCCGCCGACGCGCACCAGGAGGACCTGGACCTGGGCGTCGGCCACTCCGCCGCATAATCCCGCCTAAACCAAACTAGAGAAACGGGCCCCCGCTGACACCAGCGGGGGCCCGTTGCTGTCGTTTAGCTCAAAGCCGGCGTTCCGCGGCCCACCTGGTCAGCTGGTGCCGGGTCGACAGCTGCAGCTTGCGCAGCACAGAAGACACGTGGCTCTCCACCGTCTTGACCGAGATGTACAGCTCGCGGGCGATTTCCTTGTACGTGTAGCCCTGGGCGATCAGCCTGAGCACTTCCCGCTCCCGGTTGGTGAGCTGCTCGAGCTCGGGGTCGAAGGAAGGCTTCAGGTCATCGGCCGACGGCGACGCGGCGAAGGCGTCAAGGACGAACCCCGCCAGCCGGTGCGAGAACACCGCGTCACCCGCCGCGACCCGGCGGACCGCGTCGGCCAGCTCGGCGGTGGAGATCGTTTTGGTCACGTAGCCCCGCGCGCCCGCCCTGATCACCGCGATCACGTCTTCGGGGGCGTCCGAGGCGGACAGCGCGAGGAAACGCACCTGCGGGTGGGCGCCCTTGACCGCCTGGATCACGGCCTGCCCGCCGCCGCCGGGAAGGTGGACGTCGAGGAGCACCACGTCGGGCAGGAGCTCGGCGATCAGGGCGATCGCGGGCTGCACGTCGTCGGCCTCACCCACCACATCGACCTCGCGCCCGAGCTCGGCCCGCACCCCGGACCGGAACAACCCGTGATCATCGACCAAGACCACCCGCGGCCGCAGCGCGCTCATTTCCGGCCGACCGGGCTAGGACCCTGGGTCTGCGGCTCCGCGGTGCGCGGCATCTTCAGGGTGACCTTGGTGCCCTCGCCCACGGCGGTGCTCACGGTTGCGGTGCCGCCGCGGCGGGTCATCCGGCCGTGCACGGATTCCGCCAGGCCCTTGCGGTCGGCCGGGACCGCCTCGGGGTCGAAGCCCTGACCGCGATCGCGGACGACGAGCGATACCTCCGCGGGCTCGACCTCGGCGAACAGCGAGATGACATCGGCACCGGACCACTTCGCCGCGTTGATCGTCGCCTCCCGGGCCGCCGCGAGCAGGGCTCTCAGGTTGTCGTCGAGCTCGGTATCACCAACGGTCACCGCCTCCACCGGGACCCCGTACCTGGTCTCGGCATCCTGCTGGATCTGCCGGACGCCGGCCGCCAGCGTCAGATCCGCGTCTAGTTCATTCGGCACCCGGCCTTCGAACAGCCAGGCGCGCAGCTCGCGTTCCTGCAGCCGGGCGAGCTGGATGACCTTGGCCGGGTCGTCGGCGCGACGCTGGATCAGGGCCAGCGTCTGCAGCACCGAGTCATGCACCCGGGCGGCGATGTCGGTCCGTTCCTCGGCCCGGACCCTGGCCTGCCGTTCGAGGTCGAGCTCGCGGGCGATCCGTAGCCACCACGGGCCCAGGGCCAGCACGATGGCGGCGATGATCAGCGCTACCCCGCCCAGCGGGCGCAGCAGGGCAACGCTCCCGTGCAGCGAGAACAGCCAGGCCGAGCCGCCGAGCAGGAGCAGGCCGGCGATCGTCAGACGCAGCGCCGCTCGCCGGCGCGGAGTCGCGACACCAACCGTCATGCCCGTCGCCACCTCCAGCGGCTGCACCAGGTGGCGGATGGTGGCCTGCTCGTCCGCGGGAGCGTTCCGCCAGATCAGCACGAGTCCGGCCACGCTGAGCACCTGCGGCCACGCCCAGTTGATGAGCCAGCTGTCGCTGACCGCGGCGGCCACGAGTAGCACGAGGACGAGCAGCGAGGCCAGGGCGGCCGCGAGCCTGATGCCCTGAGCGTCGGACCTGGCCTTGGCGCCGATGCTCGGGCCGCCTCCGGCCGCCGGTATTACCAGCCAGGCCAGGACGTATACCGCCACCGCGATTCCGCTGGTCACCACGGTCAGCAGCACGAAAGCGATCCGCACCGTGGTGACGTTGAAGCCCTTCCACGCCGCCACGCCGGAGGCGACCCCGCCGCCCAGGCGGTCGGCTGGGTCGCGGCGCAGCGGACCGCCGTTACCCTCCCGGTGCCTGAACCTGGCCGGGTGGCGATGCCAGCGCGTCGGATGCTCCACGTACCCCATCATCGCCTAGCCACCCCTACCTGGCTATCCGGGACATCCCTGAGCTGACCCTGATCCCGGCCTGCCAGGATCAGGGATGCACCGGGGCTCTTCCCGATGTGCGCGCGTAGCCCGCGGAGCCAAGCTAGAGCCATGAACACCACCACCGAGAACACCGCAGAAACTCCCACCACCGAAACCCCCACCGCCGAGTCCGACCACCACACCGCGTCCGGCCCCACCGGGTCCCCGTTCGCCTTCGGCTCTGAGCGCGGCGCCCTGCGCCGCCCCTTCTCCGGCCGCATGCTGGCCGGGGTGGCCGCTGGCCTGGCCCACTACTTCGGCGTGGACGTGACCATCGTCCGGATCGCCTTCGTCGTCCTGACCGTCGTCGGCGGCGCCGGCATCCCGCTCTACCTGGCCGGCCTGCTGCTGATCCCCGAAGAGGGCAGCGACCAGTCCATCGCCAGCTCGCTCATCGATTCCTTTCAGTCCCGGTCACGTTAGTCAGTGGAGAAAAGCATCATGTCCACGAATTCAAGCCAGTCTCAGGGCAGCCAGTCTCAGGGCAGCCAGTCCCAGGCCGGCCAGTCCTGGCCCCGCGGTTTCGCACCGCTGTTCCGCGGACCCTCTTCCGATCAGCACCTGCGCGTCTCGGACGCCGACCGCCAGGCGGTCGCCGACCGTCTGGGCGAGCACTTCGCCGAGGGGCGCCTCGACCAGGCCGAGTTCGACGAGCGGGCCGGGCGCGCGATGAGCGCCAAGACCCGCGCCGACCTCAGCGGCCTGTTCGATGACCTCCCCGACATGAACACCCGGCCGCAAGCCGAGGCTCCGGCCATGCCGGTGCGCCGGCGAGGGCGCCGCCATCCGCTTCTCGTCCTGGTGCTCCTGGTCATCGTCACCCTGTCCGTCGCCCACGCCGTGGTGCCGTGGCTGTGGCTCGGATTCCTCGCCGCGATCGTGTTCATCGTGACCAGGGGCACCGGCCGTGCCCGCGCCAGCCAGGACCACTAGTCCCCGCTGTTTCTTCTTTCCACCCGGCGCCTGGCCCATCGCCTGTACCCCTGCCCGGGATGGGCCAGCCAGCGGAGCGGGCTGAGATCCGCGGATTCGAACCAGTCAGCAGGCATACCCATCACATGCTGCGGCTCTTCGCCGCCGCTGGACCGCCCGCCGTTCCCGACCGGAAAGCCGAGGACGCGGTTTCGCTCCTCTCGCGGCCGGCCCCCGCCGGGATCGTGGCGGTTCACCGGCCCGTCCGGGGCGGCGGGGGAATGACCGACCCCGGCAGTACGGTGCTTGGCGGCGGCGGGATGACCGATCCGGACAGCGCCGTGCTGGGCGGAGGCGGGATGACGGAGCAGGACGAGAGCGCTGTGGAGGGCGGCGGCGGGATCACTGACCCGGACAGCGCCGTGCTCGGGGGCAGCGGTATCAGCGAACCCGACAGGGCCGTGCTGGGCGGGGGCGGGATCGCCGAGCAGGACGAGAGCGTGGTGCTCGGCGGCGGCGGGATCACCGGCCCGCCCAGCCCGAAATCCAGGTGGGACGTGTCCCAGGTCCAGCTCGTCGGCGAGCTCTCGAACTCCAAGTCCGGCGGAGAATCCTGACCGATCTCCTCGGCGCTCAAACCAGCGGACCAGGCCGCGCTCGCACCGGTTTCCATACTTCCCATAGTGCGTCTCGCCCGGCGATTCCGTAACCGCCCGCGAGGGGTGAATTTCCGAAGCCGGCCGAAGCCGCCCGAAGCCGGCCGTCGAAAGCAGCCCAATACCCGTAAGACAGGCGCCCTCAGAGGTCTTCGGCCAGCCCGGAGGTCCACAGCACGACCCGCGTCCGGTCCCCGCGGAACAGATCCCGGGCGAACTCCAGCGGCTCGCCCGAACGCGCGTAGGCGGTGCGCTCCACCAGCATCAGCGGCGCGCCCAGGTTCACCTCGAGCGCCTCGGCCTCGCGCACCCCGGCGGTCACTGGTTCCAGGCTCTCCCGGGCCCGGTGCGGCCGCAGCCCGTACCTGACCTCGAGCAGTTCGTAGAGCGAACCGTCCAGCCGGAGGTCTAGCAGGCCGGGAAACCGGGCGGCCGGGAACAGCGAGTGCTCCAGGGCGATCGGCCGGCCGTCGGCCAGCCGGATCCGCCGGATCTCATGCACCTGATCATCCGCCCCGATCTGCAGGGCAGCCCGTGCGGCCGGTCCCGCCGGGCGCAGCCGGGCGGACAGCACCCGGGCGCCGGCGACCATCCCGTGCCGGCGCAGCTGCTCGGAGAAGCCGGCCAGCGTGGTGAGGTCCTGCTCCAGCTTGGGTGCGGCCACGAAGGTGCCGCCGTGCCGTCCCACCGTCTTGGTCACCAGCCCGCGCTTGGCCAGCTCGGCCAGCGCGTGCCGCAGCGTCATCCGGCTGACCCCGAACCACGCGGCCAGGTCATGCTCGGTGGGCAGCCGGTCGCCGGCCACCAGCGCGCCCTCGGCGATCTGCCCGGCCAGCCAGTCCTCGATCTGCGCGTGCACCGTGGTGCCGGGCTCGCGCACGATTTCCGGCGGCGGCCGGGTGCTCGTCCGCAGCGCGGGCCGTGGCCGTCGCCGGCCCCCGGACCTGGCCAATCCGCGCGCCCGCTCAGCCGTCATGCTGCCCGCTCAGCCGTCACGCCGGCGCCGTGCCTCCGGTGCCCGTGGCCGGCTGCAGATCGTCGTCCGGGGATGGCGCCGTCACCGGCGCGAACGCCTTGGTCCGCCCGACGATCAGGTAGTAGATGGCCCCGATCAGCGCGATCACGATCACCACCGTCCACAGGATCGGAATCCGGTTCAGGAAGCCGAGTCCCAGGCTGAGCAGGCCGCCGGTCTGCCGCGGCTCCGGGTTGCTGATCGCCCGCGGCCACGCGAAGTTGACCAGCATGGCCCCGCCGTAGAGCAGCGCGACCACGTTGACGAGCAGGCCCCAGCGGCCAAGCCGGAACGGCGCCTTGGCCTTGGGCCAGCCCCGGGCGCGGGCGCGCATGATCACGATGTTGCCGAGGAAGTAGCTCAGGTAGATCATGCCGGTGGCCGCGATCGCGATGGTCCCGGCGCCGGAGTACTTGATGAACGGGATCGCGGCGATCACCGCGACCACGATGCACGACCACACCGGGGTGTGCAGCCCGGGCGAGACCTTGGACAGCGACCCGGAGGCCGGAAGCTGGTTGTCCCGCGCCATCCCGAAGCAGAGCCGGATCGTGGCCGCCAGGATCGACAGGCAGCAGACGAAGATCGCCGCCGAGACCACGAACAGGTACAGGGTCGCGAAGCCGGTGGAGAAGTTGGCCTCGATGATCGCCGCGGGCCCGTACGCGCCCTTCACCGCGGCCCCCAGGTTCGGGATCGCGACCAGCGTGCCGACCAGGAACACCCCGCCGATGATGAACGCGCCGACCACCGAGAACAGCACCGCCTTGGGCGCGGCCCGGCGGGGATCCTTGGTCTCCTCGGCCAGCGTCGACGCGGTGTCGAAGCCGTAGATCACGAACAGGCTCATGAACATCGCGGCCAGGAACGAGCTGGGCCCGACGTGGAACCCCGCGCTGTTGGTCACGACGTGGAAGCCCTGGTGGTTGTGGAACGCCATCAGGATCAGCGCGAACACGAACATGCCGAGGATCTCGAACAGCACGCCGGTGTTGTTGATGATCGCGACCAGGCGGACGCCGTAGATGTTGAGCACGGTGATCACGACCAGCGTGATGAGGGCCACCACCAGCTGGGTGTGCAGGCTGGCCGCGTTCAGCGAGTGCCAGCCGAGCCCGTTCAAAGCCGGGATCAGCGCCAGCGGCAATGTGGCCACCACCGCGGTGACGGTGAGGATGCCGGCGAACAGGTAGATCCAGCCGGTGAACCAGGAGTAACTCCGGCTGGCCAGGTACTTCGTCCACTGGAAGACCGAACCGGCCACCGGGAAGTGGCTGGAGACCTCGGCGAAGTTCAGCGCGACGATGAACTGGCCGAGGGCTACCACCGGCCAGGTCCAGATGAACACCCCGCCGAGGGTGGTCAGGCCGAGCGCGAACAGGGTGAAGATACCGGTCGACGGTGAGATGTAGCTGAAGGCGACGGCGAACGAGCTGAACAGCCCGAGCGAACGCTTGAGTTCTTGTGAGTAGCCGAAGCGGGCCAGGTCAGCGGAGTCCCGCTCGGACCCGCTGGCGGCATGGGTTCCGGTGCGCATGTCATTGGCCTCCTTTGAGACCGACGGGATCCCCGTTGAGCGCTAAATGTACGGGCGCTACCGCTAACTGTCTAGACCCTTTCCAGGCCGGTGGCATACGGTGGCCCTTACGGTCCAGACCGTTAGTGACGGGGGAGGGATGTCCGCGGAACTCGATGCCCTATGGGACCGAACGAACAGCCTGGCCGGCCAGCCGCGCATGGTCAGCGAGCTGTCCGGCGGCCTCACCAACCGCAACTACCGGGTGGCCACGCCGGACGGGACCTTCGTCGCGCGTATCTCGGATAACAGCAGCGAACTGCTCGCCATCGACCGCGATTGCGAGTACCGCAACGCGGTGGCCGCCGCCGCCGCCGGGGCGGGCCCGCCGGTCGTCGAGTACCGTCCCGAAGACAGCCTGCTGGTCATCGGCTACATCGAGGGCCGGACCCTTGGCCCCGCCGACGTCGCCGCCGCGGACAACATCCCGCGCATCGCGCAGGCGTGCCGCCGGCTGCACTCCGGTCAGCGCTTCGGCAACGACTTNNTCCGCATCCCGGCCGGATATGACGACCTGCTGCCGCAGTTCCGCGCCGCCGAGCAGGCGCTGGCCGCCAAGGCCGCGGAAGCGGTCCCGTGCCACAACGACCTGCTGGCCGCCAACCTCATCGACGACGGGGACCGGATCTGGCTGATCGACTACGAGCTGTCCGGCAATAACGACGCCTGCTTCGAGCTCGGCAACATCGGGGCCGAGGCAAATCTCGCGCCCGATGCCCTGACCGAGCTCGTCACGGCCTATTACGGCCAGCCCAGGCGGAGCAAAATCGCCAGGGCCCGGCTGCTCGGCGAGGTCGGCCGGTACGGATGGACGCTGTGGGGCGCGATCCAGAACGCGGTGAGCCCGATCGACTTCGACTTCTGGTCGTGGGCGATGGAACGCTTCGAAGGCGCGGCCGCCTGCTTCACCGCCGGCAGCTTCACCAGCCTGGTCGAGGAGATCCAGCGCGATGACTGAGCCGCCCGCTCTCCCCAGCCGCGCCCGCGTCGTGATCATCGGCGGGGGAGTGATCGGCGCCAGCGTCGCCTATCATCTGGCCCGCGAAGGCTGGACCGATGTGCTGCTGCTCGAGCAGGGACAGCTCTCCTGCGGCACCACGTGGCACGCGGCCGGACTGGTGGGCCAGCTTCGTTCCTCTCTCGCCGGCACCCGCCTCGTCCAGTACTCCGCCGAACTCTACGAGCGGATCGAGGCCGAGACCGGCCTGTCCGCGGGCTTCCGCCGCTGCGGCGGCGTCACCGTGGCCCGGACCCCGGATCGCTTCACCCAGCTCAAGCGGACGGCCGCCAACGCCGAGGCCTACCAGCTGGAGTGCGAGCTGATCAGCCCGCGGCGGGCCCGCGAGCTCTACCCGGTCATGGCCGTCGACGACCTCGCCGGAGCGATCTGGCTGCCCGGCGACGGCCGCGCCAACCCGACCGACCTGACCGCCGCGCTGGCCCGCGGCGCCCGCGACCGCGGCGTCGCGATACGAGAGCGGACCCGGGTCACCGGTATCAGCACAAAAGACAATGCCGTCACCGGCGTCCGCACCGACCGCGGAGATGTCGAGGCCGAGGTGGTCGTCAACTGCGCCGGCCAGTGGGCCAAGCAGGTCGGTGCGATGTGCGGCGTCACCGTGCCGCTGCACTCGGCCGAGCACTTCTACGTCGTGACCGAACAGATCGACGGCGTGCACCGGGACCTGCCGATCCTGCGCGACCCGGACGGCTACACCTACATCAAGGAAGAGGTAGGCGGGCTGCTCGTCGGCGGCTTCGAGCCCGAGGCCAAGCCCTGGGTCGCGCCCGACCAGCTGCCCTACCCGTTCGAGTTCCAGCTGCTTGAGGAGGACTGGGACCATTTCGCGATCCTGATGGACAGCGCCGTCAAGCGGATTCCGGCGCTGGCCGAGACCGGGATCAAGATGTTCTACAACGGCCCGGAGAGCTTCACCCCGGATAACCAGTTCATTCTCGGCGAGGCGCCGGAGCTGCGGAACTTCTTCGTCGGCGCCGGCTTCAACTCTGTCGGTATCGCGTCCGCGGGCGGCGCCGGCCGGGCGCTGGCCGAGTGGATTGTCTCCGGAGAGCCGAGCCTGGACGCCTCCGCGGTCGACATCCGCCGCTTCGCCCGGTTCCACGGGAACAACCAGTGGCTGCACGACCGGGTCAGCGAGGTTCTGGGCCTGCACTACGCCGTGCCCTGGCCGAACCGCGAGCTGACCAGCGCCCGTCCGTTCCGAAGGTCCCCGGCGTATCACCTGCTCAAGCAGGCCAACGCGAGCTTCGGCGCCAAGATGGGCTGGGAACGCGCGAACTTCTTCGCCCCGTCCGGCTACCAAACGGGCATCGAGTACAGCTGGGGCCAGCAGAACTGGCAGCCCTGGTCCTCCGCCGAGCAGCGCGCCGCCCGCGCCGCCGTCGCCCTGTTCGACCAGACCAGCTTCTCCAAGTACCTGGTCACCGGCCGGGACGCCGAGCAGGTGCTGCAGTGGCTGTGCACGGCCGACGTCGCGGTCGAACCCGGCCGGACCGTCTACACCGGAATGCTCAACGCGCGCGGCACCTACGAGGCCGACATCACCGTCACTCGCCTGTCACCGAACGAATTCCTGCTGGTCAGCAGTGCAGCGTCCACCGAACGCGACAAGGACCACATCACCAGGCGGATTCCCGCGGACAGCCACGCGTCCCTGGTCGACGTCACGTCCGCCTACGCCGTGTACGGCGTCATGGGCCCCAAGTCCCGCGAGCTGCTGTCACGCCTGTCTCGCCATGACTTCAGCGATGAGGCGTTCCCGTTCGGTTCCAGCCACGAGATCGACCTCGGGTACGCCACCGTCCGCGCGACCAGGATCACCTACGTGGGTGAGCTCGGCTGGGAGCTGTACGTCCCCGCGGAGTTCGCGGTGGGTGCCTACGAGGACCTCATGACGGCGGGCGCGGACCTTGGCCTGGCTAACGCGGGCTACTACGCGATCGAGTCGATGCGGCTGGAGAAGGGATACCGGGCCTTCGGCCGCGAGCTGACGCCAGACGACAACCCGGTCGAGGCCGGCCTGCTGTTCGCCTGCAAGCTCAAGACCGCCCTGCCGTTCCTGGGCCGGGCGGCGGTCGAGCGGGCCCGCGCCGACGGCCCCCGCCGCCGCCTGGTCTCGCTCGTGCTGACCGACCCGGACGCCGCGATCTGGGGCGGTGAGCTGGTGCTCCGGGACGGGGTCGCCGTCGGCCAGGTGACCTCAGGCGCCTGGGGCGAAGCCGTCGGCGGCGGCGTCGGGATGGCCTACGTCCGCCACCCAGAAGACCACGTGCTCACGCCGGATATCGTGCGGACCGGTGAGTACCAGGTCAACGTCGGCGGTGGCCTGTACAAGGCCGCTGTCCACCTGCGCCCCCCGTTCGACCCGAACGGTGACCGCATCAAGGGCCGCTACGACCATTGAGCCGAACGGGGCGTGGTTTCACTTCTCGCTGTGCTGAGTACGGGCAACTACCTCAGGGGCCGCAATGAAGTCCCGGATGACCTGAGCGAACCTGGCGGGCTGGTCCAGCGGGATGAGGGTGTAGCTGTCGTCGATCTCGACCAGCCGTCCGTCCGGGAACAGCCCGGCCAGCCGCCGGCCGTGCTCCGGCGGCATCACCCGGTCTTCGCGGGCCCAGACCACCAGGGCGGGCCCCCCGAAGCCCGGCAGCCCCTCAGCCGCGGCGAGCAGGAGCTTGGGATCGGCCATCGCCGTTCGCAGCATGCGCACGGTGTCGCGCCGGATCTCGGGCTGCGTCAGCACCGCCTTCATCCACCGGGCGGTGGCCGCGTCCCCCCGCTTGGTCAGCCAGCCGAACGCCAACGGCAGCCGCCGGACCATCCGGAGCCGCATCTGCTGCATGAACACCCCGAACATCCCTGGTGACAGCCTGCCCGCCAGCACCAGCGTCTTCCCGGTGAGCCCGGGCGGGAAGTTGTCGAACGCGTCGCACGAGGCGAGCACCACCCGTCCGACCCGGGTGGACCCTCCGTCGCCGATGAGCAACTGGACGAGCGCTCCGCCGGTGTCGTTCCCGACCAGGGTGACGTCGGCCAGATCGAGGCGGTCGAGGAACTCCGCGACGAGCCGCGCGATCCCGGGCAGCGACAGGTCGGCGTCGGCCTGCATCGCGTGCCGATGCGCGCCGAACGGCAGCGTGGGGGCCACGCACCGGTACCCGGCGGGCAGCTCGGCGATCACCTCGTCCCACAGCGAGGCGTCCATCATCAGCCCGTGCAGCAGCACGATCACCGGCTCGCTGCTTGTCCCGGTCGCCGCGCCGCCCGTGTCCTGATAATCGATCGGCCCCGCGGAAAGCTCAATACGTGTCATGCAAGAAGTGAACCATGTGGTTCACATAATGTCCAGCAGGCCCGTTTCTCGCCCGGCCGCCGCATCACCGGCCGCCGCATTCGCTGGCCATCGCTATTCGCCGGCCGCCTCTTCCCGGTCCAGCGCCCGCATCAAGGCCTCGAATCCCGCGGCGATTCCCTCAGTGTCCCCGCTGGTCCGCCTGCCCACCACGAACCCCCGGAGTACCGCGAGAATCATCTCCGCGACCTCGAGCTTGCGCCGCTCAGACCAGTCCGCCGGACACAGGGACAGCAGCGCGGGCAGGTACTGCTGCGACGCCTGGCCCAGTTCCGCGTACCGAGCGGAGTCGTAAAGCGCCAGGCCGATGGCCTGATCGAGCACCCGGGCTTCCTCGCTGATCAGGACCGGCCACACCGCGCGCACCCGGTCCGCCAGCCGCGGCCCTTCGGCGGCGGCGGCCAGCCCTCGGCTGATGCGCCGTTCGCGCAGCTGAAAGATGGCCTGCCTGAGCAGGTCGTCGGCTCCGTCGAAGTGGTAAAGCAGCACCTTATGCGTGGTCCCCGCGGCCCGCGCGGCCCGCCGGAGCGAGAAGTCCACCAGCCCGTTGGCCGCGAGGTCCTCGGTGACCCGGTCGAGCAGATCCTGCCGCCTGGCCTCACCGCGCGGCGTCCCCGTCGACCGCCGGTAACCCGCCCGCCGCGGCGCCCCGTCCTCACCCAGTGCCTGCACGGACCGACCTTAACGCCCCATGGTTCCGCTAGCCGCCGCACCCACCATGTCATAGAAAAAATGTTCCTAATGCCTCGAACAAATAGTCGAGAGATGGTATTCTTGTTCCCAAGCCCCCTTCCTTCTTTTCTCCCGAACGAGAGGTGGTTCATGCCCCCGGCCCCGTCCCCCGATCCCGACCCGGACGCCCCCGAGCCCACCGGCTCCGGCTCCGGGTCCGGGTCGGCCGGCGGGAACGACGGCGCCCCCGAACCCTCCCAGGCCCCGGAACCCCCGTGGTCCGGGGACGAGGAAGAGGACAGCGCGGCCTACCTCGCGGAGCTGATGGCCGCGGCGGTCGCGGGGGAGGAGCTGACGGCCGGGGATATCGCCGGGGCGGGGTTCGGGCAGGACGGCACCGCGCACCAGATGCAGCCCGGCCCGGTCCTGGCGACCCTCGTGCACGCCGCCACCACCGATGAGAAGATCCTGGCCACGCTGTCCGATGACGACCTGGCCGGGATCATCGTGGCGGTCCGGCGGATCGGGTCGTTCGCGGCCTGGGCCGAGCTGACCGCGATCCGCGAGTACGCCACCCGCCCCGACCCCCGCCGCCCCGCCCCAGCCCCCGATCCCGCCCCCGACAGCTCCTCTCGCGGCCGTGGTCTGGATTCTCGTGATCCCAATGCGGCGGTCGCGGGGCTGCCGGGCGCGCCGAAGGTGCGGGAGTTCGCGGCCGATGAGCTGGCTCCGGATCTGCACCTGAGCTGGCAGACGGCGGCCGATCAGATCGTGTACGCGTGCAGTGTGGCGGCGCGGCTGCCGGTCACCTTCGCGGCGCTGCGCGCCGGGAAGATCCACCCGGTGCACCTGCGTATCGCCGAAGACGAGACCGCGTACCTGGCCGAGAAGTTCCTGGCTGAGGCGGATGCGAAGATCGCGGCGGCGGCGCAGTCCAAGACGT